>JAFOMZ010000176.1 GCA_017421125.1 Solobacterium sp.
ACTCCGGTACAACGGGAAGAAAGATCGTAGTAGACTCTTATGGCGGATATGCGCCGATCGGCGGCGGCTGCTTCTCCAGTAAAGACTCTACGAAAGTTGACAGGAGCGCTGCATATTATGCACGTTATGTCTGCCGTAATATTGTTGCAAACAAGCTGGCACATAAATGCCAGATCGAGCTGTCATATGCGATCGGCAAACCCAGACCCCTTTCCGTTTATGTACAGTCATTCGGTACATCGGAATATACAGATGATGAACTTCTGGAGATCGTCATGAAGAACTTTGACTTCAGTGTTTCCAACATCATCAATGAACTGGACCTGAGACGGCCGATCTATACACAGACGACCAACTACGGTCATTTCGGAAAAAAAGAACTGCCCTGGGAGCAGTTCAAAAAGATCGAGCTCTGATAAAAACAGTCCGGCACAAATGAAAATCTGTGCCGGTCATTTTAATATACTTCTACTGCACCCCTGTAGCAGTCCCAGGAGTTCATGAATGTATCGTATGATACCCAGTAAATACCATTGTTCCATCCTGCAGGATCAGCAATCTTGAAACGGTTTGTTTCTTCATCGTAGCCGATCAGCAGCATGACATGGTTATGGCTCTTGTATGTACCCCATTCATAATAGATCACTTCACTCGGCTGGAAATGAATGCTTGTCCATACGACAACAGGATGTCCTTTTTCCAGTATCGAGATCAGCTGTTTTTCATCACAGCCGGTTATGTTCACCGTATTGCCGTATTTCTTACCCCATTCTGTTACAGGGCCCGGCATCATGGCATCGATCTCCGGCGTGTCCTCCCAGAGATTTCCGGCAAACCCTTTATAAGGTGAACTGTCCGGTGAATACGGGATCTCATCAAGGAACGTGTAATAGTTGTATTCCTCAGCATGTCCCGTCATCTGCAGTGCCATCAGAAGCGATGCGCCTTCACAGCCTTCACGTGCACCGGCTGCAGCCTGGTTGATGAACTCCTTCACTTCCAGTTCTACGTGAATGGGACCTTCCCATCCTGCATAGATCGTGGTATCTTCAGTGATCGGTTCCTCTCCCGTATAAGGAATCGTTCTCTCAGCATCTGTATACCAGCCGGTAAATGTCATGCCTTCTTTTTCCAGCGTCAGTTCTTCCAGACTGACGATCGTTCCGTAATCGACGGTGATCGGGTCAATGACGGTCGTAGTTTCCGTTTCAAACGCAACCGTACGTTTCTGAACATTCCAGCCTGCGTACAGATCCGTATCTTCTTCAACAGGTGTCTCTGCAGACCAGAGTTTTGTCAAAGCACGGTCTGAATACCAGCCCGTGAAATCATAGCCGTCTTTTTCCGTAACAGGCAGGCTGCCCAGTGATGCGCCTTTTTCAAGGACTGCACTTTCTGCAGCGGTTCCGTCTGTATGAAATGTTACTGTATAGCTTCTTGTACATCCCGCGAGCATGATACCCGCAAAAATCACAAACAAAAATTTTCTCATAAGCACCTCGTTCAGAGATAGTTATAACAAGATTAATACGCTGATGTCAAATAAGGATGCCCTTTCACAGGCATCCTCATGATAAATCGTTATCCTTTGATGACGCGGCGGCATCTCGGGCAGAGGCCGTCTTCATCTGCTTCTTCGCTGTAGTTCCAGCATCTCGGGCACTTCACACCCGGTGCCTTTGTTACTTCAGCCTGATGACTGTCATCTGTTACAAACACTGTCTTGGAAACGATCAGCCACTGACTGAGGGATTCGCCAAGCGTACCGTTCAGAAGCTGCTGCTCTTCTTCTGTGCAGTGCAGTGTAACAGCTGCTTCCTGTGAGGAAGCGATCACCTTGTCTGTACGTGCAACTTCCAGTGCCTTGTTGACATCGGAGCGCATATCCAGCAGTCTGTCGAATGTTTCCTTCAGTTCTGCAGCATTCGCATAGTCATGAACCTCAGGGAAGTGTGTATAGTGTACGGATGTTTCGGAATCATCATTGAAATGTTTCCAGACTTCCTCAGCAGTGTAGCAGAGGAACGGTGCCCACAGTTTCACGAGGGCATCAACAGCCTGCCAGTATACTGTCTGTACCTGACGTCTTCTTGTATCATTGACATCGCTGCAGTACAGGATATCTTTTGTGAAGTCACAGTAGTAGGAACTGAACTCATTGACCATCAGGTTCATGAGCGCTTTGTTTGCGGCAACATAGTCATATTCCATATATGCCTTGCGGACTTCTGCAACTGTGTCATTCAGGCATACCAGGATATACTGGTCGACCGGTGTCAGATCTTCATATGCAACGGAGTCTTTCTTCGGATCAAAGTCTTCCGGATTCAGGTTGCCCAGCAGGAAGCGGAACGTGTTGCGGATCTTTCTGTACTGTTCGGAAACCTGTTTGATGTTTGCGTCACCAAGCTTCAGGTCCTGCTTATAGTCGGAGACCATTGCCCACAGACGGAATACATCGGCGCCGTTGGTGTTGATGATATCCATCGGATTCACGACATTGCCGACTGACTTGGACATCTTTTCACCCTTGGAGTCTACAACATAGCCATGGGAGAGTACTTCTTTGTAAGGAGATCTTCCCTTGACTGCAGTACCTACGATCATTGAGGAGTTGAACCAGCCTCTGTACTGGTCGGAACCTTCAAAGTAGAGGTCGCAGGGATAACCATCACCTCTAGCCTCAAGCTCGCTCCAGGAAGAACCTGAATCGAACCAGACGTCCATGATGTCGCTTTCCTTTGTGAAGATACCGTTCGGTGATTTCGGGTTTGTATATCCTTCCGGAAGGAGATCCTTCGCTTCACGTTCAAACCAGACGTTGGAACCGAATTCTTCAACAAGATCAGCCACGTGATCAAATACTTCTTTTTCCATGATCGGGCTTCCGTCTTCGCAGTAGAAGATCGGAATCGGTACACCCCACAGACGCTGTCTGGAAATGCACCAGTCACCGCGGTCCTTGATCATGTTGTACATACGGATCTGGCCCCATTCGTTATGCCATGTAACGTGATTCTGGATCTGATCCAGTACTGCTTCCCTGATCTTCTCAATGGAGCAGAACCACTGTTTTGCGGCACGGAAGATGACCTTTTTCTTCAGACGGTCATCATGCGGGTAGCTGTGAATCATCGTCTCCACTGCCAGCAGCAGTTCTTTTTCGTTCATCATCGTGATGATCTTTTTGGAGCAGTCCTCAAATGTCAGTCCCTGGCATTCCGGACCTGCTTCTTCATTCATGAATCCGCGTTCATCGACAGTGCAGATCGGCGGGATACCGTACTTCATGCAGGCGTAGTAGTCGTCAAGACCGTGACCGCCGGCTGTATGAACACATCCGGTACCATCTTCATCAGTGACATGATCGCCGAGAATGACAGGGCATTCCTTATCCAGTACGACATGATGATATGTGATCAGTTCCAGTTCGCTTCCCTTGAATGTTCTGAGCACGCCCTGGTTCTCCAGATGGAATCTCTGAAGGAGCTGTTCCGTCATGGATTCCAGGAAGATGAGCTTGCCCTTTTCTGTCTGAACTTCCGCATAGACCAGGTCCGGGTTCAGGCAGACTGCTTCGTTGGAAGGGATCGTCCACGGTGTTGTTGTCCAGATAACAAAGCTGTCATCCTGATCAAGAATGCCTTTGCCGTCTGCGACAGGGAATTTCACGAAGATCGTTGCGTCCTTGACATCTTTATAGAAGATCTCGGAGTCAGCGATCGCAGTTTCGTTGTACGGAGACCAGTAGATCGGCTTCAGTCCCTGGAAGATCAGTCCGTCCAGAGCCATCTTCTCAAAGCAGCGGATCTGACGCGCTTCAAAGCCTTTCTGCAGTGTGATATAAGGATGTTCATAGTCAGCTACCTGTCCGAGTCTCTTTTCGGTAGCCATCTGTGTTTTGATCTGTTCTTTTGCGTAGTTTTCGCACAGCTGTCTGAAATCTGCAGCAGACATGGACTTTCTATCAACACCGGATCTCTGAATCGCGTTTTCAATCGGCAGACCGTGTGTATCCCATCCCGGGAAAAACGGCGTGTAAAAACCTTCCATTGCATGTGAACGGACAATAAAGTCCTTAATGCAGCGGTTCATTGCTGTACCGGCATGCAGGTTTCCGTTTGCATAAGGCGGACCGTCATGCAGAATAAACGGTTTTTCATCCTTATGATGCTCCAGGATCTTCTGATAGTAGCCGTCTTCTTCCCATTCCTTCAGAATACCCGGCTCTTTCTTTGCAAGATTGCCGCGCATCTCGAAATCGGTTTTCGGCATATGCAGTGTGCTTTTGTAATCCATATCTATTTCTCCCTCTTTTCAGAAAAAAGCGTCCTTATCATCTAAGGACGCTTTTGACGTGGTACCACCTTAGTTCATGGTTTCCCATGCACTCTTGATCCCTTTAACGCAGGGATTACGATTGCTCACAGGTGATGTCCGTTCATGGCTTCCGTCCTGTTTTCACCGGTCACAGGCTCTCTCTTACTTCCATCCATGAAGGCGCGTCCTGATCAACGCATTTTCTCTTCCGCTTCTCTCAGCCACTCAATATCGGGCATTCTGGGAAGCGTGATCTGATCCAGCTCATCCACCAGATCATTCAGTTTCATCTTTGTTTCTTCTTTGACAACATCCGCATCATTATACAGCTGCGCCAGATCACTCAGGATCGTCCGTGCTGTTTTCAATGATTCCGATACGATCGTGTCCGCATTTCTCTGGGCAGTTTCGATGATCTCGTTTGCCTCTTTCAGAGAGATCCGGGTCAGATTGTCAGCTGCCTTTTTTTCGGCAGACAATGTCTGCTGGAGCTTGGCATAATGCGCTTTCATTGAGCTCATCTTCTGCTTCAGCTCTGACAATTCCTGCTCATAAGCAGCGACTCTGCGCTCCAGTTCATCCACACGGGAAGCATAACGTTCTACAGCATCATCGACCGCAAATCTGTCATATCCGTTTTTTACGACTTTAAATGTCGGTCTCTGCGTGCTCATTCAGTGCTTCCCTCCTAGATACTCTGCAGGAATTCCGCCGTTATACGATCCTTTCTGGTCTTGCCGGAAGCCCCCAGATATTTGAACCTGCCGGTACCCCTGATCGAAATCGTAACGTTATTATCGCACACTTCATCAACGTCCACAAGCGTCACATGATTGAACTGTACCTTGCCTGAACGTATCATCTGCTTCGCTTCATTTCTGCTGCAATGAGCCAGTGCAGCAACGATCGCGTCAGCCCGTTCACTTGCGATCACTGCTTTGATCTTCTTTGTCCGGAACACCTGTGAGGGATGCTCATCCGTCATCTCAAACGAAACATTCAGGGACGAGATCCGGACCAGGTTATCACAGAGAAAACGTCCCATCTGCTGTGATGTATACAGGTAGATCCGATCCTGTTCGATCCAGAAGTCACCGAAGCTGTGACGGTCGATCTGAAGACTCATCAGAGCACCAAGGACGTCGCGATGCGTGATCCCTTTGAAGCGCTGATCGATCGATGCCTTCAGGCACACAATATCACAAAGGTCATCCTCCTCATCCCTGAGAAAAATGACCTTCTTTTTCATGGCATCCGGATATCCGCCTTCATAACGGATCAGACCAGACTCCGGGAATTCCTTTCTTGCGGCAGCCTGTTCCTCCTCATTCAGAAAGCTGGATTCAGTATGCATAAACCTGCGTTCACACTGCCTTTGCAGATCACGCAGATGCACCAGAACAGTTTCGAATTGATGATTCTCATTCGTCATCGCTTTCCAGAGAGATTTCCCCGTCAACACCGATGGACTTCGGTGTGCAGAGAATGACATTATGTCCGATCTTCTGGATAGTTCCGTCCAGAGCAAATACAACACCTGTCAGGAAATCGATTGTACGCTGTGCATAATCACGCTGCAGACGGTGCAGATTAACAACTGCAGCCCTTCTCTGCTTCAGATGGCGTGCGATCTCTTCAGCTTCTTCAAAGCTGCGCGGTTCAAACAGAACCATTTTTGTATCAGAAGCAACCTTTTTCACATTGTCGTTCTTCTTTGTTTCATAAGAACTGACAGGTTTCGGTTCAGCAGGTTTTTCTTCTACTTCTTCAACTTCTTCTTCATCTTCGTCTTCATCATCGATCGGAGCGACGAAGCTCAGCAGTTTATCTTTCAGACCCATTTTTGTGTACCTCCACTTAATCTCGTACATTATAGCATCGGATAGTTGCATACGCAATCATTCTAAAGCGCATGAAATCAACAAAAATCCGGCTTCTGATCAGAATGTTTCCAGTGTTTTTTCATCCAGTTTCCGGCACAGTCCGACAGCCAGTTCTACAGCCGCCTCATAGTCGTCTGCTGTGCACCAGCAATGGTGGGAATGGATATACCTGACAGGCACGCCGATGACGATCGCAGGGATGCCTTCGGTGTGGATCATGCCGGCATTTGTACCGCCGCCTGATCTGACACTTTCCTGTACCGGGATCCCGTTTTCACGCGCAAAATCCAGGGCAAACTTCTGGAATCTCGGATTTGTGATCATCGAACGGTCAAAGTGTCTCAGCATCGGTCCTTTATACATCGCAGCCTGTATCATATAAGGTTCCTGGAACGTATCATCTGCAGGGCAGCCTTCGAAACAGATCATAATATGCGGCTGCAGTGCTTTGTAGTTTGCATAGACGCCGCGTTCACCGACCTCTTCCTGAACGGCAAAGGATGCCGTAACCGTACAGGGCAGATCCTCCCCCTGCAGTCTCTTCAATGTTTCGATCTCGGCAGCCACTCCGATCCTGCAGTCATAGGCTTTTCCGAAGAACAGACGTTTTTCTTCATCATAAGAAGCCTGGACTGCAGGGACAGCAAAGGATCCGATCCCGATCCCGAAATAATTCCTGGTATCTTCAGCACTCGTGCTTCCGCAGTCCAGCACCATATCGTCCACTGTCAGGGATGCGTTTCTTTCCGAAGCAGACATGAAATGCACCGGCTTTGCCGCGACGCCTGCCTTTACCAGTTTCCCTTCTCTATTCCTGATATTGAATAAAGAAGAAGGCAGGTTATTGGCAGTCCATCCGCCAAGCGTCAGGAAACGCATCGTTCCGTTCGGCTTGATCGCCTGTACAACTGCTCCGACTTCATCCAGATGCGCGTCAAGCATCACACGGGGGCCCTTCTGATCCGGATTCAGGACACCCCGGACATTCCGCATCCTGTCCTCAGTCAGTTCAAGTACACCCTCCAGTTCCTGTTTTACAAGTGCACTGACATCGTCCTCACATCCGCTCGGGCCGAATGCGTCAGACAGTGCCAGAATTCGTTTGACTTCATCTTCTCTGATCATAAATTGCAGATCCTCCGTTCATACTGCTTCATTATATGCCAAACACGGTATGTTCTGATACAATTAACACATGTTTAACTGGTTGAAAGAAAAGTATTCAGACCGTATGATCTGGAACCTG
>JAFOMZ010000177.1 GCA_017421125.1 Solobacterium sp.
ATATACATCATCATCCAGTGGTTCTGTTCCGAAGTGTTTATACGTACTTGGCTGCGGTAGGAACGCCGCAAAGAACTGTGCCATCTGACCGCCCTTCCGCATTCTTTTCAGATCGACCATCGTATGAGGAGACTCATACAGATTCATGTTCTCCCTGTCTTTGAACAGGAGGACCATGAGTGTATCACAATGCATATCAATATATTTCATCGTCATCTTCTCCTATCATTTCCCGAGTTTTTTATCCTTATCGATCACGGCATCCACCGCATCGATGATCATTCCTTTGAAACTGTTCTGTTCCAGGACAGTTACACCCTCGATCGTCGTGCCTCCGGGAGAACATACTTTATCCCTGAGTGCATCCGGATGTTCACTGCTTTTCATCAATGTTGTTCCGCTTCCCCGGATCGCTGCTGCAGCGATCTGATAAGCTGTTGCGCGCGGAATCCCTGCTTTTACTGCTGCCATAGCAAGCGCATCGGCATACATAAAAGTAAACGCAGGTGAAGCTCCGGCGATCGCGGAAAACACAGGGAAGTGGTGCTCATCGATCCGGACCGTCGTTCCGACAGACGCAAATATGCGTTCAGCTGTTTCTATATCATTTTCAACCGCTTCAGAGCCTCCGCAGATCCCGACGATCGCATCATGATATGCGGCATTCAGATTCGGCATTGCCCTGACGATCCGTACACCGTTGTCTTTCAGCTCATCTTCAAAGAATTCAGTCTGCAGCCCGGCAGCGATCGATATGATCAGGCAGCCCTCAATATCCAGCGGCTTCAATTCATCCAGAACCGACTGCATATACTGCGGTTTTACCGCAAGAATGATGACATCGGAATGTCCGGCAAGATCAGCGACCGAATCGCACAAGCTGACGCCTGCTTCCTCATACAGCTGTTCTGCTTTCACGGAATCTATATCATAACCGTAAACTTCGTCGTCAGAAAAACTGTCACCGGAAAGAATTCCTTTCACAATAGCCCCTCCCATATTGCCGAGACCGATAAAACCATAGCGCATATCATACCTCCGCTGTAATGCTGTATGTTCCGGAAGTGTGTCTTTCCGGATTGAATGTTGTCTGCAGTGATCATGTCAGCGTTTGTCTTTGTCTACCCGTTTCAGCAGCAGTACTGCAATGACCGCGAAAATAATCGCCATGATGATCATATACTTCCAGGACTGAAGCAGGTTTGCCTTATCGTACAGATATGCCGGATCCTGATTATAAGAACCGGATTCCAGGAGGAAATCATTCAGTCTTCCTTCCTGGATAATCGTGTCTGTGAAGATCTTGATCGGCTGCTGTCCTTCAATGGTCATAGAGCGGAATTTCCAGATCTCATTCCACAGTGATACCATTGGCTGACTGTTGTAATTTGCCAATGTGCATAACGCAGCCAGGCCCCATCTTGCGATCGTAAAGCCGGTCAGTTTTTTGGCCGCGCCTTCCAGGTAGATCAGGCCGCCTGAGAAGATCAGCTGGAATATCAGCATGAACGGCATCAGCGTCATAGCAGCTGTTGTGTTCTTGACATAACAGGAGATCGCCAGTGATGCCATATCCGCGGCATAGGTGATCAGGAACAATGACAGCGTGAAATCAATATAGAAATTGTTTGTGATAATTCCTTCTTTCGGGAAACTCATATTCGCGATCGAGCAGATGAACATCAGTATGCCTGTCTGCATCAGGCACAGAAGCATCTGATAGATCATGTGCGCGCCAATATAAGAAGTAATATGCATGCCTGCACGGTGTTCACGTTTGACGATAGCTCGTTCACGGCACACTACCTGGATGGAATTGAAGAAACCGTTCCAGATACATACACATACAAGTGCAAAGCATCCGCTCAGCGTACCTTCCTGTGTTTTGAAGATATTGTTTCCTACAGCAAAGGTTACGGCACCGGCAATGATTGCGGCCATCGGCAGCATCTTCCAGTCATTCTGGTAAATAAACATACGGAAGAGTTTTCCGAGGTAAATGCCTGTCTGGGCAATTCTGCCTCTGTAATGCTTAACGCTGTTCATCAGGCAGTTCCTCCTTTTCTTCATTTCCGGAATGTTCATTGACATATTCCGCATATTTGGCAATAAATTCGTCTGCGCGTCCTTCGCCGCCTTCATCCTTGCGGTTGATCGCCATGATGATATTTTCCATAGAATCTTTTCCGAAGAATTTCAGCGCTTCATCCGGTCTTCCATAGAATGCCAGACGGCCGACTCTTCCCGAGTCACGCGCAAGTACGATCACCTTATCAAACATATTGACGACGCGGTCCGGTGTATGCGTGATCGCAATGACGATTCGCCCGGTATGCGCGATCTTCTGCAGTGTTTCAAACAGTTCTCTTGCAATAACACCATCCAGACCGGAATCAGGCTCATCAAGAATAAACAGTTCAGGACGGCAGATCAGTTCTGTTCCGATCGAAATGCGCTTCTTCATGCCTCCTGATTTCTTCGATACAAGTCCCGACTTACCGGAAACAAGTCCCAGCGTATCAAGCACTTCATCGATCGCGTCTGTTCTGTCTTTCCTTTTCATGGATGTCGGAAGCCTGAGCTTTGCGGCATCATTCAATGTATTCAGAACCGTGTCATTGTATCTCAGCAGGTCCTGCTGCGGTACAAACCCGATCTTGTATTTCATCAGTTCATACTGTTCATAGACATTCTGACCATTCAGATATATTTCCGCATTCGCCTTTTCATAACCGGTGATCGCGTTGACCAGTGTCGTTTTTCCCGAACCGGAACCACCAAGCAGAAGCACCAGCGAATTATTGGGGATCGTAAAGTAGATATCCTTCAGCAGATAGCGCTTCTTGTTGAAGTCACGAACAGTCCTTTCCTTCAGCATGACCGTCAGGCCGCCATCCTGAATATGGCTCATGTAATTCCTGATCGTTCCGATCGTTGCCGGATCGGTACCTGCCTTCAGATCTTCATTCAGACGGATGCCGAGATTAACCGGCTGGAATTTCGGATTGAATCCAAAGATCAGTGCTGCAATCCAGTTAAACGGGACCCACAAAAACATCCAGCGCCAGCTTTTTCCAAATGTAAAGCAGACACCTGTATAGATCCTGAACATAAATGCAAACTGAATCAGGACAACAACGATCACCGCCAGACCGATAATGCCGGTAGACATCGATTCATGCGGCACGAATTCACCTGCGATCCACAGCAGACAATAACAAATCTCAAGAAACAGGACTACAATGCCTGCGTTATCGCATTCAACGACATCACCGAGCTTAAAGTACCTGCCTCCCGGCAGCAATGCCCACCATCCTTTGGCACCGCATTTTTCCAGGACCTTCCATAAACCGATCGTAAACAGGGCAATTGAAGCATAATGGTATATATCCACTATATTCAGGAACAATTCAGACATAATATTTTCTCCATTTGAATCAAGCATACAAAAAACGCTTGCTGTAAGTTAGCTGCTTTAATGATACCGCTTTTTTAGTTTTCATGATATCCGTAATAATGATCAGATACTGTTAATTTCCATCTGAATGGACAGTCTTTACATATTTATCAGAAATGGATCAGGTCAAAAAAAGACCGGATGAGATCTTACTCTCAAACGGTCTTATCAGTTTTCTGCTCAATGAGCACAGCACTGTGTCTGCAAAGTATCTGCTTATTCAGCAGTTTCCTCTTCATCAATGCGGACTTCTTTATCAGAATCGGAGCGGATCACTTCATCCGGAAGTCTTGTTTCTGTAGCTTCCAGAAGTTCTTCCGCCTTTCTGCGGCGCTCTGCCTTCATCCATTCAGCCTTGGCAACAATGCGGTCAGTTGTTTCACGCTTGTATTCAGGGCGTCCTGTTCCGGCAGGGATCAGCTTACCGATGATGACATTTTCCTTCAGTCCGCTGAGTGAGTCGACCTTGCCTTTTACAGCAGCATCTGTCAGGACACGTGTTGTTTCCTGGAATGATGCAGCTGACAGGAAGGAGTCTGTTTCAACGGCTGACTTGGAAATACCAAGCAGGATCGGTCCGTACTGGATCGGAGCTTTGTCTTCATCCAGCAGGGCTGCATTGCGCTCGTTGACACTGTTGATGCTGAGTGTCTGGCCGAGTGACAGTCCGGAGTCTCCTCCGTCTGTAACAACGACCTTCTTCAGCATCTGCTTGATCATGACTTCCAGGTGCTTGTCGGAAATGTCGATGGACTGTGTAGCGTATACCTTCTTGACTTCCTTCAGAATATACTCTTCAACAGCACGGACACCGGCAACTTCCAGCAGTTCCTTCGGAGCGATCTGGCCTTCTGTCAGTGTGTCACCTGCTTCAACAAGTGAGCCGACTCTCAGGTCAGAAGATACAGCCTGTGTCAGGTCGCACTTATGTTCGATGGATTCCTGATCATTGGAAACAGTAACGATCATACCCTGATGATTTTCCTGTTCACGGATATCAGTGATCTCACCGGAGATCTTCGCAACAACTGCAACTCTCTTCGGAGTACGTGCTTCAAACAGTTCTTCAACACGGGGAAGACCCTGTGTGATATCACCGCTCTGGTTGGCAACGCCGCCGGTATGGAAGTTACGCATGGTCAGCTGAGTACCGGGTTCACCGATCGCCTGGGCAGCCATGACACCGATCGCTTCACCTGTTTCAACAGGATTGCCTGTAGCCATGTTGCGGCCATAGCACTTGCAGCAGATTCCGTGTGCTGATTCACATGTGAATACGTTGCGGATGTATACCTGTTTGACACCTGCATCAACGATCTTCTTTGCAAGTTCGCTGGTCAGATATGTGTCAGCTTCGACAATGACTTCACCGCTGTTGGGATCGACCACTGCTTCAGCAGTATAGCGTCCGTCAATACGATCAAACAGACGTTCGATCATGGAGTTGTTCTTCGGATCAACGATATCTTCTACCAGATATCCCTTATCTGTTCCGCAGTCTTCCTCGTTGACGATCACTTCCTGAGCAACGTCGACCAGACGTCTTGTCAGATAACCTGACTCGGCAGTCTTCAGAGCAGTATCGGTCAGACCTTTACGTACACCGTGGGTGGAAATAAAGAACTCTGATACGGTCATGCCTTCACGGAAGCAGGAATAGATCGGGACTTCGATGATACCGGGCTGATATTCTTTACGTGATTTGGACTGTGTAGGACGAGCCATCAGACCACGCATACCGGCAAGCTGTGTGAAGTGGTTCTTGTTGCCACGGGCACCGGATACAGCCATCATGTTGATCGGGTTCATACGGGGCAGAGATGCCATCAGTGTATCACCGACGTTGTTCTTGACACGGTCCCACAGAGAGGAGAACGCACGTTCCCATTCCTGCGGTGTCAGCATGCCTCTGTCACGCAGTGCATTCAGCTGATCGGACTTCTGACGTCCTTCACCAACGATCTCATCCTTATGAGGTGCGACAGAAATGTCACTGAGGGCAACTGTCATACCTGCTGTTGTGGAATAGAGATATCCCATATCCTTGAGGGAGTCCAGAATATCACTTGTACCGTTGATGTTGTACTTATCGAATACTGCAGCGATCAGGTTTCCGAGGTCCTTCTTCTTGAATTCGGAAGTGACCTTACGGCTCTGGATCTCCTTGCGGATATCTGTTCCCATCGGAACAAAGTCATCGTTCGGAGTAACCTTCAGATTGCTTTCCGTTGCTTCATTGATATAAGGGAAATCAGCGGGCAGTACGTTATTGAAGATGATCTTACCGACAGATGTCAGCAGATAGCATTCATTCTGATAACTGTTGAAGCATGTCTTCTTCAATGTCTTTGCGGGCAGCGCGATCCTTGTATGAAGATGTACTGCACCGGTCTGATATGCCATCAGGATCTCATTGACATCTTTGTAGATATGTCCTTCGTTATCACCGTATCTTCTCCACTTCGCAGCCTCATTCGGCAGGCCCAGCTTTTCGAGTGCGTCTGCTTTCGCATAGAACTCCTCAGCTGTTTCTTCCATGTTCAGATAGAAGTTACCCAGAACAAGGTCCTGTCCGGGAGTAACGATCGGTTTACCATCCTTCGGACCCAGAATGTTGTTGGCACCGAGCATCAGGACTTCCGTCTCAGCTCTTGCCATTTCACTCAGAGGCAGATGGACAGCCATCTGGTCACCGTCGAAGTCGGCGTTGAATGCCGGACATACGAGCGGATGGACACGGATTGCATGTCCTTCAACCAGTTTCGGGAAGAAGGACTGGATTCCAAGTCTGTGCAGTGTAGGTGCACGGTTCAGGAATACAGGGTGGCCGTTGATGACCTGTTCAACAACGTCCCACACACGCGGTTCCTGTCTGTCGATCAGCTTTTCAGCTGTCTTAGGGTTGCTGGCGATCTGCTGGTTGACCAGTTCGTTGATAACGAACGGCTTGTACAGCTGGATAGCCATTTCTCTCGGCAGACCGCACTGATTCATCTTCAGTGTAGGTCCGATCGCGATAACGGAACGGCCGGAGAAGTCTACACGCTTACCGAGCAGGTTCTGACGGAAACGTCCCTGCTTACCCTTAAGTGAGTGAGACAGTGACTTCAGCGCACGTCCGCCTGCACCGGTGATCGGCTTGGAACGGCGTCCGTTGTCGATCAGAGCATCGACAGCTTCCTGCAGCATTCTCTTTTCGTTCTGAACGATGATCGCAGGTGTTCCGAGTTCAAGCAGCTTCTTCAGACGGTTGTTGCGGGTAATGACACGACGATACAGATCGTTCAGGTCACTTGTCGCAAATCTGCCGCCGTCCAGCTGCAGCATCGGTCTCAGATCCGGTGGAATGACCGGCAGTACTGTCAGGACCATCCATTCAGGACGGTTTTCACTGGTACGGAAAGCATCGACAGTTTCAAGACGCTTGATCAGCTTCTTGCGCTTGTCGCCGTTTGCCTTTTCCAGTTCTTTCAGGATCGCTGTGTATTCCTTTTCCAGATCGCACTGTTCAAGCAGTGTTCTGATCGCTTCCGCACCGGTTGCAGCGCTGAAGCTGCCCGGTCCGTAAATAGCCGTATTCTCACGGAATTCACGTTCGGAAAGGATCTGCTTGTAGCTCAGCTTTGTATCGCCCGGATCGGTTACGATCCAGCTTACAAAGTAAACTACTTCTTCCAGCTGTTTGGGCGGCACATTCAGCAGTAAGCTCATGCGGGAAGGAATTCCCCTGAGATACCAGATATGCGCAACCGGAGCAGCCAGTTCAATATGTCCCATACGCTCACGGCGAACGCTGGATTTTGTGATCTCAACGCCGCAGCGATCGCATACAACGCCCTGGTAACGGATCTTCTTGTATTTTCCGCAGGCACATTCCCAGTCCTTCTGGGGACCGAAGATACGCTCGCAGAACAGGCCGTCACGTTCAGGCTTCTGGGAACGGTAGTTGATGGTTTCGGGTTTCTTTACTTCACCGTAGGACCATTCACGAATTCTTTCAGGAGAGGCGAGTCCGACTTTAATCGCGTCAAAGTTATTGATATTCATCGCTTATACCTCCTTAGTACTGATCCGTATCATCGAAGTCATCAAATCCGACAGCTGCTGCCTCGGGAATTTCTTCTTCAAGGCTGTCAGTGATCGTCAGATCTGACTGTGATTCAGCATCGTTGACAATGTTCTGACGGCTCAGGTCGAGCGTTGTTTCTTCCTTCAGCTCTTCCTGTTCCATCTGCTTCAGATCCATTTCCTCACCGTCTTCACCGACCATCTTGACATCGACTGCAAGAGCCTGCAGTTCGTGTACGAGGACGCGGAATGACTCAGGAATACCGGGTTCCGGCAGATCCTTGCCCTTAACGATTGCTTCGTAAGTCTTTGTACGGCCCATGATGTCGTCTGACTTCACTGTCAGGATCTCCTGCAGTGTATGTGCAGCACCATAAGCTTCCAGTGCCCAGACTTCCATTTCACCGAATCTCTGTCCGCCGTTCTGAGCTTTACCGCCCAAAGGCTGCTGAGTTACGAGTGAGTAAGGTCCGGTTGCACGTGCGTGCAGCTTATCGTCGACCATGTGAGCCAGCTTGATCATGTACATGACACCGACCGCGATGCGCTCATCATACGGTTCGCCTGTCATACCGTCAGTCAGCAGATATTTTCCGTCTGCGGATGTGTTCGCTTCCTGCATGATGTTTCTGAGGTCTTCGTTGGATACACCGTCAAATACCGGTGTAGCGAACTTGCAGTTCAGAGATCTCGCAGCCATTCCCAGATGTACTTCCAGGACCTGACCGATGTTCATACGTGAAGGAACGCCGAACGGGTTCAGCATGATGTCGATCGGAGTACCATCCTGCATGTAAGGCATATCTTCGATCGGCATGATCCTTGAAATGACACCCTTGTTTCCGTGACGGCCGGCCATCTTATCGCCTTCGGAGATCTTTCTCTTTTGGACGACATATACCTTTACGACTTCATTGACGCCCGGAGACAGTTCATGGTCATCCTTGCGCTTGAAGATACGTACGGAATGAACGATACCTGCACCGCCGTGAGGTACTTTCAGGGAGTTGTCTCTGACTTCTCTGGACTTTTCACCAAAGATCGCCAGGAGCAGTTTTTCTTCAGGAGAGATCTCGCTCTGGCCTTTCGGTGTGACCTTACCGACCAGGATATCTCCTTCTTTTACTTCCGCACCGACCATGACGATACCTCTTCCGTCGAGATTGCGGCATGCGCTTTCTGCAACGTTCGGGATATCTCTCGTGATCTCTTCAGGTCCGAGTTTTGTATCACGGCATTCGATGTCATATTCTTCGATATGAACGGAAGTATATACGTCTTCACGTACCATACGTTCGGACATGATGATCGCATCTTCGTAGTTGTAACCGTGCCATGTCATGAATGCGATCAGGACGTTCTGGCCAAGTGCCAGTTCGCCGTTCTGCATTGCAGGACCATCAGCCAGGATGTCACCGCGCTCGATACGTTCACCGTCAAAGACGATCGGTCTCTGGTTCAGACATGTGGAAGAGTTGGAACGACGGTATTTCGTCAGTTCATATGTATGTTCTTTTCCGCTGTCTTCCTGAATGACTACCTTAGTAGCATCTACATAGGTAACGACACCGGGAGCCGTCGCAACACAGGCAGCACCTGAGTCACGCGCAATACGGTGTTCCATACCTGTGCCGACAAACGGGCTGTGCGGGTTCAGCAGAGGAACTGCCTGACGCTGCATGTTAGCGCCCATCAGAGCACGTGTACAGTCATCGTTTTCCAGGAACGGAACGCAGGCTGTCGCGACAGATACGATCTGACGCGGGCTGACGTCCGCAAAGTCGATCTCGTCTTTGGAAACCATGACGGTTTCACCGGCGATTCTCGCGACGATACGGTCGCCTGCCAGATGTCCCTCTACGATCTCGTTTGCCTGAGCGATAACGTGATCGTTTTCTTCATCTGCAGACATGTACTGGATCTCATCCGTTACATATCCGTCGATGACCTTACGGTAAGGCGTCTGGATAAATCCGTATTCATTGACCCTTGCATAAGTAGTCAGATAAGAGATCAGACCGATGTTCGGACCTTCAGGTGTTTCGATCGGGCAGATCCTTCCGTAATGGGAGTTATGAATATCACGGACCTCGAATCCGGCACGTTCACGTGTCAGACCGCCGGGACCCAGCGCAGAGATACGGCGCTTGTTGGAAAGCTCAGCCAGCGGGTTCTGCTGGTCCATGAACTGTGACAGCTGGGAACTGGAGAAGAACTCCTTGATCGCTGCTGTCAGCGGACGGATATTCGTCAGCTGCTTCGGTGTCAGGTTGGATGCGTCCGCAATGGACATTCTTTCCTTGACAACACGTTCCATACGGGAAAGACCGATACGGAACTGGTTCTGGATCAGTTCACCGACTGTACGGATACGACGGTTGCCCAACATATCGATATCATCTGTTGTACCGATACCATCGAGCATCGTCAGTTCATAGTTGTACAGCGCATACATATCCGGCATTGTGATGGTATGCTTGTCGTTCAGCGGATCGATACCGATCAGTTTGACAGGATGACCGTCAGCTGCCAGGATCGTGATCTCCTGTACGCACGCACCAACCAGCCAGAGGCTGACAGATGCGCCTTCCATTACCATCTTTGTGATCGCTTCTTTCTTTGCATTCGTCAGATTCGGAGCAGCTCCGTCCGGAATGTAGCGATCCAGGAGGTTTGTTCCTGCACCATCAGTCACATCTGCACCGCTGACCGTCAGACGGCCGGGTGTATAAAGACGCTGTCCCAGCTTCAGTACTGCTGTTACGTTGTCGTTTGTCAGCTTCGCCTCGCTTGCGATGATGCCTGCATAAACAGTAACCTCGCTGAATTCAGCTGCTACTGCTTTGACATCTTCCGGTGTCAGTACTGTTCCTTTGGAAAGGGAAACAGTGCTTCCATCAAGGTCTGTCGCAAGAATTCTTCCGACCAGGGCATTCGTCCAGCTTGTTTTCATCACTGCTGTTACAGGATGGGAGAATGTATGGTTGAACGGAAGCGCACGGCAGTTGATGCCCTTGTTGATCTCAGGACGCAGAGCGTTGCGTTCTGTTTTTCCGATATGGACGTCTTTATTGAAGATGACAGTTCCTTCGGCACCGATCAGGTCTTCCGCAAGCTTATGGCCTTCCATACGGTCAAGAATGTTCAGCTTCTTGCGTACCTTGTAACGGCCTGCTTTCGTCAGATCATATCTTCTGTAGTCGAAGAACTTGGCATCCATCAGGTTGATGGCACCGTCGATCGTAGCGATTTCATCTGCACGCTGGTTTTCATAAACGGACAGAAGAGCTTCATTTGTAGTCTTTGTCTTATCAGCGTTCAAAGTGTTGAGGATCTCCTCGTAATTTCCGAATACAGATGTGTACAGAAGCATGTAGTCGTTCAGGAATTCTCTTTCTTCCTGTTCAACGATCACATCCGGATACAGTTCGAAACGCAGAGTCTTCAGGAATTTCTGCATTTCTGTCGTATCAAACGGATCATCTGTACGTTCAAGATTCAGGGACATACCGATCGCCTTGAAGAGGATCGTGCTGAGCACCTTTCTTCTGCGGTCGATCGAAACGTTCATGATCCTGCCCAGAGCCGCTTTCTTATCATCCGACATGAATTCCAGCCAGGTCCCTCTGGAAGGGATCAGTTCGCATGTGTATGTATCACGGCCTGTACGGTCTTCGGAAACGATATCAAAATATGCACCGGGTGAACGCACGATCTGGCTGACGATAACACGCTCAGCACCGTTGATAATGAACGTGCCTGTTGGTGTCATCAGAGGGAAGTCTCCGAGGAAGACTTCTTCCCACTGCGTCATCACTTCACCTGTATCAGGGTCAACGATCTCGAGTTCCATCTTTGCCCTTAAAGGTGCACAGTAGTTTGTTTCTCTGTATTTGCATTCACTGATCGAATATTTCGGCTCGCCGAATTCATAATCAATGAACTTCAGCCGGATGTTTCCGGCATAGTTGTAGATTGGGTAGATATCATTAAATACTTCTTTGATACCTACCGTTGTGAACCACTCAAAGGATGCTGTCTGTATTTCCACCAGATCCGGAAGATCCAGCCCCGCACTTACCTTTGAATAATCGCGGCGGGTTGCTTTGTTGCCATAATTCACAACACGGTAGGTTTCTTTATTCTCCATTGTTCGCCATCCTTTCGCCTGCATCGCCTTATATACGCCGAAAAGGGCATACTTACCCTTACCCTTATTTTTAGCGACATTTATCAACATATAATAATATCAATGTTGAGTAAAGCCGTCAATTTCTGATCCCCTTAAGAATCCAGTATCCTTTATCCCTGTCAATTACCTCACAAGACCCGAAAACTTCCGCTATCTTTCGGACAGCGCTTTCAGCGCCTTGTTTTCTCCTGATCACCGCCAGCAGTACACCGCCGCGGTTCAGATGATCATAAGCTTCCGACAGGATCCCGTGCACCACAGCCTTTCCGGCTCTGATGGGAGGATTTGTCAGAATCATATCAAAGTGATCAGCCAGGCTGTCGAAGCGGTCTGACATGACCGCTCTGACAGTCGCCTTGTTTTTTTCGGCATTGAGCTCAGTGAGCTCCAGCGCTCTCGAATTGACATCGCTGCAAGTGACAGAACATTCCGGAAACATTGTTTTCACAACAATTCCTACAGTCCCGTATCCACAGCCCAAGTCCAGAACACTTCCGGACAATGGCGTGCATACGGCGTTTTTCAGCAGGATCTCTGTGCCGCGATCGACACCGTCCTTGCTGAAAACACCATCATCCGTAACAAATGTGAATGTGCGGCCCGAAAACTGAAAGGTGATCTCCCTCCTGTTGGAAGGCAGCCCGCTGTTATCTGTAAAATAGTGAATTTGGCTCATAACGCGGTTCCTTTCTTAGGGCCGAAAAGCCGAAACAGATTTCGGCTTCTCTAAATGATTATTTTGTTCAAATCTTATTTGAACTCAACTGTAGCTCCTGCTTCAACAAGCTGCTTCTTAATGTTCTCTGCTTCTTCCATCGGTACATCCTTCTTGATTTCTGCAGGGATACCGTCAACCAGCTTCTTAGCATCAACAAGTCCCAGACCTGTGATCGTACGAACGACCTTGATAACGCCGACCTTGGAGTCACCGAAGCTTGTCATAACAACTGTTACGTTTGTCGGTGCTGCAGGTTCAGCAGCTTCTGCAGGTGCAGCTACTGCAACAGGTGCAGCTGCGCTTACGCCATATTTTTCTTCGATTGCTTTTACGAGCTCATTCAGCTCAAGAATTGTAGCTTCATCAAGATAAGCAAGAATCTCTTCCTGTGTTAACTTTGCCATGGATTTTTTCCTCCTTCTTCCTTAGGCAGCTGCCTCTGCAGCTTCTTCTTTTGGTGCTTCTGCGCTACCGCCTCTGGCTTCAGCAACAGCATTGATAGCTCTTGCAAAGCCGGAAACAGGTGCCTGTAAGACAGATAACAGCATTGACAGCATTCCTTCTCTGTTCGGGAGCTGGGACAGCTCTGCAACTGTTTCAGATCCGATCACACGGCCTTCAACAATTCCGCCCTTGAGAATCAGTGCCTTATGCTTTTTCGCGAACTGTGCCATAACACGAGCCGCTGCGGTTTCGTCTTCGCCGAATGCGATCGCGTTGGGTCCTGTCAGAACGTTTTTCAGGTCTCCATAACCAGCCGCATCTGCTGCTCTGGCAGCCAGCGTGTTCTTATAGACTTTCATCTCAACATGCTCGGCCATCAGTGCACGGCGGAGTTCAGTGACCTCAGCAACGCTCAGTCCACGGTACTCAGCGACAACTGCAGAACCGGAATTTTTCATCTTGTCTGCAATCTCGGTGACGACATTTTTCTTAGATTCTAATACCGCCTGATTCATTCCTTCACCTAAACCTTTCCTTGTTATCGCGTACCTGAATATATAAAGCCCTCGCTGACAGACAGCAAGGGCATAAAAGTTCAACTAACAGATTGACTTTCTCTACCTCGGTAACCTGATTAAGCTTACGCCGTTACTGTCTCTGGTATTTGATAACGTTAAAATAATACGAGCGTTTAACGTGTTTGTCAACCTTCAGTTTATCTTTTCAACAGCAGTTTTGCCGACAATGTGAACAGGGCCCCGCTTATCAGGAATACACCTGCCCAGAAGAGCGGATAACCGTCTCCTCCCGTTTTAGGAAGCGCTGTCAGGAATTCGGATCTCTTTCTGTCATACATCGTGATGACCTGCGTCTGATCGGAAGACGCTGCAGTAAATGTGATGGATGCACTGATCTCATATTGTTCGGGAGCTTTTTCTTCTATGAGAGTGTATGTCTTTCCTGCACTGACCGACTGCAGTCTGTGTGCTTCTTCAGTGCTGGTCCAACGGTCTATTACCTTACCGGTCTCATCGATGATCTTCAGGACAGCACCGGACAGCGGTTTCTTTGTGAAGGAGTCCAGTTTTTCCACACGGATATCAAGCGGTACATTTTCGATCTTCAGCACATGACCGTCCATATCCGCGTCTGTGATCACTGTACCATCCTGAAGTACGCTGAACTCAACAGCAGTGTTATGTGATGCATATCCATCCGGAATTTTTATCTCCGTGATCGAATAGCTTTGCGATGCCTTCAGTTTCGGCCCTAGTTCTTCACGTTCTTCGGACGAAGTCCATCTGCAGACCTCATTGCCATGTTCATCCCACAGGCAGAGCTGCGCTCCGGGCAGAGGATTTCCTTTTTCATCCGTTTTCAGTACAGCCAGACTGATCTGATGGTTCGTGAATACATGCCCGGCAGCGTCAGCTGTCACTGCGTAACCCAACGGCACGTTCTCACGGATCTCATAAACGATCTGCCTGCCTGTGTCATCATATTCATTCAGGCCGGCAAATATGCCTTTCCAGGATGACTCCGCATTGACTGACAGATGCCGGATGTCTTCTCCGTCTGCATACAACACAAATTCGGCTTCAGCCAGTTCCCTGCCGTCCCATATCTTTTCCACCGGCAGGTCTGTTTTCCTGCGTTCATAGATGTTTGTAACTGTCAGTTCAACTGTTTCCCCGTTGATCCGTACAGCCGGATCTCCGGTGACCGTGAATCTCCTGAAAATATATGCCGGCGACAGACTGTCTTCCGTACCGTTCAGCTCGGTCAGAACATAATTCCCGTAAGGAATGTCATTCAGGAGTGTGCTTTCATTGTTTCTGACCTCGAATGTCCGGATCAGGTCTCCGTCTGCCGTATGGAGGGCAAACCGGTAACTCTGTTGTGTCTGCAGGGGTTCCCCTTCAGTATCTTCTGTATGTTTTGTGATCTTCAGACTTCCTTTGATCCGTTCATTGATGACCGTCATCGTCTGTTCATTTGCATCCCATTCGGCATGTGCGTGCTCCTGCGTTTCCAGACGGAACAGTTTTCTGAAGAAGCGGATGATCCTGTTTTCCGTAAGCTCATCCCTCAGATACAGCGTTCCGTCCTGCCGGATCTCGAATGAAATGTCTGCGTCGGATCTCACATATCCGGCCGGTGCTGTGACCTCCTTCAGAACATAACTTCCTGCTTCCAGGGAACTGATCATGACGCTTCCGGCTTCTGTTGTGTACTGCCCGATGAAAACACCGGAACTGAACAGTTCAAATACAGCAGGTTCATTGATCAGGCTGTGTTCTGCACTGCATTTCCGCAGCGTCATTTCAAACGTGCCCGTCAGTTCTTCTTCTGCCGGCTCCCAGGTGTTGACTACCTCGAGACAATCACCTGACAGTCTGCTTTCCGCTGCCCAGAGTCCTGCCTCGGATACTGCTTCGCCCGCCTGCACAAATACCGTTTTACCGCCCAGCATATCCTTACTGCATCCTGAAACCGCAGATTCACTGACGGTATACTGTATCCGGTCCGAACCATCCTGACGATAGACCGGCAGTTCTTCAGTCGTGATCTGCCAGATATCTCTTCCTGATACGGCATTTGCCTGGGTAAGCGTATATGTTTCCAGCAGCTGACCATCCTCGTACAGTCCGATCATGATCTCTTCAGGAAGTGCTGTCTGTGTTTCCCTGATCCAGGTTTTCCGGATCAGCAGCGGCTGTCTGGCCGGCGCAATGCCTGCGTCATTGTTTTCCGAAACATAACGGTAGGAGCCGATCGATGAAGCTTCCGGCAAGGTGATGTCGGATATTCCGATTCCTGACAATCTTCCTTCTTCATAAATACCAATACCGTCCGAATCGGTATCCGGGCTTCCGATATGCAGCGGAGAAAGCAGGTATTCCTGAAGACCGGCTGTTTCGATCAGGATCCTGTACGTTCCTTCGGGAAGAGACGCAAACCGGTACCGTCCGTCTGTATATGAGGACACCGTTCCTGTATGGACATCCATGCTTTGGGAGGAGTGAACGACAGCAGGCAAACCGTTTGCTTCATATGTTTCGTAGTTTCCTGCGGTGTTCTGTTTCAGCAATGTGATCGTCATATCATGCATCGGCTGTTCCTGTACACTGCGCTGACCGTCCAGGTCACCGTCTTTCCAGATGATGCCCTCAATACTGCGCGACACGATGTAAACGGTCGATTCCCCGGTGTCAGAACCTCTGTAGACCGTATTCCTGATCTTCTGTCCGCCCTGGCATCCCGGCATTGTGACGCTGATATGGAGTCTGCATGTCTGCTGTCTGTAAAGCGTACCGACTACTGCTGCGGCTTTGATATTCTTCCGTTCCTTTGGATCCGTCACAAGGATACGGTCTTCTCCGTCTGGCTGAACAGTGCCTCGGATCCACGCTGAAGAACTTCTGATCTGTCCTGCCGTGATGGTTTCAGCGGATGCTTCATCAACTTCCTGATAGGTGTACCAGATCTCCCAGTCACCGATATTATCGGCTGTGACTTTCGTACCGTCCGCAGAATACTTCAGGATCCTGAATTCATCCAGATACAGATCCCCCGTGTATGTGCTGTCTGAGGCAAATACATCAAGAACGACGGAGTCGGTCAGATCGGAAGAACCGTTGTTTCCCGCTGTGATCGTCCATCCTGCGCTTTCCTGCGGATCGATGAACCTCCGGTCGGCTCTTTTTGACACAGCCATCGCCAGCTGTTTGGATATGCGGATCCCGGCTTCACTGATGTTGTCGTTTGCCGGAGTCAGAGGGCGGTGATCCCCGTCTGCGCTGATGGATGCAGTCACAATGATCTGCTGCTGATCGGCTACTTCGATATATCCGTTTTCTTCATCGATCACAGTGCCGAAGTAAATGTTGTTCATATCCTGTGAAGGAATGATGTTCTGCAGCGTCCATGTCAGGATCGTCTGTCCGTTTTCTCCTGCTGTCAGTACAGGCTCCAGAGGTACGCCTGAACAGCTTCCCTGTTTGCCGATGCCTGCCTGTACATATTGGGAACCTGACGCATACCACGATCCGAAGTCACTGTTATACATCAGCTGCGCAGGCAGAACAGCCCTGACGGTCACCGTGACAGGTGTGCCTTCTCCGGTCTGCGTATATGTTGTCAATGACGGCTTGATCCGGTATTCCACATAGCGCTGTCCGCTGTCAAGGCTGTAGATCCTTGCCGGTTCTGCCGAACCGGACTGTGTCTGCGCAGCAGTGATCTCGATCTCACTTCTGAACGGAGTGACATATACAGAATCTCCGTCATGATTATCCCCGGTATGTCCGGATACATATGCGCTGTTTTCCCACACTGCTTTGACATAGTTTTCCTTAACATCCTGCTTGTCACCCGGCGGCAGGACAAATGTCCGGTTAGCATCTCCTTCCTGACGCAGCGGGATCATTCCTCCGGCAGCACTGACCTTGTCCTTCAGCCACCATGTCGTGCTGATCCTGATCTGGTATACATTGCCTGCTGTCTGACTTTCTTCTCCGCTCATACACGGTATATATGACAAGGCTGCCTTTTTGGTGAATTCTTTTTCCGACAGATCCTTACGGTACTGCGTCAGGATCCCCACACAGATATATCCCTGGTCCTGCAGCTGCTGCAGATCAGAAAAATAGATCAGATCCGACTCTACAGCATCATTCATCTCAGCGTCATCATGCCATCCTGTACCGTCCGGTTTCGCAGCATACATCCATGAATATGTACCGGACGCATAATAGCCGTCGTTATAGACAGACGGACTTGCCGGGCTGCCGTCGCTGTTCTGCAGGAGGATGCCTTCATCATCGAACTTCATCAGGCTGTTCGCTGCATATACGACATTGTCGCTGTCACCTCTGGGATCACACCACAATCCCCAGGTGATCCCGAACGGCTGTCCGACCGCAACAGCATCCTCGCCGGTATGCAGAAAGGAATCCGGTTCTTCGTTATGGTTGATATCACCGTATCCGTCTGCGGAAGCGTAATGGATATTCGGTGTATACACACCTCCTCCGGCAATAAAAACCGACCATGTCAGCACATCATCGGCATTGCTGCCCTGTTCAAGCAGTACATCCGATACCTTCAGCTGTGCATCTGCCGCACTCAGTTCGACAGTTCCTGTGTCTTCATACCATTCGCTGAGTCCTGTTCCGTTCTGTTCAAAAGGAACGATAAAGTATACCTCTGCCGCGGATATACATCCGACCCTTGCTGTAAACACCCCGTCTGAAGGCTTCCAGTAAATGTTCTGGTTTTTCGGTGCGGCTCCGCTGTTGCCGTTCGGGAACCACTGCGGATTCACTTCGTAGCCATTGGGATGTTCTTCGCTTTTCGGATAGATCGTAAATGTTGCAACACTTCCCTCCTGTACCGCATGCCAGTCTCCTCCGTTCCAGCATCCGTTGGACCCGTCGGCAGGCATGATATCCGGACGTTCGTTCTTCCTGTTCAGAGGGGCCAGCGTCGCATATGTCAGACCATAGCTTTTGACGTCTCTTTCGTCAGCCTGCAGATCGGAATACGGTCGCTTATTGCCTTCATAACTCCAGATCAGCGGCACAAACCCGTCGTCATTCATCGATATGGGAGATGAGGAGTCGGAGGATCTTCTGTAAACAGCCTGCATATCAACGCTGATACTGATCGGTCCGTCAGGTACTGCACATCCTTTCAGGTCTGCACCCGTACCGGCACTGCCTTTGCTGTAGAGCTGGAGGTTCACAGAATACCCGTAGATCCTGCCTTTGACCTGCCCGGCATCCTTGTTCAGTGCAAGATCGTTTCCTGTGGAAAAGTCGAATACATCAAGTCCCTGAGTATGCGTATGCTTTGCCAGTGCGGCATTCATTCTGAGTTCACATGTGATCTCTACCGGTTCTGAAACGCATTCCGCTGCCTGTCCGATGTCGTTATGATCCATCCATGCACGGAATACCGGCTGTATGACCGTACCGTTGGATGCCCCGAGTATATGGACTACCGCACTGACCGTTCCGCTGCCCGGGAATGCGTTTTCCGCAGTCTCATTCGGTTCCATAAATCGTTTGACAAGCAGCACCTGATTCCCTTCTCCATCAGTGCTGAGCGTCCATCCGGTCGTTCCGGGCGTCAGATCATTCAGATCAGTGCACCGGTTTCCCGCCCAGCCCATGGATTCCGTATCAAAAACCGCTTCCTTTTCTGTACATGGAAGAACGAATTCATAGAACATGTATCCTCTGCCGACACTGTCATAAATGCCGTTGGATCTTGTTCTGTAAAACAGGGTGTATGTCAGCGTATCGAATGTCCTGATCCTGTGGTTTGAATCCGATGTATCCCTTCCCGCCGTGTCTTCTTCGTCAAACGGACCGATCCCGTCTTTCATTTCTGAAACAGCCAGTGTTTCAACATAGATCAGATCTTCGTCCAGATAATCATGTTCTCCTCCTGACTGGTTCAAAAGGATCGAACACAATTCCTGATAAAGCGCATATTTCCCGGGATTCCTGCTCTGCCACTCCGTCCTGTCTTCATCAGACATTTCATTTTCCAGAGCGCTGATCTGCAGCAGCAGTGTCCGTACTTCATTCTTTTCCTCTTCACTCATCTGAAATACGGAACTGCTTTCCGGCAGTTGTTCCAGATACTGTGTGATGGTCAGGTATTTTGCCACAGTGACAGTCATTGCCGGCATATCATCCCAGACCAGTGATGTGTCAGTAAACACAGACTGAAAGACATAGCTGCCTTCAATGTCCGCATCGTATGTACTGCACTGCCAGATCACTTCCTGTTCTTCTGTTGTTTCGCTTCCGGCAAACAGAACCGATAATGTATCCGGAAGATCCAGATCTCCTTCCGCTGTTCCGGCTTCAGCCATGCTCTCTGAAGGATCAGGTACTGCGACCGCTTCGATCACCCGCTGTTCTGTTCCTGTCAGTTCAGGCTGCTGTCCTGCTGCAGGATCCAGTTCCTCAGCAGCTGCAGGAAATGCCCTCAGACAGGTCATCGCCGCTAATAACAGTGCCGTTCGTTTTTTATGTGCTGTGCGATTCATAGTTTCCTCCGTTTCATCCGGCCGCAATGGCCTTCTGAAATAACATTCGGCATTCACCATGAACTTCCACGGAAAGACAAAAAAAGATCTGAAATTTTCCATTCCAGATCCTTTTGGTTACATTTGTATGCTGTCTTACTCAACTGTAACTTTTACACCAGGGCCCATTGTTGTGGAAACAGTGATACCCTTCATGTATGTACCCTTGACAGTTGCAGGCTTGATACGGTTCAGCTGGTCATACAGAGCCTTGAAGTTCTCTGCAAGAGCCTGATCAGAGAAGGAGCACTTGCCGATCAGACAGTTGATGTTTCCATCTCTGTCAACACGGTATGTGATCTTACCTTTTTTGATCTCTTCGATCGCCTGGCTGATATTTGTTGTAACAGTACCTGTCTTAGGGTTCGGCATTAAGCCCTTAGGACCGAGCACACGGCCGAGTTTACCGAGCTGACCCATCATATCGGGAGTAGCTACGATAATATCGAAGTCGAACCATCCGCCCTTGATCTTTTCGATCATGTCTGCGCCGCCAACGAAGTCAGCGCCTGCATCCTTAGCTTCCTGTTCTTTCGGGCCCTGAGTAATAACAAGAACTTTTCTTGTCTTACCTGTGCCGTTGGGAAGAACCATAGCACCACGGATGTTCTGTTCAGCCTGACGAGGGTCAACGTTCAGGAAGAAGCTTGCTTCTACTGTAGCGTCGAATTTTACCGGGCTGAGTTTCTTTGCGAGTGCAACACCTTCTGCATAGGGATACAGTTTCGTGCTGTCTACCTGAGCCTGAGCGGCCTTGAATTTCTTACCTGCCATGATCAGTTATCCATCCCTTCTACTGTAATACCCATGTTGCGGGCTGTACCTGCAATGATCTTCATAGCTGCTTCAACACTGTTTGCATTCAGGTCAGGCATCTTGTACTCAGCGATCTCGCGGAGCTGATCAACAGTGATCTTGCCGGCCTTGACAGTCTTCGGTGTACCGGAAGCTTTAGCGATTCCGGCAGCCTTCTTCAGCAGGAATGCTGCAGGTGTTGTTTTGATGACGAAATCAAAGCTCTTGTCTTCATAAGCTGTGATGACGACAGGAACGATGTCACCCTTGCGGTCCTTTGTTTTGTCGTTGAATTCCGTGCAGAATTTCGGCATGTTGATGCCTGCGGATGCCAGAGCCGGTCCCGGTTTAGCGCCGCCTGCAGGGAACTGC
>JAFOMZ010000019.1 GCA_017421125.1 Solobacterium sp.
AGTTTGACGAATACGGTCCTGGTGATGAACGGAAACAACAATGAAAGGATCCTGGCTGCTCCGCCCAGCACAAGATTCTTCAGGACATTGTTGACACGGCTTGATCGATTGGATGACATACCGCCTCTTACAGGAACTTCGTATCTTTCAGATCCGGAGTATATACATACGGGAACTCATACAGGTAGTCCGCCAGCATATCTTCGATCGGCTTGATCTCTTCTGCCCATTCGGGACGAATCCTCCAGTTCTGCGTATTCGCGATCGATATTGCAGGATTCAGATGCGTCTTCGGTCTTGTATGGTCCTTCGGATCCAGTCCGAAGAATTCCTCGACCTTGGCAACTGTTTCGTCATATTTGTACACGAAGTCCTCGAACTGCATTGTTCTGACCAGGTCCGGATCATACGGACGTACAGTCTCTCTCATACCCTTATAGAAGCTGCAGAAGTCATCGACGTTCATCGGGAAACGGGAACGGATGCCCTTGGTCGGCCATACGTACTTCGTAATGATGTACAGATCCCTGGGGTCCCTGTCGACGATGATGGACTTCAGGTCCTTGCCGAAATAGTTGCCGATGCGGAACAGATTGTGCGGCAGCAGGAACTGGTTGGCGTTGATCTTCTCAGCGTCCCCGTACATCATCTTCATGTAGTTGTTTACGAATCTGCGTGTATATTCAAAGAATTCATCCTCTTTGAGGAAGGAATAATAAATATTGTTGTCCGCGCTGCGGTCAATGACGATGCCCGGATTGGGACGTTCCTTGCCCTGTGCCTTGCGGATCATGTCCTTTGTAAACTGGACACTGTCGAATTTATAGCCCTTCATATCGTAGGACCAGTATCCCTGCAGCGTATACTGCGTCAGTGCGTCAATATATTCGTTCAGGTTCTTCTCGAACGCGTCGCCATAGCGTGCCTTGAAGCCGCCGAACCATTTGAAATCATTGTCATTGAGACGCATCATTTCTTCACGGAATGCCGAGATCGCCGCATCAAAATTATGCCAGCCGTTGTTTCTCAGCACATGGTCTTCCAGATCGAAGAGTCCGTTCGGCGTATACAGGATCACATGTTCGTAATCCCCGAGATCGCCGCTTTCGATCCCGTCATATTCACTCAGCAGATGATAGACAACGGATGAGCCCGTTCCACAGTAACCGCATGCACAATAAATCATATTCAACCTCCGGTCATACATAAAAGTGTGCTTCAGACACTTCTATGAAATCAATCATAATAGTATCTGTTCGCACACATAAAAGTCAATTCAAGACGTTATGATCCGCCTCAGAGTCCGCTCCTGCGGATCAGTTCTTTCGCTTCTTCCTGCTTCGCAAGGTATTCCTCTTCGGTCACCCTGCCTTCCTTCAGCAGCCAGTCTCCCATATCCAGGGCTGTCGCTTCCCCTTCCATGTTGATGTCATCATGGCGGAATACCGCCGCAAATGTTCCGAAGAAGATCTTCAGGTCATACAGGAATGATTCGTTCCTGATGTACTCCAGGTCATATTCCAGTTTCTTTTCCCATGAGATGGCGTTCCTGCCGTTGATCTGTGCAAGACCGGTCAGACCCGGCCTCACGTCCGCACGGCGTCTCTGCTCATCCGTCATGAATACGATATCCCTGACAAGCTGGGGTCTTGGACCGACGATCGACATGTCGCCCTTCAGGATGTTGAACATCTCCGGAAGCTCATCCAGGGATGTGCTCCTCAGCTTTGCCCCGAACGGCGTCAGCCTTACCTCGTCCGGCAGCAGCTTTCCGTTTTCATCCTTCTCATCCGTCATGGAACGGAATTTGTACATCCGGAATATCTTTTCGTGATAGCCGGGTCTCAGCTGGGAAAACAGGACGGGAGAACCGAGCTTCTTCCTGACGAGCAGGGCCGTGATCAGATAGACAGGTGAGAGCCCCAGGATGACTGAAAGCGATATGATGATATCCAGGAATCTTTTTACCACACGATCGTACATATCATCCTCATTTGTATTCTTCGATCAGGCGAAACAGCTCATTATGGATCTCTTCATCCGAAGCGCTGTCCAGCTTCTCGTATAATGCTTTGAGTTCATGGAAGAAATGATCCCTGTCAATATCCATCCGTTCGTTTACAAAGACACGGTTGTTCGCTGTCGTATAGCGGTTCTCATTGCCGAGGCTGATCTCTTCATACATCTTTTCACCCGGTCTTAAGCCGATGAATTCGATCTCGATATCTTCATACGGTTTATAACCGGACAGTGTGATCATATTTTCTGCAAGCTTCAGGATCTTGACCCTCGTACCCATATCAAGCACGAAGATATCACCCTGGTCCGCATAGGCACCTGCCTGCAGCACGAGGCTGGCAGCTTCCGGAATGGTCATGAAGTAGCGCTCGATCTCGGGATCCGTTACGGTAACAGGACCGCCGTTGAGGATCTCTTCACGGAACAGCGGGATGACGGATCCGTTGGAGCCCAGTACATTTCCGAAACGCACTGCACCGAGCTTTGTCACGCCGTTGTTTCTCAGTGCCTGTATGATCAGCTCTGTCATGCGTTTGGTCGCACCCATGGCATTGGTCGGGTTGACCGCCTTATCTGTTGAGATCAGGATAAAGCGTCCGACATTGTGTCTGATGCATGCCTGCAGTGTCTTCAGTGTGCCGAATACATTGTTCTTGACTGCTTCTTTGGGAGAATCCTCCACCAGCGGAACATGTTTATGAGCTGCCGCATGGAAAACGACATCCGCAGGATATTCATCCAGGATCTCATCCAGACGTACGGAATCCCTGACACTGCCGATGCGGCAGATGATCTCGGTATTGTCGTACTGATGTGTTTTCCTGTTCTGCATCAGGATCTCCTGCTGGAGCTGATACATGTTGTTTTCATAAATATCGTATATCACAAGACGTCTGGGCTCGTAACGGAGGATCTGTCTGCACAGCTCGGAACCGATACTGCCGCCTCCGCCTGTCACCATGACGTTTCTGCCCGTCAGATAATCCGAGATGGAATCGGTATCCAGATGGACTTCCTCCCTGCCGAGCAGGTCTTCCACGGATACTTCACGCAGGGAAGAGATCTCCTCGAGGTTTTCCTTGACGCGGTAGTCCATGATCTGGGTGCGCAGTCCCTGGGCGGAACAGCTGTCAATGATCTCGGCGATCCTCTTTTTGGGAGCGCTGGGTATTGCCACGTAGACGATATCGATCTGATGCTGTTTGTTGATCTCGGCAATATCCTTGACTGTTCCCAGGACCGTAACGCCGTTGATGCGCTTTCCGGTCAGAACGGGATTATCATCGATGTAGCCGATGACATTGGCATCGATGCGGTCATTGGTCAGGATGTCGCGGTACAGCAGGGCGCCGGCAGAGCCTGCCCCGATGATCACGGCATTGTGGTGCTTCTGTTTCCGCATCCAGTTCGTCCTGTACGCGCGGTATCCGAAACGGATCCCCAGCATGATCACCAGCTGCAGCAGCATCGCGATCACCGGGATCGATCTGATATACGGTTTGACCGGTTTGAAGTAAACGATCAGGAACCAGATCAGATTGGCGCATAACGTTGCCAGACCGATCCTCGCCACTTCATCGATACCTGTATACTTCCACAGTGAACGGTTTACCTTCAGCAGGTAAAAGAACAGGTAATTGATCAGCAGGACGATCGGAAGCGTTACGACCAGCTTTTCAAAATATGCCGCATAGAATGTGATGTTCTCACTTGCATCGAGAAAACGCAGAAGAAATCCCAGAACATATGCCAGGATGATCGAGAATGTATCTACCAGGAACAGACTGAGTTCCCTGTTTTTACGTATCACAGCGTTAAGTTGTTTCATCATTTTGCCTCTTCGCTATTTTAACATAAACCAATGCCAACTGACAGAGACGTATCATAACGACATCCTTTCTGACCGGACATCATGACGCTTCATTGATCCGTCATGATCGTACAGACAAGTTCTCGGAAGGAATTCTCTGTAAAACGGCATGATAAATATCTGCTGTTGTGCTATATTCTTATACATGACAACAATATACGACAAAATAGGAGAGCTGGAACGGCATATTCTCAGCAGTCTGGCACCGGTATTTCTGACAAAACGCATCTATTTATCAAATTTTGATCAGGAACTGGACCTGAAAAACCCGAAAACCATCAATGAAAAACTTCAATATCTCAAACTGAACACGTATTATAACGACCCGGTCGTTACACAATGTGCAGATAAATACGGGATCAGATCATATCTGAAAAACAAAGGCATGGAATATCTCTGCCCTGAACTGTACGGTGTTTATGACTCGGTGAAAGAGATCGACTGGAATGCGCTTCCGGATTCTTTCGTCCTCAAATGCAACCACGGATGCGGTTATAACATCATCGTTCCGGACAAAGCCAGGTTCGATCCGGCTGATGCCGCCCGGAAGCTTTCCCGCTGGATGAAGGAAGACTACTGGAAAGAATACTGTGAAACACAGTACAAATTCATTAAAAAGAAGATCATCGCAGAAGAATATCTCGGCGATGAACTGAATACTTATAAATTCTACTGCTTCAACGGGGAACCGAAAGTTCTTTATGTTTCAGCGACAGGCGATCACGGCGAGCATGACCTTTATATCGATTATTACGATATGGAGTGGAATCACCTGGATACACAGCTTGCCGATCACATTCACAGGCCTCCCGAACGCGCTCTGCAAAAGCCGGATACCTTTGATGAAATGAAAAAACTGGCCCGTATACTCAGCAGTGAGTTCCCGTTTGTGAGAGTAGACCTTTATGATGTCAGGGGCAAAGTCATGATCTCCGAACTGACATTCATCCCGACAGGAGGATACATGCACCTGGAACCTGAAGGTACCGATCTTGAGTGGGGTGAATGGCTGAAACTGGATCTTTGATCTGACACACGGTTTCATCCTGTTTATTCATTCATAAAACTCAGGTCACGCACTGCAGCGATCATTCCGTTCTGACCGGAAAAGCATACTTCATCGATCACCTTATTCAATTGGGGATCATATACGGTGATATGCAGTCCGGTCTTTTTTCTTGCAAAAGAGGAACCGTTCAGGATGATCGAGGTACCCTCTTCATCCTGTTTCATTTCCCATTCCAGGTCATATTCCTTCAGCACCCCGCCGCCGGAGCCGCCTGCACCGTCCGCAAACAGCAGGATGTCCTGACCATGGACTGCCGCCAGCAAATGGTCACCGTGCTGTGCGATGCCGATCGACTTCAGCAGTTCCTCAAACGCATCGGAAGCTTCATCCATGGAAACAAACAGGACATAGTCACCCTCTGACA
>JAFOMZ010000178.1 GCA_017421125.1 Solobacterium sp.
CTGGCGATTTCAAAACAGGATTAACAGTAATTGTAGACGGCGACCCCTGGGTAGTCCTTGATTTCATGCATGTAAAACCCGGCAAAGGCGCAGCGATCCTGAAGACAAAGATGAAGAACCTGAAGACAGGTTCCACACAGGAAAGAAACTTCAACGCTTCCACAAAATTCGAGCAGGCAAACATTGAAAGAAAGCAGGCTCAGTATTCCTATGAAGCAGACAACGTATTCTACTTCATGGATCTGGAAACATATGAATCCTATGAACTGGGTGCCGACCATGTCGGTGACAACAAGTACTATCTGATCGACGGAATGACTGTTATGCTGACATTCTTCGAAGGTGCAGTACTTGATGTTACACTGCCTGACCGTGTTACTCTGACTGTCGTTGAGACAACACCTGCGATCAAGGGTGCTCCGTCCACACAGACAAAAGACGGCAAGACAGAAACAGGTCTGACACTGAGGATCCCTCAGTTCATTGAAGAAGGCGAGAAGATCCTCGTCTCCACAGCTGACGGCAAATATTCCGGCAGAGCGTAATCTCATATTCCGAAATGAATAAAGTGGTCTTGATCACCGGGGCAGCCAGAGGCATCGGCAAAGCGATCGCTCTGGAACTGGCAAGGAGCAGTTATGACATCGTCATAAACTATCTGACTTCCGGGAATGAAGCACTTCAGCTGCAGAAGACGATTACTGATACCTATGGCGTCAGATGTCTTGCATACAGGGCGGATGTTTCCAATGAGGAAGAAGTTGACCGTATGGTTTCCGCTGTTGAAGAAGAGCTGCACGGTGTGGACATTCTGGTCAACAATGCGGCAGTGGATCTTTCCAATCTGTTTCATTTAAAGACCGCAGAGGAATTCAGAAGAACGCTGGATGTCAACGTGGTCGGTGCATATATCTGCAGCAAACGTGTTTACAGACATATGCTGGATCAGGAATACGGCAGGATCATCAACATCTCTTCCACCAACGGGATCAACACATATTATCCGATGAGTTTTGATTACGATGCGTCCAAGGCCGCATTGATCTCACTCACGCATGATCTGGCTGTACAGTTCAGTCCCTATGTTCATGTCAACGCAGTCGCGCCGGGCTTTATCGGCACGGAAAGCGAACTGGAAGGATATGATGATGAATTCCTGAAGGAAGAAACGGAAAAGATCCTGGCCGGCAGATACGGCAGACCGGAAGAGGTCGCGTATCTGGTCAGGTTTCTGATCAGTGATGAAGCTGATTATATCAACAATACCGTGATCAGAATCGACGGAGGACAACCAGGAAGCTGTTAAAACAGATACCCGCAGAGGAACGTATTTCTTTCGCGGGTTTTTTTTTTGTTGGAAAAGCCGACTGCCTGCAGATCCTGTGCAGGTTTTTCATATGGCTTTCGTTTCCGGTTATGCTGTTTGACAATCATTCATGCATCATGAATAATGAATTCAGAAGTAAAGAGCAGTACAGATCATATGGAAAACAGATCGAAGCAGGAAAGGCTCATGCAGAAATACCTGTATCTGAGCAGCTGCCTGAAGAAGGAAGGGCTGTTTCACGAAGATACGCTTTTTCTGCTGCCCGGAAACATCGTTCTGAACGCGGAGGGGGAAAGAACATCTTCTCCGCTGTTTGATATGCTCAAAGCGGACTATGCGCTGTTTACATACGGTGAATACTCCCGCATGTATGCAGAGAAAAAACAGGATCTGCGTCCGTCAATAGATGACATGGCGCAGATGTTCGGAAGAAGGGTCGCTTCCCGTGTTCTTCCCGGCAGAACAGACAATGCCTGCCTGATACAGAACAAAGGCTTTGTTGTGACGGGCAGATTTGAAAATGAATTGATCGCAGCCGCACTCCTGGTTGAAAAGGCCTGCCGGACAGAGATCCTTGCAGGGAAGATCGGACAGATCAGGTATCTGGACCCGGTGCTTGCGGAAGCGGAACATGCGGTCTACCTGATGAAATACTCGAAACATGAGAAAGAGGCTGCCGATGAAAGAGGATGATGTACGCAGAGAACTGGTGCAGTGCGGAAAGAAACTGGCTGAACTGGGACTGATCCAGGGAACCTGGGGGAA
>JAFOMZ010000179.1 GCA_017421125.1 Solobacterium sp.
CTGCAAACACCTTCAAACAAATGGCAAAGATGGACAAAGAAACCTTGGAAGAATACAGACACTATTTGCTGAAATACTGTGAATTAGATACTTTTGCCATGGTAAAAGTCCTTCAAAAGCTAGAATCTATATAAATACAAAAAACACTTATCGCGCAAAAGTGGAGGTATAAATATGGAGGTAAGCTCTATTTTTCGGCATATTTATAAGGTATTGGCTATAATCCCTGTTCCTGCGCCATACGTAAAAAGTCGCATAAACATGCGGCTTTTTCTTTATGTGATACTGTTTTGATACTATAAATGATCAGAACCTGTCGTTCGTCTGGACGCTGATCCATTTTTCTGTCGTGAATTTTTCTACGACCCACTGATAGTTGAATCTGCCGACACCGGACATCTTCTCACCGCCGAACATGATATGCGGTTCATCGTTGATCGACTGGTCATTGACGTGTGTCATACCCGCTTCGATCCGTTTGGCGACTTCAATGCCATGGTACAGGTCTTCCGTGAACACGCTTCCGCTGAGACCGTATTCCGTGTCGTTTGCGATCCGGATCCCCTCTTCTTCATCTTTGGCTTTGATCAGGCAGATGACCGGACCGAATACTTCGTTGCAGCAGGCAGGCATATCATTTGTGCAGTCTGTGAAGACCCACGGATAGATATAGTTTCCTTCTGTTCTTCCTTCAAGAGCGACAGTTGCGCCTGCTTTGATGGTTGCGTCCACGAATCCTTCAATGCTTCTGACCTGGTCAGGGCTGATGATCGGTCCGATAAATACTTCCGGATCATGCGGATCCCCTACCTTGACCTGTTTGACTGCTTCAATGAAGATCTTTGCGAACTCGTCATATACAGGTTCTTCAATGATGATCCTGTTGAGTGCCATACATACCTGACCCTGGTTGAAGAATGTCCCGAAGATCGCTGCTTTTGCCGCTTTGAGCAGATCGGCATTTTTCAGCACCAGCATGACATTGTTTCCGCCAAGCTCCAGGGAAACGTCTTTGATCATATTGCCGGCTGTAGAACCGATCCTCTTTCCGACTTCGGTAGATCCGGTAAAGCTGATCAGGGACGGTACTTCATGTTCTACAAAGTAGTCGCCGATCTCGCTTCCTTTGCCTGCGATCGCGTTGTAGACGCCCTTCGGGAATCCTGCTTTTTCAAAGAATTTACCGATCAGGAATGCTGTAGCAGGCGTATCGCTTGCCGGCTTCAGGACGACTGTATTGCCGGTAGCCACTGCCGGAACGACAGAGCGCATGGCAAGGACGAGCGGTACGTTCCAAGGCGCAATGACGCCGATCACGCCTTTCGGGGATTTGAATGTGAAATTATGCTTTCCCGGAATATCCGAGGGCGCTGTCTGTCCGCGCATCATATAAGGGAAGGCCATAGCCTGTTTGCAGATATTGATGCATGTTGAGATCTCGAATCCGACTTTCGGAGCAGTCGAGCCGCCTTCTGTGATCAGTACTTCGGCCACTTCTTCCGACATGTCCTCGATCGCTTTTGCCAGTTTTTCAAGCATTGCGGCTTTTTCACCGGGTGATACTGCCGCCCAGAGAGGCTGGGCAGCTTTGGCTGCTGCATAAGCACGGTCTACGTCTTCTTTTCCGGCAGCCCTGTAGGTATAGATCAGTTCATTGTTCATCGGACATCTGTTTTCCATTGTTTTTGTACTGGTGCCTTCTGTCCATTCACCGTTGATGTACATTTTGTCATATGCCAACATATATTTCCTACCTCCTCATGTCAGCGTAAAAACGGGTAAAATGAAAGATCGTCTGGATGAAACAGTGATTATGGTCTGTATAACCTTTATCTGATTCCAGTATAAGATATTCATTCAAAAGGTTCATCAAAGATGCCTGCAGAAGAGCACTTCATAATGCACCGGTCTTCCGGCATGAAAACACCCCGTCGGGCATGGCCTGGCGGGGCATTGATCGGGATATGAAGCTGTTCCTGTCAGATATTATTCTGACTTCCACAGACCGTGCAGGTTGCAGTATTCATATGCTGCAACGACCGAGTCACCTTCTGTCAGTGCAAATACAGCAACAGGTTTTTCACCCGGCTTCAGTGTCTTGCGCTGACGTCCTTCTTTTGTCTCGAGCATGATCCACTGGATATAGTGTGCGTCAAGCATCGGGTGGTCAACGGAGCCTACCGTAACAGTGACAGTCTGTCCGTCTACCGTGATGACAGGTACATGTTTTTCACCTGCGCCATCGGATGTATTCGGTTCGATCGGTTTCATTTCTTCTCCGCAGCATACTACGCGTACGCCGGAGTCGTAGAGATGGGCAATCATGTTGCCGCAGTGTTCGCATTTGTAAAATAACATGGAAATGATCCTCCTTCCTGATCTTAATCTGTTATTATGCAAAGGTTCTGGTGATCACTGCTCATTCCCGGAACTGCCGGGGCAGTGACCCGGTGTGCTTCTTCTGTTTCTATCATACTGGATATTTGTCAATAATGACAGAGATTATCATCAGCAGATCATGGCTGATGGCTTTCAATGAACCATTTATCCTTTTCCTGGTACAGGTTCCTTCTGTTGCCCTGGATCAGGCATACATAGCGCATCCCGCAGCCGCCGACCGGGGATGCCCTTCTCTCCCTGCTCAGTACCTTGTCTATTTTATATTTCTGACCGTTTTCCCAGATCAGATACATCGGTGTGATATCACCTGTGCGTTTCTGCATCAGGATGACATCCACATATCGTTTATATAATTCCATCGCTCAGCTTCCTTCCCCGGAAATAACCGATCGGATATACCGTGTGATCTCCCTTCGGATCGAATTCTGTCAGCGGTCTGTCGACCAGCGTGCATGCCCTGCGTACGGAATAAAAGCCGTACCGGCTCCTGATCCGGTCCATTGCCGTATCGATCCGCAGCGCATCATCATATGCCTCTTCGTCCGTAAACAGTGACAGCTGCCGTTTTGAATGCCATGGATGCAGCTGTGACACACTGACTCCGGCCGCCCTTAACGGAATGGAAAAGTCATAGGACTCCTCGATCAGCTCCATCGCAGTCTTCAGGATCTCTTCGCTGACATTGGTAGGCTGCGGGATCTTCCGCTGTTTCCCGTACCAGTCAAGACCGCCTGAACGGGCTGAGACAGAGATCACGCTGCCCTCCATATCATGGTCCTTCAGCCTGGAGGCGACTGCCTCACAGAGCACATACATGGCAGGGCGCAGTTCATCCGCGTCGTTCACATCATGGATCAGCGTCATGGCGTTCCCGACAGACTTGACAGGTGTGCGGAAGAATGTTTCCGCAACATTGCTGCGGTCTTCCCCGTTGGCAAACGCGGAGATCACTTCCCCGGCGATTCCCATGCTTTCCTTCAGCCAGCGGACCGGATAGTTCGCAAGCTGTCCGATCGTATATACGCCCCGGGACCTGAGTTTCTTTTCCGTTGCGTATCCGACATAAAGCAGATCCGATGCCGGCAGAGGCCAGACGATCTTTTTGTAGTTATCCCTTGTGATCAATGTCATGCCGCTTGGTTTTTTCAGGTCGCTTCCCAGTTTGGCAAACGCTTTGTTCCATGAGATCCCTACAGACACGGTCAGGCCGAATTCCTGCAGGACTCTCTGTTGGATCCTGCCTGCAGTCATGCAGGGATCCCCATAGATCAGCTGACTGCCCGTAAAGTCAAGCCATGCCTCATCAAGTCCGAACGGCTCCACATGATCCGTATATTCCTGATACAGTTTCCTGATCTCATGCGAGTAGTAAATGTAGTCGTTGTATGCCGGCGGTATGATCAGCAGATCGGGACATTTTTCATATGCTTCCCGCAGGCTCTCTCCTGTTTTGATGCCTGCCTTTTTGGCAAGGTCATTCTTTGCCAGGATGATGCCATGACGTTTTTCTTCATGGCCGCCTACTGCCATCGGGATGAAACGAAGCTCCGGATACTTCATTTCTTCGATCTGCGCATAGCAGTGATTGATGTCGATGTGAAATATGACCTTGTCTTCCATAACCGCCCCTGCAGGTTCATTATATGCTCGAATGTCGCATATTTCAACATGATACGCAACGAATATTTTTCTTCCTTGAAATATAGTAGCGTGTTAAGTATAATGGGATCATGGAACTGAAAGACTTGATTCAAGAATACAAAGAGCGTACCGGTGTCAATGACAGCGAGATTGCGCGCCGTGTCGGCGTTACCCGTTCAACTGCTTCCCGCTGGAGCAGCGGTCAGATCAGGCATGTATCTTCCGATGTCATGGAACGGCTCAGTGAGATGATGGGCTACAATATCGAGCCCCTGCTGAAAGGAATGGAGATCAGCATTAAGATCCCTGTACTCGGTTTCGTCAAGGGCGGCTACGATCTGTTTGCCGAAGAGAATTACCTTGGCGAAGAAGATGCTTCCCTGGATGAACGCAAGAGCGGCGATTACTTCCTGAAGGTGACCGGCGACTCTATGAAGGGAGACGGCATCATGGATGGTTCGCTTGTCCTGGTCAAGCAGACGAATACCGTGGAAAACGGAAAGATCGCTGTTGTCATGGTCGGTGATGAAGTGACTGTCAAGCGTGTCTATGTCAAGGACAAGGTCATGATCCTGGAGGCTTCCAATCCGGAGGTAGAGAACCGTTATTTTTCCGGTACGGAAGTACGGACCCTTCCGGTCAGGGTGATCGGCCGTGTTGTTCTCTGCAGGACGTATTTCTAGTTGCACTTCTCTGCATTTCTTCCTACAATAAATCGGAAAGGAACATCCGCCCCCGGCGGATGTTTAATTAACAGCCTATGAAAACAAGTGAGTTTGATTATGAACTTCCTCAGGAGCTGATCGCGCAGACTCCTCTGAAGGACAGAACTGCCAGCAGGATGCTGGTGGTGCATAAAAACAAAGGTACATTCGAACACCGTCATTTCTCCGACATTACGGAATACTTCCATGCCGGCGATGTTCTCGTGCGCAACAATACCAGGGTCATTCCTGCCCGTCTGTTCGGCACAAAGGAGATCACAGGTGCGCATGTTGAAGTGCTCCTGCTGAAGCAGCTGGAGGACGATGTCTGGGAGTGTCTTGTCGGCAACGCGAAGACCGTCAAGATCGGAACCGTCGTTTCCTTCCATGACGGCCGTCTGAGAGCCGAGTGCGTGGGCATCGGAGACAAAGGCATCCGTCAGATGAAGATGCTGTATAACGGGATCTTCAATGAGATCCTGGATGAGCTGGGAAATGTTCCCCTGCCTCCCTACATCAAGGAAAAGCTCGATGACAAAGAGCGTTACCAGACAGTCTACGCGAAGATCGAAGGCAGCGCTGCTGCCCCGACCGCAGGACTCCATTTTACGGATGAGACATTCGCGAAGCTGAAGGAAAAAGGCGTTGAGATCCTGGATGTGACACTGCATGTCGGACTCGGCACATTCCGTCCGATGGACACGGATACCATTGAGGAACATGTCATGCATTCCGAGGTCTACCAGATGTCTGAAGAGACCGCGGCAGCTTTAAATCTTGCCAAGGCGGAAGGCAGAAGGATCATCGCTGTCGGCACGACCAGTGTGCGCACGCTGGAGTCTGTCTGGAACAGGTTCGGCAGGTTCGAGGCATGCACGGGTGAAACAGCATTGTTCATCTACCCGGGCTATGAGTGGCATACGATCGACTGCATGCTGACGAACTTCCATCTCCCCAAGTCAACGCTGATCATGATGATCTGTTCCTTTGCGGGAAAGGAACTCATTCTGAAAGCATATGAGGAGGCAGTCAGGGAGCGCTATCGCTTCTTCTCGTTCGGTGACTGCATGTTCATCACAAATGAATAAAGAAGAATACATTGCGTATCTCAAGGGCAGGAAGAGTTCCCACAAGGTGAACTATCATCTGGAATGCCTGAAGGAGATCAGAAAAATACAGCAGGAAGGCCGGAAGCCTTCCCTGCTGCTGCACGCATGCTGCGGGGTATGCGCATGCTGGCCGCTGGAATTCCTGCATGATCATTTTGACATCACGGTATACTTCAACAACTCGAATATCTGGCCTGCCGAAGAACATGACAAACGTCTGAGTGAACTGCAGCGCTATATTCATGAAAAGTTCGGGGACGATATCCCGGTCATCGTGACACCGTACGACAATGTCTCCTATACACAGAAGCTGGAACCGATGAAAGATGATCCGGAGGGCTGGCAGAGATGCTTCTTCTGTTATGAAGAGCGCATGAATGAAGCATTTGCCTATGCCGACAGCCATGGCTTTGATTACTTCACGACTGTCATGACCTTCTCCAGACAGAAGGACAGCCAGAAGATCAACGGGATCGGCATTGCTTTAGAAACGAAGTATGAGCATACGAAATATCTGCGCTCAGACTTCAAAAAAGGCGGAGGTCAGACGCGCTCCGCCGAACTGGTCGATGAATATTGTATTTATCGCCAGGATTACTGCGGCTGTGTCTATTCCTACATGGACAGACATTCTGATGAACAGCAGGGCTGATGCCCTGTTTTCTTATTTCTGCTTCATGTTTCCCTTGATCATGACGATCAGATGCATCCTTACCCTTGCCGGCAGCAGATTCGACAGGTTGCCGATGAGTCCCGGGATGAGGATGTCTTTTTTCGTATCACGGTGCCTGTACAGGTATCCTGCCGCCTGCCCGGCACTCATATAGAACGGCGGTCTCACACCGTTGGACTTTTTGTAGAATGCCGTGTCCACAGGACCCGGACAGTATGCCAGTACATGTACGCCTGTACCGGCTGCCTCATAGTTCATTGCCTGGGAATAGCGCACCACAAAGGCTTTGGAAGCGTAATAGGACGCGATATAAGGTCCCGGCTGGAACGCACCGGTCGAAGCGATGTTGACGATCAGGCCGTTCTGCTTCCTGATCATGTCTTTGATAAACAGCTTGGACAGTGTCATGACTGCTGTGTCATTCAATGATACGAGCCGTTCATCATCTTCAACCGGGATTTCCCAGCTGGTTCCTGCGTATCCGGCTCCGGCATTGTTGATCAGCTCATCCGGTTCATACCCCATTTCCTTCACAGTGTCATAGAGTTTCTGCGCGCTCCCCTGCTCTGACAGATCGATGGAGATTGTTTCTGTCTGAACATGAAACTGCTTTGTCAGGATCTCTTTTGCTGTATCAAGTTTCTTCCGGTTTCTTGCGGCCAGGATGACCGTCCATCCGTCCTTTGCGTAGCACTTTGCCAGTTCGAAGCCGATTCCTTCACTGCCGCCTGTAATGAGTACTGTTTTCATACGTTCATTGTATTACAAAACAGATCAGCTGTTCCGGAAATTAAAAAAGCAGGATGGCTTATTGAATGGCCATTCTGCTTCTGATGGATATTTCAGGTTCAGCCTTTGTAATCTACAGGCAGGCTTTCCCATCTCTTTTTGAACACGAACGCAGCGCTCTTGGGCTGACGGTCACGTGTGAAGATACCCTTCTTGTTTCCGTTCATACGGATGATGCCTTCTGTTGTCTGGAAATCTGCGAAGTTCCAGACAAGTTCACCCTTGATCCAGGGATAGCTGTCAAAGACTCTGTGTGTCATTTCCAGATATTCGTCCTGGTATTCCTGGCTCCACATTACGCTCGGGAGCTTATGGAGTTCACCATTGGTGTCAGCACCGTATTCCGTGAAGATAAACGGTTTGTCACCGCGGATCTTTGCCCATTCGTCCATTTCTGCACGGAATGCTTTCTCGGCATTGCAGATCCTCGGGCCGCCCATGACATACCAGCCATAGTATCTGTTGAGGGAAACGAAGTCACTCAGATCCCAGCACTTGCACAGTCCGGGTCTGGAATTCATGATCAGAGCGAATGTGCGGGGGCGCTTCTGCGGATCGAATTCATGTGCTGCTTCAAATACCTTCTCGAAGTAAGGTCTTGCGCTTTCATGGATCGTTTCCGGTTCATTGAGCAGTGACCATGCGATAACGCTCGGATGGTTCTTGTCGCGGACGATCATGTCGCGGACACAATCGATGTGGTGCGCGAGCAGTTCCGGTGTTGTTTCCTTTTCAAACCATGTGACCTTCTGCTGCTGTCCTTTGGACGCGTCTACCGCGTTCATCAGGCTTTCAAACATACCAACTGCCGGTACTTCATCGATGATGAGGAATCCTTCCTCATCAGCCATGTAATACCATTCCTCCGCATACGGATAATGGCTTGTTCTGTAGCAGTTGGCACCGATCCACTTCATGCATTCATAGTCGCGCTGGGCAATGGCATAGTCCATTCCCTTGCCGCGGATGTCTGCGTCCTCGTGCTTGCCGAAGCCCTTCAGGTAAACAGGCTTGCCGTTGAGCAGGAGTTCTCCGCCCTTCACTTCGAATGTGCGGATACCGATGCGGTCTTTGTATTCATCGATCAGTTTTCCGTCTTTGCACAGACTGATCACGATCGTGTAGAGATCCGGTTTTCCGATTCCCCAGAGTTTCGGTTCTGTGACTTCCAGTGTACCTGTTCTGCCTTCTGCTTTTGCAGCGCAGTTTCCTTCATCATCATATAAAGCAACGCTGATTGTTCCTGTTCCTTCTGCCTCAACAGTGTAGTCGACGAATGCTTTTCCTTCATCCAGTCTGTAAACAGTGGAATAATCTGTAACGGACTCCTTCGGGAGTGCCATCAGTTTGACCGGGCGATGAATGCCGGCGTAGTTGTAGAAATCGAAGTAAGGCGCAGCGATCTTTCTGCCGTCAGATAAGACTTCTGTTGCTCCGCAGGGGATCATTGTCTGAGAGAGTTCATTGTTTGCGAGAACCGATAATCTGTTCTCCTCGTTGAACTTTACATAGTCTGTGATATCCGCATCGAACGGCAGGAAGCCTCCTGTATGCTGTGTGACTTCTGTACCGTTGATGAATACTCTTGCCTTATGTGTAACGCTTCCGAACCGGACAGCGATCTTACGGTCTTTCCATTCTTCCGGAACGATGAATTCTGTCTCATACCAGAAGTCTCCGCAGTATTCACGGCTGTCTTTATCAGTGAAGATATCGCAGAAACTTGAAGGAACAGGCATGTTGACAGTGTTCTTCAGTCCGTTCATCCAGTTTTCCGCCACACCTTTTGATTCAGGATCAAACCTGAATTTCCACAGGCCGTCAAGAGAAACAGCGCGGCGTGTCGCTGTAACACGTGGGTAAAGTAATGATGTAGTCATAGTTTCTCTCCTTCGTTTAAATCAGTATACATCCGTTTTCGTCTGCCTTTTTTGGTACTGCGATCATCCAGTCGATCAGGCCGAAGGCTACGGGGATCCCTGTCCAGCTGATTGCCAGATAGAACAGCCCTTTCACCCAGTGCTTTGCGTAGAACTGGTTGACGCCAAGTACGGCAAGAAGACAAAGCCAGAGGTATGTTTTGCGGTTGACGGGATTCAGAACAGTATGTTTCTCCTTGAAGGCATAATAGCGGTCTCCCAGGCTGGCAAACCACGACCTGTCTTCGATGTTGTACTGCCTTTTCAGGTCAGCCAGTTCAGACTCAAGCGCGAACAGTTCTTTGACCTGTTCATCATTGAGCGGAGTGGAGCTCTTTCCTTTTTTCAGAGTTTTGTTCTTTTTTGCCATCTCATACCTCCGGCTTATTGTTTTGTCTGATCAGCCTTTTGCGTATTCAGCTTTGATCTCAGCGATACGTTCACGTACCTCTTCCATCTTCTCAGCTGTCAGAGGATAATACTTCATTGCGATAACATTGACGAGCAGACCGATCGATACAAGTCCGTACATCAGGAAGATACCGACGATCTTCAGCTGCGGTGTGAACGGTGTGTTCAGGTCAGGCATGACCTCTTTGAATCCGATCGCGGACAGGCACAGGGAAGCGATCATCGGAGCCAGTGAAGATACGAGCTTATCGATGAAGCTGAACAGTGTTCCCATCAGGCCCGGTACATATTTACCGGAACGGTATGTTTCGTAGTCAGCGCAGTCAGCAGTCATCGGAATAACGATATTGGAGGATACCTGCTGGAAGCCGCCTGTTACGACTGTCAGAATAAACAGTGCGATCGTGAAGAATGAGAATCCTGTGAAGCCTTCATAGCCGGGCAGATTCAGAGTTTTCGGATCACCGAAGAGCCAGAGGAGAATCATCAGGACGTTGCCGCATAATGCGACCCAGCTGGAGATGATCATTGCTTTTCTCTGACCGAACTTTGTCGCAATGACACCCAGACCTACGAATGTGAACAGGATGTTTCCGATCGTTGTATAAATGCTGAAGCCTCCGGACAGAGCATAGTTGCCGACAACGATACCGTACATGATCAGTGTAACAACAGATGTTCTTGCGGCAGAACCGAGTTTGTCGGTCGATGCGGAGAGGACGAGCATCTGAATGGCTTTGTTGTGTTTAATGACTTCAAAGTAGTCTTTGAATGTGATCATCTGAGGTTTGCCTGTACCAAAGTATTTTTCATTGTCCTTCGGCCAGATGGAGATCACTGCGATGCAGGTGAAGATTGCGGAAGTGATCGCTACGATCAGCCACAGTTCATGGAACAGTCCGATATCATTCTGGAATCCGCCGTATTTAGGTGCCAGATAAGAAGATACAAGAACCTGTCCGCCTGTAAACAGCAGCATGTTATAGATCGCATCGAAGATGGCAAATACCGGTCTCTGCTTCGGGTCGTTTGTTACGCAGCTCTGAGCGGACTTTGTAACAACACACTGGAATGTGTAGCCGATGTAGTAGACAGCGTTGATCAGGAAGAACCATGCGATCCTTGCGCCGCCTTCCGGAATGCTCGGAGTAACATGGAACATCAGGAAGCTCGTAACGCACAGAATAATGTTGCCGATGACCATGAACGGTCTGTTCTTTCCGAACTTGCCGTTTGTTCTGTCAACAACATAACCGATGAACGGGTCTGTGACGCCGTCCCAGATCCTCATGATCATTGAAAAGCTTCCGGCCAGGACTACGCCGAGTCCTACCCATCCGGTGATATAGAATGCAATAAAGTTCATCATGAACAGATACAGGTTTGTTGCAGTGTTGTTTAATGCATAACCGCCGATTCTCCACAGCGGTACACGATGAATGCCGTTACCGGCATCGTACTTACTGTTTGCAGTACTCATCTTTCTTTTGTAACCCCTTTCACGAATTACCCTGTTTCTGCGCAGAATTTCTACAGGTTTGATTCGTCTTTATCTTAGTATTGGGGGCTTTTAAATAATAGGACACGTTTTTTCTATAATTGGATTATTTTTCTGTTATGATGATCATATGAATACGAATACGGAATTACTGTACAAATTTACAGATGAATTTATGAACAGCCTCTTCCTGAAGACAGAAAAGATCTTTCTGCATGACGAGCTTCCGGAACAGTTTGATATGGGATTGAGGTCAATGCTCGGGATCAGACGTCCGAAGAGGCTTTCCGATTTCACGGGAATCGATTTTGACAGTCAGGAAAACAGCAGTATTTATTACCTGCTGGATGAGTATGCCTGTTCCTATATTCTCCTGCCGCACCTCAGGGAGGAGGATCCGGTGCTGCTCATCGGTCCTTACATCACGGAAATACCGGAGATCAGCGATATCCGTAAAATGTACAACAGCCGGCAGATCAAAAACGAGGAGATCGTATCGCTGCTTCAGTACTACGGATCACTCCCCTGCATCGTCGATGAAGGGATCCTGCACTCTTATATTGAAGTTCTCTCGCACCATGTACAGAAAAACGGTGCGGACATCAGAAAGATCAGCACTGCCGCATCAGAGGCTGAATTTGAACCTGCCGCACAACAGGATAATGCCATACGTCTGAAAAATCTGGAAAAGAAATATCAGAATGAGACCATTATGATGGAAAGGATCGCAGCCGGTGACGAGACAGGCGCAAGGAAAGCCCTCAGCAGGATCAACAGGTTTGCATTCGATAACAGATCCTCTGATACCATCCTTTCCAGGCAGTATTATCTTGCCGTCATGAACACACTGTGCAGAAAGGCAGCACAGCGTGGAAATGTGCATCCGTACTTCCTGGATGAGATCTCACGTCAGCTGTCAGTCAGGATACTGAAGACATATGATATGAAGAAGCTTGATCATCTGGCAGATGAAATGATCACGGAATACTGCAGGCTTGTCCTGAAAAACAAGGTCAGCGGATATTCCCGTACCGTATCCGATGCCGTCAACTATATCAACGCCAGCCTGAGCAA
>JAFOMZ010000180.1 GCA_017421125.1 Solobacterium sp.
CAGCTTGTCTTCACATACATAGTCCAGTGATTTCGCAAATGTCACTTCAAAATCCTGGATCGTCACACGCAGACTCATCGGCAGTTCCTGTTCCAGAACTGCTTCGATCTCATTTGTTTCAATGGGAACAGGCGTTTCCGTAGGGATCGGCGTGGGCTCCGGTGTAGTTTCAGCAGATGGCATCGGCGTCGGTTCCGGTGTCGTCTGAGGACTGGAGGGCGCTGTACAGCCTGCTGTCAATATCAATGTCATCATAAACAACATATATTTCTTCATAAGCAAAAAACTCCTTTGCACCAACCATTTTAGCATGATTGTGCGCGAGCACACGAAAAGCCGGTGTCCCGGCTTTCGATATTATGCTCAGAATAATGTACGGATATCCGTATATCCCAGATCAGGATGCGCATCTGCGACATTTTTGCATGTCAGCTTTCCGCCGTACGTATTGACGCCGGAATAGAGGACATCATTTGCCTGGCATGCTTTTTCCAGACCGTTGGCAGCGATCTCAAGACCGTACTTCAATGTAGCGTTTGTCAGAGCGATCGTTGAAGTTCTCGGTACTGCACCGGGCATATTGCCTACGCAGTAGTGAACAACGCCCTCTTCCACATAGACAGGATCGTCATGTGTCGTAACATGGGAGCTTTCACCGCAGCCGCCCTGGTCGATCGCAACATCCACGAATACGGCACCCGGTTTCATTTCCTTCAGGTATTCACGCTTGAAGAGCTTCGGTGTGCTTGCGCCGGGGATCAGTACGGAACCGATGATGAGGTCTGCATTGATGACAGAATGCTCAACATTGGAATCTGTGGATACCAGTGTCTGGATGTGTGCGCCGAACATGTTGTCCAGCTGCTCAAGACGCTTCAGAGAGATATCAAGGATCGTTACGTTCGCACCCATACCGACAGCGATCTTGCAGGCATTCGTGCCGACTGTGCCGCCGCCCAGAATGCATACATTGGCTTTCGGTGTGCCCGGTACGCCTGCCAGCAGGATACCTTCACCGCCGAATCTCTTTTCCAGATACTTGGCGCCTTCCTGGATGGAAAGACGTCCGGCGATCTGGCTCATCGGTGCCAGCAGAGGGATACTGCCGTCACGCTCGATCAGTGTTTCATAGGCAACGGAATTGACCTTGCCCTTCAGCAGAGCTTCTGTTTCCAGACGGTCAGCAGCCAGATGCAGATATGTATACAGGATCAGGCCTTCATGGAAGAGTTCGAATTCTTCTTCCAGGGGTTCCTTGACCTTGACCATCATTTCACAGTTGTCCCAGACCTCTTTGGCTGTCGGACACATCGTCGCGCCTGCCTTGATATATTCATCATCTGTGAAGCCGGAGCCGACTCCCGCACCTGCTTCGATCAGAACTGTATGTCCCGCTTTGACATAGCTTTTGACATTGTCGGGCGTCAGTCCGACACGGAATTCATTGTTTTTGATTTCTTTGACACATCCTACCTTCATGATTTCCTCCAAAAAAACATAGGACTATTATATACGAAGATTTTCGGATTTTCGTAAAAACATGCAAGCACGTCATAATTTTTCATCCAGGTGGTCCCACTGTTTCTGAAACAGAAATAATTTGTTTCATACGTATCACCTGTGCAGACAAAAAGCACGGGTCACCCCATGCCTTGTGTTCTTGTCAGTGTCCTGACAGCAGCTCATCCAGTGTACTGCCGTAGGAAGAGAGGAATTCCGTGATGAAATCACCGATCTCCGGGATCTCCGGGATCATTTCCTTCAATGACTCTTCCGTTGAGATCTTCGCTGTTTTGAACTCGGTATTGCCTGCGCTCTCCTCTTCGATGCATTTGATGAGCGCTGACAGCTTGTCGGCTGCCTTGACATAGCGTCTGAGCACTCTGTCCTCTTCCGAGGTGTCTGCCTTCAGGATACTGCGGTAGATCCCCTTCAGGTCATCCGGCAGTTCCTCCAGCAGCTGGTCCTCTGCCAGGCTCTCCACATTCTTATAGGCATCCCTGATCTCTTCACTGTAGTACTTGACAGGTGTCGGCAGGTCTCCCGTAATGATCTCGCTGGCATCATGGTACAGGGCGATCACGGCAGCCCGTTCCCCGTTCAGGTGTCTTCCGTAGCGTACATTGCCGATCATGCACAGCGCATGGGCGATCATCGCCACCTCCAGGGAGTGCTCGCTCAGATCCTCCATCCTGGAATTGCGCATCAGTGCCCATCTGTTGATATATTTCATGCGGCTGACTGTCGCAAAGAAATGATAGTCTTTCATACTTCCTCCCGTACAAAAAACATGACACTCGGTCATGTTATCTGCGCTTGTTCTTTTTTCTAGCTTCTTCGCTCTTCAGACGGCGTCTGACGCCCGGCTTGACGTAGAATTCCTTTTTGCGCACAGATGCCAGAATACCATCTTTACTGACAGCACGCTTCCATCTTCTCAGAGCGTCATCAATGTTTTCGTTTTCGCGAACTGTTACCTTTGCCATTACAATCCCTTTCTATTCAGACATTCCCCTAACAGAAACGTCAGTCTTCATATGGTGCGTCGATCTTATCCGGAAGCGGTGCGTCCATTACACAATGGCAGCTCGGACAGATCTTCTTTTCGATACTTGCTGTATAACCGCAGTTGCTGCAGTCACAAACCGGAAGTGAATAATAACCCTTGGCATAGGATTCAGAACGTCTCCTGTGATGGATCCAATATGCATGCCCGGGCTGTATGCTTTCTTCGGGGCCCATAGACTCCTCCTTCTTCTCTTCAACTGGTTCAGCGATCTCTGCTGTAGCGGGAACCTCATCCATGACTGCCTGACATGCAGGGCATGTGTCGGTCTTTTCTTCTGTGCGGTAACCGCAGACAGAACATGTATAGGACTCAGCTCCTTCAGACGCACCGGAAGCCGCATCAGCTTTATCTTCCTGACTCCAATAGCCGTGCCTGACCTCGGGTACAACCTGAATTTCCGGTTCGGTTACCGGTTCGTCATTCATAATCTCTGCTGCAGGTTCAACGGGAGTTTCCTTTACGGCAACCTCGTGAACACTGACTCTCTTGCGTCTCTTATTCCAACTCATATGTATTATTATATAACCCAATTCTTAAGATGAAACTCAAATTCTTCACTTTTTTTCTCTTTTTTTCTGTTTTTTTTAACAAAAGAGCGGTGACATCCAACACATCACCGCTCCGTCAAACAAATCATTCCGGCAGTTTCAGATCATTCTCCCCGATCCATCCTGCTTTGCGCTCCAAAGCGCATACCGCCCATGCGATGAGGGACGGCAGGATGAAGCAGATCATCAGCAGACCCGCCCAGTCAAATGCCGTGATGGCTGTCCTAGTGCCGGCAGCGATCTCATTCAGCCATCCCGTATAGACGCCGATCTGTCCGACCAGACCGCATGTCCCCATGCCGCTGGATACGGCCGGACCGTTCATCTGCATGCGGAAGACGCATGTCGCGATCGGGCCGGTGATGGCTGAAGCGATGATCGGCGGGAACCATGTCCTCGGGTTGCGGATGATATTCGGCATCTGCAGCATGCTCGTTCCCAGTCCCTGGGCAAACAGGCCGCCGATCCCGTTTTCTTTATAGCTCATGACTGCGAAGCCCATCATCTGCGCACAGCATCCTGCCACAGCAGCCCCGCCCGCAAGACCTGTGAGACCAAGTGCCGCGCAGATCGCTGCGCTGGAGATCGGCAGCGTCAGCGCGATGCCCACGACGACCGATACGATGATGCCCATCAGGAACGGACGCTGCTCCGTTGCCCAGATGATCAGATTGCCCAGTGAACTTGCCGCTGCGCCGATCGCGGGAGCGATCAGTACCGACAGGATGATGCCTGCCAGGATCGTAACGGCAGGTGTGACGATGATGTCGACCTTTGTTTCCTTTGAGACCAGCTTGCCCAGCTCGCAGGCGACGATCGTGATCAGGTAGACCGCAAGCGGACCGCCTGCCCCGGCCAGGGCATTGGCAGCTGTACCGACAGCGATCAGTGAGAAGAGCACGAGCTGAGGCGCATGCAGCGCATAGCCGATGGATACAGCCATCGCAGCCCCTGCTGCGCTCTTGGCAAAGTCCCCTGCCTGTACCAGCATATCGATATGCAGTTGGGTACCTGCTGTGGAAAGGATGGTTCCGATCAGAAGACTCGCAAAGAGTCCCTGAGCCATTGCGCTCATGGCGTCTATTCCATAACGATGTGCAGAGATACTGACATCTTTCTTTTCAAGGTATTCGTTCAATGTTGTCATGTGAAGCCCTCACTTTCTGTGCAAGAACGTTATACCACAAACAAAATCACTTGTATAGTCAGAATGACTATATTTTTAGTCAAAATGACTATAAATGTTTTGGGCTGCAGTAAGATACGGACTGCACCAGTCTTTCCCAAGCATACGGAAAAAGCAGAGGTCATCCCCCTGCCCGTATATTCATGTTCTTTCTTAACACTTCTGTACGTCTTTTCTCTGATTGCCTGCCAGCAGCAGGAATGAGATCTCGATTGCTTCACGGTCTGCTTTCAGATCGGCCGAAAACAGCTTTTCGATCTGGGAGATCCTGTATTTGACCGTATTCAGGTGGACATCCAGTGCTCTTGCAGTTCTTTCCTTGGAACAGCCCTGCTCGTAATATGCCTTCAATGTTCTGCAGTACTCCGTATGATACATGTCGTCATATGCAATGATCTGCCTCACCTTCGTATACAGAAACGCCTCTGCATCAAGATGTACGGAAAGAAAATCTGTAAAGTATTCGCGGTAAACATCTGAGAAATACGTGATCCTGCCGGTACTCTTTTCCAGTGCGTAATTCCCCTGAAGCAGCGCATTGTCAATGCCTGACAGATGGCTGAATTCCAGTGAGTATCCTGCTTTGAGAGAGTGATAGTCCAGATACGGCACAAGACTGGTGCCTGATTCCAGTGCAATGCACTGGTGATCACGCAGTATGATCACAGCATCAGCAGATGCTGAACGCAGGATACGGATCAATGACTGCAGGAAGAACGCATTCCCTGAAGCATCAAGATCCGATTTCATGACTGCCAGACGGTACGGTCCTTTCGGACTGACGCCGGCAAATGCCGATGCATTTGTACATTCTTCAGGTGAGATCGTATGATCCAGCAGCGATATCAGCATCTGCTCTTTCAGACCGGCATTCTCGCTTGCAAAGTCATTGCGCAGATAAATGACGCAGATCTCGGCAAGCTTCATGATCATTTCATCTGTGCAGTCATGTTCCCGGTCCGCAAACACCGTCATTCTGCCGATGACCCTGCCTTCCTTGCGGATGTCGGTCAGGATCACCTCGGTTTTCAGGACCGGATCGATCCTGTGCAGGATCTTCTGCCTGCCAAGCTGTTCATTGATCCCGGCATCGATCCATGCCTGGGCATATTCATAGTAGCGTCTGCGGTTCAGCAGGCGGTTCTCATATTCCTGCGCAGACGGGGAATGTGTCAGTGACAGGATCCGGAATGACTCATCCATGATCCAGAACGGAAGACCGATCATTCTTCCTGCCGCATCCGTAAATTCCTGCAGCGTTTCATTTCTGATGATAAGATTAAGCAGTTCGTTTTCCATAACACTGCGAGTATAACACAAAAACGGGATCGCTCCCGTTTAATCGATCAGTCTGCGCTGTAAGCAGCTGCTTCCTTGCCGCAGATCCTTCCGCCTGTCAGTGCTGTCATCATTGTGACGCCTTCTACCAGCGGATAAGAGTTGTTGTAGATCTCTGCAACCTCATTGCCTGCCGCATACAGACCCTTGATGACTGTACCGTCGTCTTTGATGACCTGCAGATTGGAATTGACCAGAACGCCGCCGATACCGCCGAGTGATACCGGTCTTGCCTTGACTGCATAGTACGGACCTTCGCCGAGGGAGATCATATACTTGCTGTCTTTGCCGTAGACCTGATCTCTGCCTGCTTCACAGTCAGCGTTGTAATTGCGGATCGTAGCTGCCAGGCTTTCTGCATCAATACCCATTGCTTCAGCCAGTTCTTCCGGCGTGTTGCCTTTGAAGACGATGCCGGAAGCCACGCCGTCATCCAGTGCCTTTCTGAATTCTGTCCAGCCTTCATCGACTGAGAACATCGGAATGGTAGGTTCATATGCTACAGGGATCGTTACATTCAATGCCTGGGAGCCTTCTTTTTCAAGCTTGCTGACCATGTCTTCACTGAGGATGGAGAAGAAGTATTCTCCCTGGGTAGCTGCTGCGTTGGAAGACAGCGCTGTGTCATAGTTGAGGTCTTCCGGTGCAAAGCGGCTAGCCCTTCTGTTTACCCACAGAGAGCTTGCAAGATAGATCGCCTTGGCAATTTCATCCTTGCCCTGTCCTGTCTGAATACCGGAATAGCTTGTAACGCCATGGTACTGCTGGATCGTCTTGCCCTTGCCGGCACCGATCGCCTGGGACATCGTTGCACCATCACCTGTCTGTGTTCCGGTCGTGAATGTTTCCAGCGGGAATCCGACCTGCTCTTCGATCATATCCGCATTGGCTCCGAAGCCGCCTGTGCAGAGAATGACCGCATCAGCGTCGATATCATATTCTTTTCCATCAGCTGATCTAGCTTTCACGCCTGTGATCTTGTCGTTTTCAGCCTTCAGCTCATAAGCTGCTGTCTGGTAATAAACTTTGCCGCCCTGTGCTTCAAAGTTGTTTACAACATCCACATAATACTGTGCCTTGTTTTCCTGGTCTGCGTAGATGTGGTATGTCGGGAAGCCTTCCGCATGAGCAGCCTGTTCCGTACCCATGAAGACAAACGGCATTCCGTTTTGTTCGAGCCAGTCGATCGTTTCGCCTGACTGGCTGGCAATGTTGTAGAACAGCATGCCGTCATCCATCCAGGCGTTGTAGCTCTGCCAGTAAGCGAGTACTTCTTCAACAGTGAATGTTCCGGCAACGCCTGCTTCTTTCTGCAGACGGGAATCGATTCCCATCGGTCCGCCAGCGATCACAGAAACGCCGCCGGGAACAGCGCTCTTTTCCAGAAGGATCACATCTGCGCCTTCCTGCAGTGCTGTCAGTGCTGCGCTGACACCGGCGCCGCCGGCACCGACAACAACGACATCAGCTGTCAGCTTTTCAGCTTCCGCGGATGTTTCCTGCTTTTCCGGAGCCTTCTGATAGTCCTCCACATTCAGGCCTGCTTCCGTAATGGCATTGCTTACAGCAAGCTTGATCGCTTCGGAAGTAATGGTAGCGCCCGAAACAGAATCGACCGCTATGGAATTGTTTTCTACGATCGCTGCAGGAACACCTTCCAGGGCGCCATCAGCTACCCCGCTTGTTTCCTGATGATCAGTCACTTCTACTTTGGTAATGACACTGTTCTCAAATGTCGTTTTGACTGTCATGTCTGCATTTCTGCCTTTGACAGTGGATTCAAATTCTCCGCTGACCCCTGCATCTGCTGCGGCGGTTTCCGCAGGCTGCGCAGGTGCGGATGAGCATCCGGTCAGGACTGCTGC
>JAFOMZ010000181.1 GCA_017421125.1 Solobacterium sp.
CAGGAAATGATGAAAGCTTCAACGAGCAGTACAAAGCTGCGCGTGATAAGTACATTAACCGGCTCAGCAGCGTTGTCATGACGACATCCGGCACAAAGGAACACGAAACAGGCTCTCATTGATTTGAGAGCTTTTTCTTCGTAAATAACGGTTTTTTTGCATATTTTTAGAGTCATGTTAAAATGTTCGTATGAAATCGACATTCAGACATTTTTTTGTGCTGTTGATAAGCCTTGTAGTCCTGTGCATGTACCTGGTCCCGGTCAGTGCAGAAGAAGAAACGGTTTATTATCTGTATGACGCAAAGAGCGGTGAGATCCTCGAAGGCTTTGATACATTCGCCAGGGCAAGGACATCCTGGACCCTGAAGAAGGATGAATACGCAAACCTGTCGATCCGTGCCGGCAAAAAGATCCTGATGGCAGAACAGGCGATCGTCCTGTTTGACCAGACAGGCTGTGAAGCGGTACCGTTCATCAACTCCGTTGACCGTACCGAGAATTCTGTCAACGGCTGCTATGGCATCGACGGTGCATATCTTGATACGGATGCCAGCGGTTCTACCGTTGAGTTCATGATCTCCGCTGTCAGGGGCTGGGCAAAGACCGAAGACATCAGTATCGTTCCCGTGGAGGAGATCAATACGCGTCTGACTGTTTATACCGTTGTCAACGGAAATCTGTATCATGAGATCAAGACACAGGTCGAGGATGATTATTATACAAGCATTATTTATCTGGGACCGGCTCCGTCCTATCTGAAAAATGACAGCCGGTATTTCAGCTATGACGGACATTATTTTTACAATGACGTCAGCCTTTCCGAGATGCTTGAGGATTACCGGAAAGATCAGCGTCTCAACAGCATCAATCCAAATGCACCGTACTATGACTACTACCAGTTCGTTTCCCATCGTACGATCAGCCATGCCACAGCAAAACAGGCTGAGGACTGGCTCACAGCAAAGGCAGGCATCAGAGGGGCAATGACAAGCTACCGGAGCGATGAAGGCACCGGAGTCGATGATACGCTTTCCAGAAGCCAGCTGGCAGGCACGATCAGTGCCTTCTGGCAGTACCAGTATCAGTACGGTGCGAATGCGCTCATGATGCTTGCTGAGGCAGCAGAAGAATCCGCATACGGACGGAGCCTGAGCTCTTACAACAGGAACAACCTGTTCTCCCATGCGGCATATGACAATCCGGAAGAAGCCGAGGCATCCAGGTACAGCTCGGTGATCCGCTCTATTTATTCCCATGCGAAATACTATCTGTCCGGATCTTATTTCAGCCCTTTGAAGACACAGTACCACGGTGCTTTCTACGGAAATAAATCATCCGGTATGAATGTCGATTATTCAACAGATCCGTATTGGGGAGAACTGTACGCGTCCATGTACAGGCAGATCGACGAACAATTCGGTTCCGGTGATCTGGGTACGGAAACGATCGCGGTCAAGACTTCCAATGATGCGATCTGGATCTATCAGGAACCGGATCCAGGTACACAGCTGTACCGTTCCAAATCCAACCCGGATGCCGCATTTACAGTCACCGATACCATTGAGAATGACTACGGTACCTGGTACAGGATCCTGAGTGACGCGACACTGGATGAGAACAGACGTGTCGATCTCAGCTATTCCTATGATTACGCTGAAGATATCGGCTATATCAGAGCTGAAGATATCGGGCTGCTGCTGGAGGGAAGCAGCGGTCTGTACGGGGAAATGAAGACGGTCGTTTACAACGCCGACAGCGGATTCTTCGCTGACGGTTCAAGGAAGGCGTCTTATGTGATCCCTGAGGTATGCACTGAAACAGCATCGGTACCGGAAAAGCCCAATGCGCTGTTTGATCATTGGGAAGACATCGGCAACCGTACATATAAAGCTGTCTACAAGGAAGTGAAGTCGGTCAGGATCGCCAACGCGCCAAAGAAGAACTATGAGATCAATGAACGCCTGGATCTTCAGGGCGGCATGCTGGAGGTATCCTTCCTGGATGGTACATCAGAGAGGGTACAGATCACGACATCCATGATCGAAAAGTTTGATACATCCAAAGAAGGCAATTATGCCGTCAGGGTATCCTATGCAGGATGCAGCACATCATATGAGATCAGTGTATCGGGCGTCGATGAATCTGTTACCGAGCAGATCTACAACGATATCGTCAAGCTGACAGCCAGGTATGAGCTTGTCAGGGAACTGAATGATATCCAGACAGCGCATATCATCAGCCTGAAGAAACAGATCGAAGAGACTTCCGTTCCCCGTCTGACACAAAGTCAGCTGCGCGGATTTGACGGGATCGTGCGCAGGGCAGTCAATGACCGGATCCGCTACATCATTGATGAAAATGACCTGAATCTCTCGGTCAGCGGACTGACGCTTGCCATGCCGTTTGAAGACTCCCTGGAAAAGCGGGAATACTTCGAGGATACATACCGTATCCAGGCATCAAGAGTGCAGGATGTTTCAGCAGTGCAGACGTATGCGGATATGCTGAATATGGAACTGAAGGAAGGATTCACGTTCCGTATCCTGAAGAATTACCATGAAGTGACGACGGACTTCCCGATGCTGATGACGGTCGATAAGCCGGAAGGCTCTTACCCGTATGATGTATTTACCGTGCTCTGCTACGATACGAAATTCCATGAAGTGCGCAGATGCTACACCAGACAGAGCGATAACCAGATCACGTTCATGACGAAAGGTGAGGGCGTCTATGCCGTGCTGAGCAGGTCGACGAGCAATATCTACGGCGGAGATGATCCGGTCGAAGTACTGACTGCCGAAAACAGTTCATATGATACGGAATGGCTGCGCATCAGGCTCGTGATCGCATTTACAGCGTTTATCATTCTGTTCATCTTCCTGATGGCATGGCTGAGAAAGCGCAGCAGGAAACAGCTTGTCGTTCAGCAGGAAACAAGGATCGAGCGTGAGAAGGACGCACCGCTGCCTCCGGTGGATACGACACAGGCGATGAGACTGTTTGAAACAGAAGTGCTGAACCTGGCTGAACTGATGGAAGAGGAAGAGGAAGAAAATGATCAATAAGAAAGTCGCGCTTGATGAGATCCGGTGGGAAGACTGCTCCGTCAGTGAAGATCTTGTTTCAAGCATCCGTCAGAGGGGCGTAGCGATCGCTGTGAAGGTCAACGAAACAGAAGACGGGTATGAATGCGTGGACGGCAGAAAGCGCCTCAGCGCGTGCAGAAGCCTCGCTCAGGAGGATCAGCGCTTTCAGGCAGTGCCTGTCATGATCCTGAATAACTTTACCAAGGCGGGAAGCGCCTATTGGGGAAACACGCAGAACAGACATTGAGGATGATATGGAACGTATACAGAAACTGATCGCGGCTGCAGGCATTGCCAGCAGGCGCAAAGCAGAGGAAATGATCGCTGAGGGACGGGTCACACTGAACGGAAAAGTCGTTACGGAACCCGGCACAAAAGCAGATGTGAATGATGTGATCACAGTCGACGGGAAACCGCTCAGACGTGAGGAAAAAGTATATTATGTGATGAACAAGCCAAAGGGAGTGATCTGCTCTGTCAGTGATGACAAGGGACGCGATACAGTCGTTTCCATCATGCCTGATGTAGAAGCCAGGATCTTCCCGGTAGGCCGTCTTGATTACGATACGACAGGTGTTCTGATCCTGACCAACGACGGTGAGTTTGCCAACAAGATGATGCATCCGAGATACAAGCTGCCGAAAACATATCTCGTATCCTGTACCGGTGAATTTACCGAGGAGCAGGCTGACCAGCTGCGCAAAGGGATCATGCTGGAGGACGGGAAAACACTTCCTGCCAAGGTGCATATCCTTTCCAGCAGCACAAAGAAAAAGACCCAGATGAGGATCACGATCAGAGAGGGCAGAAACAGGCAGATCAGGCGCATGATCGAACATTTCGGAAGTGAGGTCACGCGTCTGGAACGGATCCGCTACGGTACCGTAGACTGCGCGAAAATGAGGCAGGGCGAATACCGCAAGCTCAGGATGTATGAAGTAAAAAGGCTTCTGCATTATGCAGAAACCGGTGAAGATCAGGAGATGTCCAGACCCTGAAGACGCAGCGCTTCGGGATCGGGGTCGATATAGATCGTTTTATAGGAACCAAGCTGTACCATTCCCGGTTTTGCGCCGGGAATTTTTTTGAGTGAAGAAACTTTGCACCAGTTGATAGGGACGCTTGAAGAGTTTCTGCCTGCCGAGAAACACGCAGCGATATTCGCAGCAGTCCTCAGCGTTTCTTCATCCGGATCGGACGTGTGGATGACGACATGCGCTCCATGATAATCCTTGGCATGGAGCCATGTTTCGTTCCTGCGCGCGATCCTGAACGTCAGCGCTTCATTCTGAAGATTGTTCCTGCCGAAGGAGATGCGGACACCGTTCTTCATGGTGAATTCGGTAATGTTGGGCAGGTCGCTGTCCTTTTTCTTTTTTCTGTGTCTGACAGCTTTTTTCTCACGGATGTATCCGCCTTTGACAAGCTCATCCTTGATCTCGGATGCGGTGATAAAGTCTGCCTGTGTCAGCTGTTCCAGCAGGCCTTCGAAATAGAAGATCTCATTCTCACAGATCGCGATCTGTTCTTCCAGGTATTTCTGTCCTTTCTTCAGCTTGCTGTATTTTGTATAGCAGCGTCTGGCATTCCTTGTGCCGTCGAGCTTGGGGTCAAGCGGTATCACGACATCCTGTCCTGTTTCAAAATCCTGGAGCGTGATGGAACCGGTCCCCTTGGTATCCTGGATACCGTAGGAGAACAGCAGGTCTCCATAAACACGCCATTTATCACAGTCCTTGGCTTCATCGTATTCTTTCAGCAGGCGCGGAAGCTTCTGCTTCTGGTGCTTCAGCTCTCTGCGGACGACTTTGAACACATCGCCTGAGATCTCCCGTATCCTGTCTTTTTCTTCCTTGTGGTAGTACAGGATATCGAATCCTTCAAATATCGGATAGCTGACGCACTGACCGACGGATGTCAGTTCGATGCAGTGGAATACAGCTTCACCGTTCTGGTTGGCAATATACAGCCTGTCAGAATCACGGATCTCTTTCATGATGGAACTGAAGGACTGACCGTGTGCCATACGGTATTCGGCTTCCTTGGAAAGGAAAGGGGAGAAACCGGCATACTGGGCAGTCAGTGTCTGATCCGCATCAACGGCAAAGTCTTTGAACGGGTCTTTCTTATCCTGAGGAGGCGTCGGAATGAACTCAGCTCCCGGGTGGACCGTACGCCTGTTGTTTTCAAACGGCGGGATACGCTTCATGGCGTCTATGATCCTGTTCTGCTGTGATACAAGAATAACGTTGGCATATTTGCCCATCAGTTCTACGACCAGGCTCAGGATCTCCCTGTCGCCGATCTCATTGTGTCTGTTGATCGTAAATGTGCACCATCTGTCGAGACCAGCCTGTTCGATCTTTTCAATGATCGAGCCTTCGAGGTATTTCCTCAGTAGCATGACAAAACTGCCCGGTTCGCTCGGAGTCGGGTAGGAGCGGTGCGACAGCAGGATGCGGTTGTATTGCGAATGGCATGATATCAGCATCTGCTGTTTTCCGGCAGAGCAGTGCAGCTGGAAAAGGATCTCGGTCGTCGAGATCTGATAGATCTTCTGGATCCTTGCGGGAAGGATGCTTCTCAGTCCCGGGATCGCTTTGTATAGAAGAATGCCGTCCAATGCCATAAAATCACCCGCTAGGTATTATAACAGGGTTCCCCGGTTTTTCATAATCCGTTGACATTTTGCATGGAGTGCGTTTAATCTTTACTTAAATATCGGAGGCAAATCATGAAACGTGGATTGTTGATCGTTGTAAGCGGTCCTTCCGGAGTCGGCAAGGGCACAGTATTGAAACAGTTTATGGATGATCCGGACCTGAACCTGTCCTATTCCGTATCCATGACAACAAGGGCAATGCGTGAAGGGGAACAGGAAGGCGTTAACTATTATTATGTGACCAAAGAGGAATTCCTGCAGGCTGTCAAAGACGGGGAACTCCTGGAATGGACGGAGTTTGTCGGCAACTATTACGGCACACCTCTGAAGGGTGTGGAGAAGCTCCGCAATGAAGGAAAGAATGTCCTTCTTGAGATCGAAGTAGACGGATGCAGACAGGTAAGGGAAAAATGTCCCGATGCACTGACGATCTTTATCGTACCGCCGGATATGGCAGAGCTGGAACGCAGGATCAGGGGAAGAAAATCTGAGCCTGAAGAGATCGTCCAGCAGAGACTTGCCAAAGCAGCCAAGGAGCTGGAACAGGCTGCACAGTACCGCTATACGGTCTGCAATGACGATATCGATCTGGCGGCTGATATCATCCGTGTGATCATCAGGCACCACATGAAGAAGGATTTCTGAGCATTATAGGAACACAGGAAGCAATATGCCATGCATAGAGCTTCCTTTGATTTTCCTGGAAGAAGAAATGATTGACTCTGTTCTGTCAATCTGATATTATCATTGTTGCGTCAAATGATAGCAGCTTACAGAGTCCTGCATCAGGCGTCCTTAGCGATTACGTTATCAGAGTAACCTGCTGCAATGGTGAAATGACCAATAAGGACACCCTGCAGTGATGATCTGTACCTGTTGTTGTTTCTCGGCCATTAAAGGAGGAAACAAAAACATGGCACGTTACACAGGACCGGTATGGAAGAAGTCCAGACGTCTGAGCTTCTCAGTACTCGAAACCGGTGAGGAGCTGAAAAAGCGCACTTATGCTCCGGGTCAGCATGGACCTACAAAGCGCGTAAAACTGAGCGGTTACGGCACACAGCTTCGTGAGAAGCAGAGAGTCCGTAACATGTACGGCGTAAGCGAACGTCAGTTCAGAAACCTGTTCGAAAAGGCATCCAAGATGGATGGTATGGCAGGTGTCAACTTCCTCGTTCTGCTTGAATCACGTCTCGACAACCTGGTATACCGTATGGGCTTCGCAAGAACCCGTGCAGGTGCACGTCAGCTTGTCAACCACGGACACATTGAAGTCAACGGAAAGAAAGTGGACATCCCTTCAGCAGAGATCAAGCCGGGTTCCGTTATCGCTGTTCGTGAAAGAGCACGCAACATGAAAGCCATCAACGAAGCTCTTGAAGCCAACATTACAGCTCCTGCATATGTCGATGTCGACAAAGAAAACAAGAAGGGTACATTCGTACGTCTTCCTGAACGCAGCGAACTGAATCAGGAAATCAATGAAGCTCTGATCGTTGAATACTATAACAGGTAATAGGTTCAGTTGGATGAAGACCGCCGCGGCGGTCTTTTTTCTGTTTTCAGCAAAATTATCAGACTGATTTTTTTCGGAAAAAGTGTGGGAATGGAAAATGAAGCACGTATAAAACTTACGAAAGGAGAAATCAGTTATGAGAACGATTACCGTTGAGCCGGAACGTCTGGAAGCCTGTGCTGCCCGGATAGATGATGAAACACAGGAATACCAGAGAACGTTTCTGATGCTGTTTGACGCTGTAGACAGAATGAAAGCAGGATGGGAGGGAAAGGATAATACAGCGTTTACCAACCAGATCCGCAGATTTGAAGGGGATTTCCGTCAGATGGCGGTCTTATGTACGCAATACAGTGAATTCCTGAGAAATTCAGCAAGAGCCTACCGTGAAATGCAGGATGATCTTGCCACGCAGGCAGGAACGCTGGCTGTCGGTTAGGAGGTAAAGGATGAGCAATTTAAGAATATCGCTGGCAGAGGTCAGTGAATGCGCGTCTTCGATCAGGACACTGAACCAGCAGATGTTTGACCTGCTGATGCGTATGAAGAACGACATGAATGAAACGAATGTATCATGGATCTCGGATGGCGGAGAAGCGATCCGTGCGCGCTTTAACCAGTTTGCCGCAAGATTTGATAACCAGAAAGAAACGATCGATTCCTATGCGAAATTCCTGGATATGACCGTATCAAGCTACGACTCCCTGGAGACGACGATCACTTCCAATGCGGAAGGTATTCAGTACTAGTATCTGTTTACTGTCGGCATTCGCTGTGACTATGACGCTCGGCGGATGCCGTCCGGATCCCGTTGATGAAATATTACTGGGAGACTGGATCGGTGAGATCGTTGAACAGGCAGGTATCTTTCCGTCTCAGGAGACTGTCCCGTACTATCTGAACGTACCATCCGGATCGGTGTGGTTTGAAACAGTACAGACGGCAGCAGACTGGCAGATCCTGGACCCGGAAGACCCGTTTGATCCGCTGCAGCCTCTGACCAGGGAGTGGGCAGCATACACACTGATCAATCTTTCAGGCATCGAAAAGAAAGCAGCAGACCGGAAGATCCGAGATCTATCCGCATCACGTTTCCCGGAACATGTATCAGCAGCTGTATCGTTCGGTCTCATGAAGACCGACGATCACAGCAGGTTCAGGCCGCATGATACGCTTGACAGATCAGATGCAGATGACCTTCTGGAACGCATGATCACTTACATCAATACAAGGACATTTGAGCATAATGACACACAGATCATTTTTGATGAAGATTGCAGTCCGATCGAAGAAGAACCGCTGACATATGATCCTGAAACATCGACTGTACTCTTTCCTGCAGGGACAAACATCAGCAAAGATGATGTGATCAGTACCGGTGACATGGCTCATCCGTATGTGATCGCAGAAGATACGGAAGAACAGGAGGATGGGACAGCTGTATCAGTCAGGGATGCTGATCCGGAAGAACTGATCGACAGGATCGATGCCATGGGATCCTTTGATGCAGATTTCTCACAGGCACAGATCACCGATCTTCTGGATGGTATTGAGATGATCCCTGAAACATCCTTCTCAGATCCCCATATACGCCTGATGTCAGCCAGACAGTACAGCAGGACCCATGTGATCAACGGGTTTACCGTTTCATATACGGTCAATGCGTCAGGCATCAGTGCTGAGGTCACGCGGACTTCTCCCGGCGGACTGGCTGTGTTTGCCGAGGCTTCCCTGAGCGGTGTGCATCCGGTGTATCAGTGGAACAGCAGCAGAGGAAATGTCGAATACGGATACTTCCGGGTCGACTGCTCAACAAATGAATCATTCAGCGCAGGCAGGAGTCAGTTTGCCTCAGGACAGGCGAACGTAAAGGATATTGATGCTGCAAGATTCCTGGAATCCCTGAAAGAAGCATTTTCAAAGGGCAGGGATACAGCTGCGCTCGATGTCCCTCTCTGTACACTCAGGATCCCTGTTCCGGAGGTACCGGTCCTGAATATCGTATGTACTGTCAGCCTCCGGCTGGATGCAGAAGGAAAAGCAAGACTGAACCTGTCCCAACAGCATTCCATCGGAATGGAAATACGTTCCGGAAAGATGAGAGCCATCCATCATACGGACAGTACATCAAAAGCCGCGCTGTACGGTTCATCCGACTTCCTGACAGCATTGTCTTTCAGCCTGAATGCTGCATCACTTCCGCTGACAGACGTTGTGATCGAAGCAGGGATCAATGCGGACATTACATCCACAGTGCACAGTTATGACCGGCAGGGGAACCATACAGCACTGCAGACAAAACTTCCGGCGGATATGGTGGCAGATCACGCGGCAGAGGCAGAAGGGATCCTGGTATGCAGTGATGTAGATGCCGTATGGATCCTGAACATGATCCTGAATTCACCGCGTACGCTTGCCGGCAGATACGGGTTTAGCAAAAATGTGAGTCTACTGAAACCGGGACAGGAAAATGTATTTCCCGGACGGAACATCCATATGGAGAACTTTCACTTTGTGGACAGATGCACCCGCACAGAACGGCAGAAACCGCCGGCATACAGCCAGCCTCCCGAAAGTGAACAGATCAGGATCAAAGAATACGTACTGATCGGAGAAGCAGGAGACAGCCGCAGCATTGAGATCATCAGCCTGCCTGCAGACTGCCACCGTGCCGGTTTGAGATTTACTTCTCAGGACAGCAGTATCGCGCAGGTGAACAATGACGGACAAATCCGGCTGATACAGTCAGGCAGTACGATCATCACGGTCTCCTCGGCAGACGGAAAATATCAGGTCCGCTGTACCGTGCATGTGAGATATGAGGAAGGGAATGCTCATTAAACTCATCCAGGGCAAAAGGTCAGAGTCATACAAGATCGAAAAAGACAGAAAAACAGCATTCAATATTCTGAACGAACCATGCAGGGTCAGAAATTCAGACGGACAGATGATCCTGGAGGTGACGGATAAGCTCGTAACGGAAGATGTCAGTCATACCGGCATCACAGTCTGCCGGCATACGGAGACGGGAGAGAAAGCAGCACTGATCAGATTTGAGGATGATTCCGGATGGGAACGGTTCAAAAGATACAGACCGGGTAAGGATGTCATTACCGCCGGCTGTTCTGAAACAGATGATATCCGGATCATCCATTCCCTGATCAGGGAACAGCATATTCGGCTGGATATCCGTCGGCGATCGGTCAGTGATATATACAAGAGCGGTATACTGTCGGTCGATCAGCTGATCGTTAATGAGTATCAGAACCTGCATATTTCAAACAGGATCGAGGTGCTGAATGCAGTTATGATCCCTGTCGGGGAGATCCTCCTTGTAAACACCTGCAGCAATATCTTCGTTCAGCTGGAGCCTCTGGAAGCAGTAGAAACGACTGGCTTTATCCAACCGGATGCTGCAGCTGTTCCGGATATGGAACAGACGGAAATGCTGTCGCGGACATTCCGCGAGGAACTGGAAGAACCGCTGCAGATCATGCCCATGCGGAGGATGCCTTTGATCCTGACGATCGGTCCGGCAGTCACCATGGCTATGGCATCATTCGTCACAAGTTCATTTTCGATATATAACGGCATGATGAACGGCAGACAGTTGGATGAGATGATCCCGCTGGTGATCCTGCCGGTATGTATGCTGTTAAGCTCACTGTTCTGGATGCCGATGCAGAGAATGTATGAGCAGCATGTACAGAAGCGGCAGATCAGGCACAGGATCAGGTCGTACAGTGAATATCTGGATGACCTTTCAGCGAGGATCAGAAGATATGAAGAAACATACAGGAACCAGGCAGAAACACAATATCCTCTGATCCCCGGACCCGCCCGTTACAGGAAGGATCATTTTACCGTCAGATTAGGGATCGGTACGGAATCATTTGATATACAGCTGGGACAACGGTTTCAGCTGAGCCATACAGACGGGCTGTATCAGCGTATGGTCGAGCTGCCGGAGCAGTTAAAAAGGCTTGATAACACTGTTATTGTGAGGGAATTGTCCAAATATCAATGTATTTACTTCCATGATGACCATGAAACAGAGCAGTATTTATGGGTCTTACTGTTCCGTGTCTTATTTTCAAGCGCTCCCGGAACACTGAAACTTAGGATCTTATGCACTCCCGAATTTGAACAAAAGCATATATGGATCCGTAATATCCCGCATCTGTATGAGCATGAACAGCGTATGATCGTCACGGAAAACAGCCGTATCATCCTGCAGGATTCAGCAGAGACGCAAAGTGATCTCCTGTATGTTGTTTTGAACAGAGAACTGCTGCAGGAGATCCCTTCCGGCAGAAGGATGATATGGATATCAGGCAGAAATGAAGTACTGAATGAACACGAACTGTCAGTAAAATACACAGAAAGCATGCTGGTTTTGGAAGAACCGGCTCATACGATGCGTATCAAAGCGGATGATATCAAAGCAATCGATTTGTATTCGCTGACATCCGTGCTGAACAGCAGATACCGTGCAGATACATCATACCGGGTCCTTGATCCTGGTTTCCTCGATCTGTTTCACTGCACAGAACCGCAGGACCTGCCGATCAGGGAAAACTGGCAGAAACATCACACTTTTGAAGCCCTGCAGACACCGGTCGGACTGGATGGGTCCGGCAATGTGATCTGTCTGAATCTGCATGAAACAGGTATGGGACCGCATGGACTGATCGCCGGCACAACAGGCAGCGGTAAATCAGAACTGATATTGAGTATTCTGCTCGGTCTGTCAGTGAACTATTCACCCAGAGAACTGCAGTATATTCTGATCGATTTTAAAGGCGGCGGTATACTGCAGTCCCTGTCCTGCGGGGATACGGCGATACCGCATCTTGCCGGTGTGCTGACAAACCTCAATGAAAACGGGATCGACCGGGCAATTGTATCGTTTGCCAATGAATGCAGACGAAGGGAACGTCTGTTTCATGAGGCCGGAAGGATCACAGGCAGTGCTGTTTCAAACATCGATGACTATCAGAGGCTGTGGAAACCGCAGCTGCCGTATCTGCCTCATCTGGTCATTCTGGTGGATGAATTTGCTGAACTGCGGAAAGAGTATCCTGACTTTCTGAAGGAACTGATCTCTCTGGCAAGAGTCGGCAGAAGCCTGGGAATGCACCTGATCCTTGCAACACAGAAACCAGCCGGGATCGTAGATGAGCAGATCACATCGAACTGCCGGTTTACGATCTGTCTTAAAGTACAGAACAGACAGGACTCGATCGAAGTGCTGCATTCCGATGAAGCGTATTCTCTGCGTGCTCCCGGGGAATTCATCATGAGCTGTGACGGCGTCTCCATACGCGGAAAGGGAGGATATGCCGGGAAAAAGATCGCTGTACAGGAGGCATCTGCTGCTCTTATCAGCCAAACAGGCGCGATCATAGACAGTTATGGAGGAGAGATGTCATCGGTATCAGAAGGCGCAATGATCGTCCGTTACCTGATCCAGTATGGAGCATCCTTGGATATACGTCCCGAAGGGATCTGGCGTGAAGAACTGCATGAGCTGGACGATCATGAGACCGCATCTCTCCCATACGGCTGTCTTGGCATAATGGATGACTATCACAAAGGAACTCAGCCTCCATTGATGATCAAGGGTATGGTTCCCGGTATTGCAGTGACAGCCATGGAACGGGAGGTCAGGATCTCATTCCTGAGAGCATTCCTGTATATGACGATGATGACTGATCAGTACGAATACTGTATCCTGGATGATCTCGGTACCCGGGAGACATGGATCAGTGAATGTCCTGTTATGATCGGACATGCTTCTTTAACTGAACAGGAGTTCATCGAAAGACTGCTTTCAATGATCCAGGAGAAGGAACGCCGGCGTACGCTGTGGGTGATCATAACGGATTACGCGGTCGTACAGGAAATGAATGATACACTTCATATCAGACTGCGCAGGATCATGGACAGCTGTGAAAAATACAATGTGAGATTTGTCGTTATGGCATCAGGTTCATCTTCATTTCCTTACAGGGACCTTGCGCTTTTCAGGACCAGGATCAGCCTGAAGAATACGAATCTGTCCGACTTAAGCACGTTCTTTGAACGGAATGTCAGGATCACGGAAAACGGGAATGGTTTCGGCCTGGTCAATGATCAAGAGATCCTCCGTTTTGTCTATCCGCTGATCTCTGAAAAACAGCTCAGTCAGAGATGTATGGAATTCAGCAGGCGGTTTCCTCAAACCGTATCAGAACAGCTGCCTGTCATGCCGGAAAAGATATCACTGAGCGATTATGCAGGAAATGGCATACCGCTTGGCATCAGCAGGAAGACATGCATGTGGAAAGACATTCCTGCAAATGAGACATTGCTGGTGATCGCAACATATCCTGATGAACTGGAAAGCCTCTATGAGATCTACAAGGATGCTTATCCAGCTGAAACTGTCATGGACCCGGAACCGGATACACAAGGAAAAATCATTTTCATGAGTCTCGACTCATACCGTGAAACACTGCACATGTCCCAAATGAAAACATCTCGGGTTTTGTATATCGGTGAAGGTTTCCATGACCAGTATGTTATTTCCGTCAGGCAGAAATACCGGATCTGTGAAGGACAGGGTATCTGGATCAACGGAGCGAAAAGCGAGGTGATACAGCTTGCCGGACAGGCATGAAAAAACAGTCACGCTTCTGATGTTCGTGACTGTCAGGTCAGTATGGTATGAATGCCGATTCTCAGGCAGCTATACACTGAATCAGTGTTATGATCTGCTGCAGGAAAAACTCCTGCATGAGTCTTTGACTCCGCTGCCGGCATTGTTCCTTGATCATGAAACAAAACAGTATCTGGATCCGGATATACCGCTGTCCAGACTGGGGATCACCCGCAGCAGATACATCATCGTATGTTAGCGGAACCTGGTTCGGAAAGAACATTTCCTGCAGAGTTCTTCCCGCAGTTCATGTCTGCGGAAGCCTTCACAGATCGATCTGTAGCGCTCACCGTTCAGAATATCCTTCAGGATCATCGTATTGAGGTCACCCAGCCTGATCACTCCTTCAGCATCCAGACAGCAGGGGACGACAGTGCCATCACAGAGTATGGCGATCTGATCCAGTGCACCGCGGCAGGTTCCGCGCTCACTGATCAGATCTGCCTTCAGATCAGGCCAGTCAAACGGTTTTGAAAAGTCCGCGTAGACATGTCTCATCAGACGGTAGCTTCCGGGTTTGGAAGTCTCTTCAAACGGAAAACGATCATGCAGCGTGTCCAGGCATTCCCTGGTCTTTGAAAGGGACATCTGATCTGTCCGCCAGAAACGCAGTTCGCAATATGGACGTTCTGCTTTTGATGCCTGTTCACAATACTGTAGGACCGGCTCCATGTACTCCTTTGCGGAGTTCTTCATAAATTCGACAGACTGCATGGAAAAAGATACCTTGCGGATACTTGCGTGAGGCTTCAGACGGCTGATCAGAAGGCCGTTTGTAACAAGCTGTACCTGCATTCCGTATTGATCGCATAGCGTCAGGATCTCATCGATATCCGGATGCAGCAGGGGCTCTCCCTGCACATGAAGACAGATATATGGCGTGATCTCCCTGACCTGTCTGATCACAGCTTCAAAAAAGCTGCTTTTCATATATTTCCGTTCCCTTGAGGATACGGTACAGAAAGAACAGCTGAGATTGCATGCACTGGTGATCTCGATGTAAACACGCTTCAGCATGAAACCATTGTAACTGAAAAAAGTTCCGGGCGAACCGGAACTTTTGATCAGTGGATCGATCTGGCGAGGAATTCTGCTGTTCTTGGTGAAAGAGGGTTCAGGAAGATTTGTTCGGGAGATCCCTGTTCTTCAATGACACCCTGATCCATGAATACGACTCTGTCTGCGACTTCCCGCGCAAAGTTCATTTCATGAGTCACGATGATCATCGTCAGGCCTTCTTCAGCCAGCTGCTTCATGACGTTCAGAACTTCACCGACCATTTCGGGGTCAAGTGCTGAGGTGGGTTCATCAAACAGCATCAGCTTCGGATCCATGCAGAGCGCTCTTGCTATGGCAACACGCTGTTTCTGGCCGCCTGAGAGGTTTCTGCTGTCTGCGTGGATAAACTCAGACATGCCGACTTTATTCAGGTAATACAGTGCTTTTTCACGGGCTTCTGAAGCAGAACGCTTCAGAACGCGTTCCTGAGAGATCATGCAGTTCTTCAGGACATTCATGTTATTGAACAGATTGAACTGCTGGAAGCACATGCCTACTTTTGCCCTGTATGCGTCAACATTCCTGATGTGAAGGATATCTTCACCGAATACCCTGATCTCTCCGTCATCCGGCTTTTCAAGCAGGTTGATGCAGCGAAGCAGTGTTGATTTGCCGGAACCGGATTTGCCGATCAGGCAGATGACTTCCTGCTGTCTGACGTCAAAGTCAACGCCTTTCAGTACTTCAAGATCGCCGAACCGCTTATGAATATTGCGGATCTCTACAATGTTCTGATCTGTCATTTCAGTCCTCCCCGTTGTTGGCTAACGTCATATTTTTCGGATCTGTGACTGACTGAGGAAGACTGACCGTCTTGTTGTTCATTTTCTTTTCAATGAAGTTCAGGATGACCGATGCAGTCTTTGTCAGAACGAAATAGATCATTGCTGTGACAAAATATGTCTGTTCGAAGTGATATGTCGTTCCTGCAATGGATTTTGCCTGGAACATCAGGTCACTGATCGAGATGATCATGAGTACCGATGAGTCCTTGATATTGACAATGAATTCATTGCCGATGGAAGGGAAGGCATTGATGATCGCCTGAGGCAGGACGACTTCCATCATAGTCTGGGCGTTTGACATACCCAGGCTTCTGGCGGCCTCTGTCTGGCCTTTATCCACAGCCTGGATGCCTGAGCGGATGATCTCCGCCATATAGGCACCTGTGTTGATGGATATAACGAAGATAGCAGCGGTCAGCTTATCCCAGTGAATGACGTTCAGAAGGGCGAAATACAGAAACACTGCCTGTACCATCATCGGCGTTCCTCTGAATATATCAATATAGATTTTCGTGATGATATCAAAGATCTTTTTCAGGATCTTTGCGGCTGTGGAAGCCGTATAGTCCAGTGTAACTGCTCTGAAGCCTCCGACCATCAGACCGATCAGAAGACCGATCAGTGTACCTGACAGGGAGATCAGAAGTGTCATTCTGATGCCGAGCAGGAAGCTCTGGCCATAGGTGGACAGTATATTCAGGCAGATCTGCCAGAAATTCATGTTTATTCGTTGACAGCAGGCTGACGTTCAACAGCTGCCTGCATGATTACGTTTCTTTCGTCTTCGCTGATCTTGTCGAGGATCTCCTGGATCTGAGCCTGAAGTTCGGGATTGTCTTTTGCGACAGCGATGGATACTGTAGCATCTTCTTCGCCGGCAAAGCCTTTGCCTTTTTCGAACTGGATATATGTAAGGTCAGAGTTAGCGGATGTGACACCGATCGCTACAGGGAGCTCGGATGTGACTGCGTCAACATCGCCGTGCTGCAGTGCGTTGATCGCTGCAGGGAAGTCAGTAGCTGCTTCTACATGGATAACGCCGCTGATCTGGTCGATGATCTCATCATAAAGTGTTCCCATCTGGCCGACGACCTTTTTGCCGGACAGTTCCTGGATGGATGTGATGCCGGCAACATCGGAATCCTTACGGACGATAACGACTTCTTCCGATACATAGTACGGAGTCGTGAAGTTGACCGATTCACGTCTTGTCGGTGTGTCTGTCATACCGGCGATGATCGCATCAATCTCACCATTGTTCAGGGAAGGGATCAGGTTGTCCCAGTCTGTCTTAACGATCTCGACTTCTTTGCCGAGTCCTTCAGCGACTACAGTTGCGATAATGACATCGTATCCGTCACAGTAGTCAACGGAAGAGATCTGCTTTGCTGTCTGTCCAGCTTCTGTTGTCGTCCAGTTGAACGGCGCGTAGTTGCATTCCATACCGACACGCAGGACTGATTTATCTGAGTTCTGTGTATTGGAGTCGCCTGAGGATGCAGGTGCATTGGATGAACTGCAGCCGGCAAGCAGCAGACAGGATGCGAGAATCAATGTGTTTCTAAAGTTCTTCATAACTTCCTCCTTGCAAAAAATAAACCGTATGCTATCACATACGGGAGATGTCCATAAGTAATAGCGCCTCTTCATCTATGGATGAAGGAGTGATACGGATCTTGTCCGTATCCCCACACAGTGACATGCCGGTCATCTGTGTTCGGCGGCGATTGCCTTTCACCTGGTTCAAAGTCTGCCGACTCCGCAGGTTACTTATCTGCGCCGCTACCTCTACCGATTTACTTTAACAGGTTCGATTATCAATCAGATATGCATGCTTGTCAAGGATATTATCGTTTTAATTTCTTCCAAAGACTGACATTATCCGTATTTGAGAGAGATGACAGCATGTTTTTTCTGGCGTTCGGATACTGATCACAGATCATCTGAAGGATGTCCCCGGCAGCTGATCTGGCTGTGCGGTCATTGTTCGGACATCCGCTTTTGACAACGGGGATCTGCAGTTCTTCTTCGACTGCCTTTCTGATCTCTTCCTCAAACACATAGATCATGGGACGGATCATATCCATTCCGGAATAGGAAAGATGGCTGACCGGCTCAAAAACGGAGATCCGGCTTCCATGTATCATATTCATCAGCAATGTTTCTACAGCATCGTCACCATGATGTCCCAGGGCGATCTTATTGCACTGATACTGCGCTGCCGCATTCGTCAGGGCTCCTTTGCGCAGGGCGGAACATCTCGAACAGCTGAGATTGCCGTTGTTTTTCGGATAATGGAGGAGTGTTTCATACAGGTCCGTATCAACGCTGATCAGTTCGGTCCCATGTTCTTTGAAATACGCGGAAAGGGGAGAAATATCCTCTCCCTGAAAGCCCATATTCAGATGGATCCCGATGACACTGAAATCGCAATGATCGTAATACTGTTTGACGCGTCTGTACTGTTCAAGCGCGTACAGCAGCAGGACAGAATCCTTGCCGCCGGAAACACCGACACAGATGCGGTCTCCGTCACTGATCATCTGATAGTCAGTATCTGCTTTTCTGAGTGAGGAAAGTATCTTTCTGAACGACATGGAGCCTCCTTGTTTTGCCATTATAGCATTAAGTTGTTATAATTTCCCACGGATGGACGCTGTCATACTTTTGAACAAACCGGCCGGGATCACATCATTCGATGCGGTTGCCCGCTGCCGCAGGATCCTGCATGAACGCAAGATCGGTCATACGGGAACACTTGATCCGAACGCATCGGGTCTTTTGATCATTCTGACAGGACGCTATACAAAACTGCTGCCGTACTGTGTATGCAACCACAAACACTATCAGGCACAGTTCCTGCTTGGAAAAGCAACGGAAACGGAAGATATCTGGGGGAATACGATCGAAGAAAATATTCCTTCTGAGCATACACAGGAAGAACTGGATGAAGTCAGCAGATCGCTGACCGGCTTCAGCATGCAGACACCCCCGATGTATTCGGCGATCAAAGTCAACGGAAAAAAGCTGTATGAATATGCCAGAGAGGGCAAGATCATTGAACGTACACCGAGGGAGATCTATGTCGATCACCTGGAAGTACACCGGATCGAAGGGAACCTGTATGCGATGGACACTGTTGTGTCTTCCGGTACATATATCCGGACGCTGATCACGGATTATGCGAGGAAACTGAATGAGCTCGGGTGTATGAGCGCGCTGCAGCGCACCGGCATCGATAATCTGAGCCTGGAGCAGGCAATGACCTTTGAGCAGCTTGAAACAGATCCTGTATTCCTGCGTCCGGAAGATGTTCTGAATCCGGATATCCGGCTGATCGAAACGGATATGCCTGAATATGTCAGAAACGGCAGAGACCTGAAGCTTGATGCAGACAGCGAATATGTCGGCATTCTTTCCGAGGGACAGCTGATCGCTGTATACGGAAAGAGGGTAAACGGATATTATCATTGTGAGAGAGGATTATTCTGATGCGGATACAATACATAGATCTAAATGAAACAGGCAGAAGCTATAAACCGGCTGCCGCATGCATCGGTTATTTTGACGGTCTGCATCTCGGGCATCAGGCTCTCATCAATAAAACCATTGAACTGGCGCATGAACATCAGTGCGAGAGCGCGCTGATCACGTTTGATCCGGACCCGTGGGTGACGATCCGTAAAGACATGACTGTCAAGCATATCACCACGATGAAGCAGCGCATCAACCTTGCAATGCAGTCCGGCATCAAGAATATCTATATCCTGAAATTCACGGAAGAAATGTCCAGGCTGAGCCCGCATGATTTTGTGGAACGCGTGATCCTGCCATGCAATATCAAGGCACTGGTATGCGGGTTTGATTTCCATTACGGATACAAAGGGCAGGGCAGCTGCAATACATTGAAAGAAGAAGGTCTCTTTGATGTCGCAGTCGTGGATGCGGTCATGGATGGCGGGGAGAAGATCTCCTCGACCCGTATCTGCAGACTGATCGAAGCAGGTGAAGTGGACGAAGCAGCCAGACTGATGGGTCATCCGTATGTAATCGAAGGAAAGGTGATCCACGGACGTCATGTAGGTGCTTCACTCGGATTTCCGACAGCCAACATCGATGTAGACCTGGAATACCTGGAACCGAAGCATGGCGTCTATGCCTGCCGTGCCTATATCAAAGGGATCCCTCATCCTGCTATGGCAAATCTCGGACATAACCCGACAGTCAACTATACCTCGGCACTTTCGCTGGAGGTCCATATCCTTGACTTTGAGGGAGACCTGTACGAGGAAACGATTGCTGTTGAGTTTGTGAAGTTCATCAGGGATGAACAGAACTTCAGGAACAGAACAAACCTGATCATGCAGCTGGAACTGGACAGAAATACTGTCAGGAAGTTACTGAATGCTGAAAAATGAATTTCTTGCGCAGATGAAAGATCTGCTGGGAGACAGAATAGATGAATACCTGAAGGCAATGAAAATGAAGCCTGTCAGGGGTTTTCGTGTGAATACGCTGAAAACAGATGAAGCGTTTCTCAGGAAAGAACTGGATTTTGAATGGGTCAGGAACCCGTATGCATCCAATTCCTGGATCCTTCCGGATGAAGTGAAACTGTATGAATCACCGGCATATACTGCCGGACTGTTTTATGTACAGGAGACGTCCGCATCATCTGCCGTTGAGATACTTGATCCAAAACCGGGATCCAGGGTCCTTGATCTCTGCGCAGCTCCGGGCTCCAAATCAACACAGATCACTGAACGGATGGGACAGAAGGGCTTTCTTGTCTGCAATGAATATGAGTCTTCCAGGGCAATGATCCTTGCTGAGAACCTGGAAAAGCAAGGTGCTGCGAATACATGTATCATCAACAGCGATACCAGGGATACAGCGGCTGCCTTTCCGGAGTATTTTGACTATGTGCTCTGTGATGCGCCGTGTTCCGGGGAAGGAATGTTCCGCAAAAACCCTGAAGCATGTGATGAATGGTCACCAGACAACGTCCAGGCTTGCGCGAGAAGACAGCTGATGATCCTGAATAATGCTTATCAGACATTGAAACCTGGAGGGATCCTGGTGTATTCAACATGCACATTGAATGAAATCGAGAACGAAAACACTGTTATTGATTTTATGAAGGAACATCCGGATATGAAGATCGATCCGATTCCCGATATTTATCCGCATACTTTTATAAGCCGTAAGATTGAGGGCGTACTTCGTATCCTTCCGTCTGAATACGGGGAGGGGCATTTTGTATGCCGCATGCATAAAGACGGTGAAGGCAGGAATCGGGAACTGAAGCAGATGAAGTCTGACAGGATCGACAGTACGGTCACACAGTTCCTGAAGGAACAGCTTGACGAACCGTACAGATACCTGTACAGCAGAAACGGACGTATTTACGGTTCTGATCTGCCGTTTGTTTCCGTAAGTCCATGCCGACTGGTGCGTTTCGGTGTGCTTCTGGGTGAAGTCAAAGGGAACAGATTTGAGCCGGATCACGGATTCTATGCGTCTGCCGCACATTCTTTCAGAAAAGTATATGATCTCAATGATGAACAACTGATACAATATATACATGGAGATACACTGACCATACCACTGGATAAAGGATGGTATGGCGTCGCATATAAAGGCCATGTATTTGCCGGAGGCAGATCCGATGGCCGTATGCTGAAGAATAAATATCCGAAACGTTTGCGAAGAAGGTGAACTATGGAACTCGAAATGTTCTCATTTATTGAATCTGTCGTCGAGGAATATGACCTGCACCAGGCAACCTATGCATATGCTGAGAATGCGATCCGTACTTATTTTGAGAGCATTTGTGCTGTGCCGGGGTCTTCTGTCGTTTCCGTTCATACAAGGATCAAGACGAGGGAAAGCCTCAGGGAAAAACTCCTGCGTAATAAATTCTACCTTCATTTTGATCATCCGCGTGATGCACTGATGTATCTGTCCGATCTTGTCGGAATTACGATCGAGTGCCAGTTTATCAGGAATGAAGCAGAAATATACAACAGTCTCTTTCATCATTTCAAGATCGACGGAAGCGGCTTCAGCAAAGCTCTGGAAGATCCGAATATCCTGCTGAATATGCACATGCCTCAGCCTCAGACACAGAGAAACGGATTTACGATCTACAGGATCGACGGCTACTACATGTTCAACAGTGAGCGGATCAATTTTGAACTGCAGATCAAATCACTGGTCCATCGTTTCTGGAGTGAGATCGAACATGAAGTCGTATATAAGAATCCTGACTTTGTCGTTTATGACCGGTTCATGAAGAATATGCTCGGCGCCGTACGAGACAACCTTGATGTTGTCGACCGCCAGCTTGAGATCATGTACAACGAGATCTCCAACGAAAGCCGGCATGCGGCGATCGGCATGAACCAGGAGAGCTTCAAAATGATGCTGGCAAGTTCCATCAACGAACTTGTTAATAAGAAGATGAAGGAATCCGTCGGATTCCGTACGGATTTCAAAAAGTGTTCATCGATCCTTTCTCAGTATATCTATATCAGGGATTTCCTAAATACCGAGCGGGGCAGGGAGAGAATGCTTGATTATCTGGAGCATCTGAATTATCTTTCTGATTCGGATATCGACTTCAGTTCTGAAGTAACACTTGAGCGTCCGTATACAAGTGACGATCCGTTCTGCCGTGTACTTGGCGATCACATGACGATGATGATGAACCAGGACTTTGAATGGCATGTATTCTTTGTTATGCTGTTTGCGATCCAGACCGGCAGCAACATTGAGGATTTCAGTGACTTTGTCAGCGTGATCAGAAAGCTGATCATACGAAACGGGTGGTATCTTGAACGGTTTATACATTATGATGAAGACCAGGCAGACCAGGCAAGGTACTTCTTCCTTGGCGTTCTTGCGGGAGCACTCGTCAGGGCAGGGACCATTGAGATCATCTACGAAGAAAAGATGCTGGATGTCATGAATGCGTTCAAATTCTTTATTGAACGGATCGAGCACGCTTATCCGGACTATGAAAGTCTGTTCAAAGCCGAACCGGCACTGGAAGTACAGCTGGTTCATGAAGTTCTGCGTATCTTCAGCAGAAATTGAAGAAACCTGCTATAATCGTGGAAGGAGAATAGAAATATGGCTGTAGATTATGTAATCCTGAATAAAGACAATTCCGAAAATGGAATTATTGCTATCAACAAATCCGTATTCAAATCGATCGCTGAGATCACGATCGATGAGCTGGATCATGCGGAACGTGCGGAAAAGTCTTCTTTTTCCAAGGCTGTTATCGTCAGAATCACTGACAACCGCCTGATGATCGAAACAGATATTCATGTGAAATACGGCGCTAATATTAACGCGACATGTGAGCAGGTGCAGAATAAGATATATGAAAATATCCTGTTCATGACCGGATTCAAGACAAGTGAAGTCTCTGTCAATGTGACAGGCTTTGAAATGTAAAAAATCTGTTGACATCTATTTGCATACTTGGTAATATTTTCGAGTAATCAGAAAACGGAAAGCAGAAGCGCCGCTTCTCACCCGAGGTCCTGAGGATCTGGGTCGATGCCGAAAATGAGTATATTGTATTCATTGGCAGGTGCGGCTTCTGTGCCTGCTTTCTTTTACAGGAGGGATACTTGCAATACGTTAAACCGAAACGGAATGTACCGGAAGAACTGGTAAATGAAAACATTCACTTCCGTGAAGTGCTTGTCATCGGACCCGATGGACAGCAGCTCGGAACAATGATGA
>JAFOMZ010000182.1 GCA_017421125.1 Solobacterium sp.
CAGGGCATGGTCAATGCTGCCCAGAAGATGTACAGGGAGCTTTCACCGGAAACAGGTGAGTTCTTCGACTTCATGGTTGAAAAAGAACTGTTCGATCTTGAGACCAAACCGAACAAGCACCTGGGCGGCTACTGCACGAGACTTGCAAAGTACAAGGCACCGTTCATCTTCTCAAACTTCAACAGGACAAGCGCAGATACGGAAGTCCTGACACATGAAGCAGGACACGCATTTGAAGGATATGTCGCGTCCAGAACACAGCCGATCTCCGAGTACTACGGATCAACATCCGAGATCAATGAGATCCATTCCATGTCCATGGAATTCTTTACAGAGCCCTGGTATCATCTCTTCTATCCGGAAGGACAGGGCAATCAGTACCGCTATGAACACCTGGCTGACAGCTTCGCGAACCTGACATATCTGGTCAGTGTCGATGAATTCCAGCACCGTGTATTTGAAGGTGAACAGCCTGACGCGGCAGGTCTGCGCGCGATCTGGAAACACATTGAAGAGAAGTTCATGCCCTGGAGAAGCTATGACGGCAATGAATTCCTGGAGAGCGGCGGCTTCTGGATGCAGAAACAGCATATCTTCATGTATCCGTTCTATTATGTCGACTATGCGCTGGCAATGCTGTGCGCAATGCAGCTCTATCTGAAGATGAGAAAAGACTTCAAGGGTGCCTGGGCTGATTATATGAAGCTCTGCAGACTCGGCGGAAGTCTGGGTTACTTTGATCTGCTGAAAGCAGCCGGCCTGAAGAACCCGTTTGAGGAAGATACGATACGTGAAGTCACGGAAGGCATCAAGGAAGCACTGGCTGAACTTGAAGCACAGATGTGAGCACGCTTCTTAAAAGCATTTTCCAGCATAACACAACCGTAGTTCATGGCTGAAAGAAGACCTTCACAGAATATATAATGATGCTGTAAAGTCAGAGGAGGATATCAGATGATTATTTTGATGAGAGTAGATTCCAAGCTGGTCCGTTCCGCGAAAAATATCTCCGCATGCAACGGAGCAGACAGGATCGTTGCGATCGATGACGCGATCGCATCCAATCCTACATTGAGAGATACAGAGATCATGTCAGCCCCGATCACATGCAAAGGCCGTGTATACGGAGTTGAGGAATCCATTGATCATTTAAGAAAGTCACTTAAGAACGTTTATAAGACCGTTGTAGTCGTCAGGGATCCCGGTATCTTTGTTACACTGTTTGACAGGATGCCTGAACTGCCGAAGTCAGTGGACTTCGCAAAACAGCCCAAACCGGATGATACAAAGTCCGTTGAGGCGATCAAGGCACTTGTTGAGCGCGGGGTTGAGGTTTACTTCCTTGACTGGCTGAAGGATGACAAGATCACCTGGGATTCCGTAAAAAACAATTACTGATCATCAGACCCTGTCAATGCGGCAGGGTTTTTATCCGGTCATCCGCTGTGCTGAGGTCATGCTCGTTCCTGTTTGCGGAAAGCCTGAAACATGCCTGTTTTATGACGTGTTCTGCATTTGTCTTAGTGCAAAAAGAAACCACATACAACACCTTTTGAAACAGTGTATGTTGTTGTACTCTGTAATTGAAAAAACATGCATTGCATGAGAAGGGAGTTTATCAATGATCATTCAGCTTCGTCTTGATGAAAGACTTATCCATGGGCAGATCGTTACTGCATGGTCAAAGGCACTTCAGATCGGTACGATCCTTGTCGCAAATGATGCGGCAGCAGCGGACCCGATGCGTACAAAACTGCTTCTGATGACAGCTCCTCCGGGAATGAAGGTTTTCGTGAAACCGGTCAAAGAAGCGATCAAGCTTGTCTCTGACCCGAGGGCAGACAAGATGCGTATTCTGATGATCGTCAACAATCCGAAGGATATGCTGGAGATCATTCAGAATGTTCCGAATATTGAGGCAGTCAATGTTGCCAACTATGTGCACAAAAAGTCTTCCAACAAAGTGGTCATCAGCCAGTATACACAGGCTGACCCCGAGGATCTTGAGATCTTCAAGCAGATCGCAGAGGCACATGACAATGTTTTCACTCAGCTGATTCCTTCTTATAATCGCAGTGATTTCAAGACGCTTGTCGCCAACGCGAAACCATTAAGTGAATAATTAAGATCTGTTCTGCAGAAGAGGCTGACAAAGCCTCTTTCAATTGTTTTATGAGGGAAGTAAATGAAGGAAAAGAAACGCCTGCTTCAGATGCTGTATTACCTGTCGAGGAGTGAAAGACCTCTGCGTTCAGCGGATATGGCAAAGCTGTGCGGGATCAGTGTCCGTACGGTCAAAGGGGATGTGCAGGAACTGTCAGACCTGGCTGCTGCCAGCGGTGCAGAGCTCTTCAGCAAAAAGGGAACGGGATTCTGGCTGGAGGTAACGGACGAGGAAGCGTTCAGAGTCGTCAAAGAACAGCTTGGTTACCAGTTTTCAAGTTATACATATACATCAGAGTACGAGAACAAAGTCAATGTTTTTACGCGCCGTCTTCTTGTCAGTGAGCATTATGTAACTGCCCGGACGCTGGCAGACGAGCTTTGGCTTGCCCGCAGTACGATCAAGCCGTTCATCAGGGAAGTCCGCAAACTGGCTGAGAAGTTCAGGCTCAAGCTTGTCTCAAAGCCCTCCTACGGGCTGAAATTGGAAGGGCTTGAAGTCAGCAAGCGTTTCTGCATGCTGGAGCTTTACCTGAATCATGATACCCGCAGCAGTTCGATGATCCACAACCGTGAATTCCGTGATTTCCTGGATATGGATGATGAAACGGCCAGGAAGGTCAGAAAGACAGTGCTCGATGTCCTGAGGAAGTCCGGTTTCAGCATCCGTGATCAGATGACGCATCGTTTGATCCGGTATATTCCTCTTGCGTGTTCCCGCAGCCGGAGAGGTTATCATGCATCGATCCCGGACAGCGTCCGTGAACTGCTGGCAGGACTGCCGCTGTATGCCGTAGCGGAAAACCTGCTTGCCGAAACAAAAGCGATCTTTCCCGACATGCCGCAGGATGAAGATGAGGTGCTTACCGTAGAATACCTGCTGACGGTTTTCCTTGACCCGATCGTTTATGAAGGATTCCACCAGGATTTCAGAGTTCTGCTGGAACGCATCATTCCGATCGTGGAGACCGGTGTATCAGGTATGATCCGTACATGGGATCTGCCGGACCATTTCCGTCAGATCTATGAAAAGTCGATGCCTGCAGCATTCTTGCCGGTATATGCACAGCTGCTTTTCCCGGAGATCGGCTATTCGTTTGTCGGCAAGGAAGTGGAGAACAATGAAACGAGTTCTTCACCGTTCTGCATTGCCCTGGCCAATACGTTCCTGAAAACGATCAGTGAAGCATATGGCTGCCGGGTCTCAAGGTTTGCCGCATTATTTCTCGGAATGAGCGTTTTTCTGCCGATCCAGAAAACAGAATATCCGCTGCGGAAACTGAGCGTACTGGTCGGAAACCGTATGGGTATCAACGGCGCCGAGGCACTGAAACATACGCTGACGACCGCATTTGGAAAAGATACGTTCGAGAAGCTTGATTTTATTGAACTGTATGAAGGGCGGGCAGTCGATCTTTCGCAGTATGACTGCATGATCGCGAATTATGATGAGATGTATTTTCATTATGACATTCCGTATATAAAAGTCAGCGCTTTGCCGGATTCAGAAGAGCTGTACCGGATCCATGAAGAAGTGATCATGCTTAAGTTCATGGTCCGTGAAGCGCTGCAGGAACTTGATCTGCATGTTGTCACTCCGGAAGCTCCGCCGTTTAAAAGCCAGAAGGCTTTTGCCCATGCGGCGGCAGCGATCTTTGTACCGGACGCACGCAGGGCAGAGGAGACAGCGGAAAAGATCCTGCAGATCAGAAGCATCTCCATCTGGAACAAAACACTGTTCCTGATCATCCCGGCCGAAGAAGGGGACGATAATCTGATCGGCGCATGGGAATATGACCGCGGCTATCTATGGAAAAACCGTGTCTTCAGCCGTGTTGTCTTTCTGCGTGTCTCGGCAAAAGGATCTGCCTCTGTCCTGAAAGCGATCGAAGAGATCGCAAGGTCAGTCTATGCCGCAGATAACATACGGACGCTGACGAATGATTCCGGTGAAGAAGGACTGCTGAAACTGATCAGAAGAGGATACTGAGCAGGACCGTAAGACTGCTGTCAATTGATATTTGAAAAAACACGGCTGATGCCGTGTTTGCCGTTTAGTGATATTGACAGATCTCAGAAGAAATCTTCTTCTTCGGTTTCTGATGTCTGCGTGCCCAAAAGCTCTTTGAAGTTCACGACTCCGTTCCTGCCTGTCTCAACAAGCGCGGAAATATCCGGGGCAGCGTTTTCCCTTGAACCAAGCAGTTCCAGAAGAATGCCCAGGTTCATGCCGGTGATCATTTCAACGTTTTCTGAAAGCAGCTGTGCAGCGCAGCTGCAGGGAGACCCGTAAAGGAGGTCGCACAGTACCAGGACACCGTCTCCGGAATCAACTCTGCCAATGGCATCCTGCAGACGTTCGGTAAACATTTCCGGTGAAGTGTCGGGCGTCAGGCAGAGCGCCTCAAGCTGTTTCTGATCCTGAAAAAACCATTCTGATGTGTGAAGGAGACCTTCCGCCAAAGGTCCGTGGCTAGCCAGTATAATACCGATCATAATATGCTGTTCCTCCTGTTTTTTTAATCGTAACAGCAAGCAAAACAAAATTGTTAGGATTTATTTGCGTACGTTATAAAGTGCAAAAAGAAGGCCGATCCAAACTATTGTGAAAGCCCTTCCGCAACCATAAACTGAAGTTATCACAGGTCTGTATTTGAACGGACCTAACTGCAATTTCATAAAAGGGGAAATAAGTAATGGCTGAAAGGAGGAATTTTCATTTATGGGACAGGCGTTTCTTATTGCACTTTCTTACTATCTGATGCAGGTTCTTGATGGCTTCATCGGATTCCAGACCCTGACAAGACCGATCATTCTCGGTACTGTAACCGGTCTGCTCTGCGGTGACCTCAAAACCGGTGTTATGATGGGCACATCACTCGAGGCAATCTACATGGGCGTTTCGGCGATCGGCGGAGCGATCGCAGCAGACTTCCGTACAAGTACCGTCATGGCTGTCGGTCTGACGATCATGACCGGCATCGGTATGGAAGAAGGCGTTGCACTGGCAGTTACTGTCGGCGCGCTGATGAATGCTGTTACACCGTTCGTCAACGCGATCCAGATGGCGACTCACCCGGTCTACACAAGACTGGCTCACGAAGGCAATGTCAAGGCATTCCGCCGCTTCCAGTGGTTCACGCTGCTTGTGATCCGTCACACGGTCAACTCGCTGATCATCTTCTTCTCGGTCCTGCTCGGTGCTGATGCAGTCGCAAACCTGATCAATACTGTTCCGGGCTTCATTACAAGAGGTCTCAGCGCATCCAGCGGCATGCTGGTCGTAGTAGGTCTGTGCCTTACGACTCAGGCGATCTACAATTCTTCCACGGTGTTCTGGGTACTTCTCGGATTCGTTCTGTTCAAGTATCTGAATCTTCCGGTCCTTCCGATCGCTATCATCGGCCTGATCATTTCTTATGTCCTGTACAACCGTAATAAGAAGCTGAATGACATTGAACGTAAACTTGCTGAAGGTGTACCTGCCCAAGGAGGAGATGATTTCTATGGCTAACATGTTTTCAACATTAACAGCTGACGAAAAGTCAATGCTGAAGAAGTGCTATTACTACTCACTGAATACATTCATGTGCTTCAACCATGTCGTCATGGAAGGTTATTCCTTCGGTATGTCGGTATGGCCTGCAATCGACAAATTCTATCAGACTGACGAGGAAAAGAGAGAAGCGTTCGAACGTGAATCCACAGAGTTCTTCAACACGCATCAGGTCATGATGGGCCTGATCACCGGTATCGCGGCAGCGATGGAAAAAGAAAGAGCTGAAAAAGGAACGATCGACGGCGGCGCGATCTCCGGTATCAAGGCATCCCTGATGGGACCGACAGCCGGTATCGGTGACTCCTTCTTCTTCAACTGCGTGCGTGTCATCGTTGCCGGTATCTGCATCGGTATCGGTGCAAATGGAAATATCCTCGCACCGCTGCTCTTCCTGCTGCTCTACGGCGGCTCCCTGCTGGTCACAAAGTACTATCTGGTTCTGTTCGGATATGTCAAGGGCGTTGACTTCGTCAATGAAGCATTCGAAAACGGAATCATCCCGCTGATCATGGAAGCCTGCTCCACACTGGGTGCTATCATGATCGGTGCCCTGATCGCTTCAACAGTCAAGGTAAACATTGCGGCTGCTCCTGTGATCAACGGCGCATCCTTCGCTCTGCAGGATATCTTCGACGGTATCATGCCCGGCATCCTGTCGCTTCTCCTCTGGTGGCTCGTATTCAAACAGCTCCAGAAGGGAAGGACACCGACACAGCTTATCTTCGGTATCATGATCTGCTGCGTACTGCTCGCGCTGATCGGTATATTCTAAAATTTACAAAAACAGAAGGGGCATGCGTGAACAACATGCCCTTCTGATCTTCAGGAGGATTTATGAATGATCAGGGAGTCCGTGCGGTAGAAAGCATGGAAATCAACGGAGAATTTGTCGGCCGCATCATGTACCGGCCAAAACTGAATATTCTGGTCGTTGGGGCAGTCGTGATCCTGTTGTTTCTGACGAGAAACAAATACGGGATCATCCTCGGCGTTCTGCTGGCAGCGATCGTCCTGTTCGCTCTGCTGATGGTCAGGGACCATCCGGTAATGGATGTGTATACCGACCAGCTGATCTTTTTTGATCCCGGAAACAGCGCGTACGGTGTTTCGGTCCCGGTCTCCGAGATCGCGGAATGGAATGTCAATAAAACTGTCATGTACGCGATCTATATCAGATTGAAAGACGGAAGGCAGTATACCGAAGAATGCTACTATTCCCGTCAGGCACACAACTGCCTGCGGAAAGTACTGCCGGAAAAAGACACGATTACACTGCAGCGGCGCTTCTTTGCGTCACTGCTTGGCAGGAGAAAAAAGAAATAACATGAAATTACTTGTACAGGGAGATGACTTCGGATTTACAAAAGCAGTCACTTACGGCATCGTTGATGCCATTGACAACGGTGTCCTGAGAAATACCGGTCTCTTCACAAATATGCCTTCCGCAGGACTGGCGGTATCATTCATGAAAGACCGTCCGCAGGCCTGCTTCGGCATTGACTTTAATCTTGTATCAGGACCCAGCTGTTCCGATCCCGCTGACATCCCGAGCCTTGTTGATGAAAACGGAGAGTTTATCCGTTCAGGCGTCAGGATCCGTGATCCCAGATGGCAGACCGAAGAAGGCAGGCGCGAGATGTTCCCCTGGGAGGAAACATACCGCGAGGTCAGGGCACAGTATGTCCGCTTCGTCCAGATGACCGGGAGAAAACCCGGATACCTGCATTCACACTCCATCTCTCACGAGCATTATCTTGAGGCGATCCGCAGGATCAGTGAAGATGAGGGCATTCCTTATTCAGCAGACATCCAGAAGAAATACGGCTTCTTCAATTTCCGTACCTTAAAGACAAGCGACAAGGCTTCAAGAAACAAAGTGTTTGACGCAGCTGATCAGCTGAACAAAAACCCCCTGAAGCTCATCCAGGATAACGCGGAACTTCTGGCAGGACAGGAATATGTATGCATCGGCGGACATCCCGGCTATGTAGATGCTGAACTGCTGGGGCTGACAACTCTGTCCCTGGAAAGAGTCAGGGATCATGAGATGAACACATCGGAATGGATCAGGAACTGGATCAGTGAAAACAACATTGAACTGATCACATACTATGATCTGTACTGATGCGGTGTTAAGAGGAGAAAAACATGAGGATCAGAGCAGGCAGGATCGTCCTGCCGGGAAAGAGCATTTCAGGAACTGTCGAATTCGATGAAGAAGGGAAGATCGTAAAGATCCTGGAAAATACAGCTTCCGCGGATATCGATTACGGTGATCTGACGATCATACCGGGCATCATCGATACCCATAACCACGGTGCAGTCGGATATCGCTTTGACAAAGCAGACATCAACGGTATCAGGGAATGCCTGAAAGGCGAGGCCGCGCTTGGCGTGACCGGTATCCTGCCCACTACAGCAAATTACGAAGGCTATCCGGACCTTGTGCAGCTGATGCAGGAAAAGAATGACGGTGCCAGAGTGCTCGGTATCCATTCGGAAGGTCCATGGGGCTCCAGAGTCGGCGAGAAGGGCATCAATCTCGGATATCCTTCCGTTGATATGGAAACTGCAAAGGCCTACCTGGAAAAAGGCGCCGGACATCTCGTCCTGTTTGACATCGCGCCGGAGATCCCGGGTGCGCTGGAAGCGATCGATTTCTTCGTCAGCAATGGTGTAACAGTATCCAACTACCATACCAACGCAACATATGCCGAAGCAAACCTCGCCATTGACCATGGCGTGACGGTAGCGACCCATCTGTTCAATGTCATGACAGGCCTCCATCATCGTGATGTCGGTACAGCCGGCGCATCCCTGCTGAGGGATGAGGTGTGGTGTGAACTGATCTGTGACGGTCTCCACGTATGCCTGCCCATGATCGAGCTTGCCCTGCGTATGAAGGATCACAGCAAGATCATGATGGTCTCCGACAACGTTGCCTATGCAGGCGCGCCCGTAGGTAAATACGATGGCGTAAAAATGGGCAATCCTCCGGACTCTGACCGTGCTGTCATCGAAAAGACACCGGAAGGCTACTGCCTCAGCAAGACAGGAAGACTGAGCGGATCGAGTCTGCCTGTTGTCTACGGTATCCGGAACCTTGTCAAAAAGCTCCACATGCCGCTGGAAGAGGTCGTCCGGATGAGCAGCTACAACCAGTCTGTGAAATACGGATTCAGGGACCGCGGTGAATTAACGGTCGGAAAATTCTTTGATGCTGTGGTAATCGATGACGATTTCAATGTCATCTCGACCTGGGTCGAAGGCAGAAATGTATTTGACTCAACTAAAGAGAAGATCCCGTTCAATCCGGAATTCCTGGAAAAATACTATCTGAAATAATCGGTAATGATACTTCCGGCAGATCATCTGCCGGAGGTTTTTTTCTGCAGACCGTCAGGCTTCCTGATGATAGGAAATTCGGAGGGTTTGCTATAGAATAGAGTCTGGAGGATCAACGGATATATGTTCGAGATATATGAAACCAAAACAAGGATCACGGATGACAATGATGCACGTGCTGCAGAATTGAGAAGTGAGCTTGAAGCAAAAAAAGTATTCTTCATCAACCTGATGGGGTCACCCGGTGCAGGCAAGACCAGTACGCTCGTACGGACGATCAATGCACTGAAGGATGAATTCTCTATTGGTGTGATGGAGGCTGATATGGATTCGGATGTGGACGCACAGACGATCTCACAGCTCGGGGTGAGGGTGATCCAGCTCCATACCGGCGGCAGCTGTCATATGGACGCTGACATGACCAAACGCGGACTGGACAGGATGACCACAGAAGGACTGGATGTCATCTTCCTGGAGAATGTCGGCAACCTTGTATGTCCGGCGGAATTTGATGTCGGAGCTGCACTGAAGGTCATGATCCTGAGCGCTCCGGAGGGCGATGACAAACCTCTGAAGTACCCGCTGATGTTCACCGTCAGCGATGTCATGCTTGAGAACAAGATCGACACGAAGGATGTGTTTGACTATGATCCTGAAAAGGCTGAGGAAAGAGCCAGGGCGCTGAATCCGGATATCCGTACGTTCCGTGTTTCTGCCAAGACAGGTGAAGGCTTTGATGAATGGACATCCTGGCTGAAGGAACAGATCAGAACATGGAGGAGTGAACGATGAAGGTCATAGAGCTGCGTGCATCTGTCACAAGATCCAATGACATCGATGCTGAAAACCTGAGAAATGAACTGACGGAGAAGGGCGTTCTCCTCATCAACCTGATGAGCGCTGCCGGCTCCGGCAAGACAACG
>JAFOMZ010000183.1 GCA_017421125.1 Solobacterium sp.
CGCTTGGTATTTGCAAGAATGATTTCTTCGCTTTCAGAAGCGGTAGGGGATACTTCCATGGAAAGAACAAGCGGTTCATCTGCACGGAAGAAACCTTCTTCCTTGAGTACTTTCAAATAATCCAGAAGCTCCGGAATATCGTTCGCACTGTTCGGATAACCGAGACGCTGGTGAAGATCACCATATCCCTCTGCATCTTTATCTGCAACAGCATTGCCGAAATGCAGATGTGTAATATACGGACGGCAGGTACGGATCACATCAGCGGATTTTTCATGGCAGATCGGGAAGTGTGACAGATCGACCAGCAGTCCGAAATTCGGGCACAGTGTGCGGACATCTGCCGCAAATCTGGCAGCCAGCGGAGCCGGTCCGATCAGTGATGCTTTATCAACATCATAATCGAAAACTTCCAGTTCAACCATCATGCCTTTTGATGCAGCATAACGGCATACATTGACAGTCGTCTTCAGCAGCTGACGGTAAGCTTCTTCTTTTGTTTCTTCCTGCCACTTGCCGGAAAGGAACGCAATGCCCTTCGCACCGAAGTATTCTGCGTCATCCAGACAGTTTTTCAATGTGTCTTCTGCTTTCTGCCTTCCTTCCTCATCCAGGTCATTCGGATTCAGCTTCGGCCCGAGCAGGGAAGGCTGCGCACCGTAGCATACTTTCAGATGTGACTGTTCAAGGAGGGCTTTGGCTTCTTCACGGTAAGCACCCAGCTTGTTGACATTTACTTCGATCGCATCGAAATAATCATCAGCACAGATCTTTTTCAGTGACTCCAGTCCGTCCATCCTCGGATAGCTCATCCACTGGATCGTTCCAACCTGGAAATACTTGTGAATAGAATCTCTCATAATCTCACCTCTTCATCTTATTCATGTGAACGGAAGCTCTGCAGGCGGGCTTTCACGTCCTTCATTGCATTTCTGAGCATATCGGCGTCAGTTGTATGGATGCAGAGATTGATATCATCCGCAAAGATCTCCTGCAGGCTCTCAGGTCCGTGAATGCCGAATGCTTTACCGTATTTATGACATGCATCCGCAACTTTACGGATCGCATTTACTTCAATATCGCTTGTCAGCTGGCCGGGAACGCCCAGTGAGATGGAAAGGTCGTTCGGTCCGACGATCAGTGCGTCGACGCCTTCTATTGCAGCGATCTCTTCAATATTCTCAATTGCCAGGGCTGTTTCGATCTGTGCAATTGTCAGGACTCTGTCATTGATCTCCTGCATGGCTTTTGTTGTTTCAATTCCGACCTGATAATAGGTAGCGCCGATACCGGAACCGTATCCTCTGTCTCCGACCGGAGTATACTTGGACCAATGTACGATCTCCTTTGCCTGTTCTGCAGTTTCCGTCATCGGTACCATAACACCGCATGCGCCTGCATCCAGCGGACGGGAGATGCTTTCCTTATCAAGCATCGGAACTCTCAGCACTGCAGTCAGTCCTGCTGCGTGAGCCATCTGGAACATATCGTGAAGAGTTTCAAGATTATAAATGCCGTGCTCGCAGTCAAACATGATGAAGTCCATCCCTGCGTCTTTGGCAACGATGCAGAAAGCCGGATTTCGCTGCAGGCGAATCATTGTTCCGTAAACAGTTTCCCCGTTTTTAAGTCTTTCTTTTAAATTCATATTTTTACCTTTCCTGGTTAGGCTTTATAAGCTGATCCGATTCCCTCTGCTTTCCATCAATGCCTCATATACTTTTGTCAGTTCGAGCGCAAATTCAAGAGAACCGGTCTGCGGCATTCTGTTTTCCAGAATGCATGTGAAGAATTCCAGAAGCTCATCATAGATACCCTGAAGGAAGAATGACATGTTTTCCAGGGTGGCTTTGCAGTTCTGTGCTTCCCATACAAGGGCTCCGGAATCAAAACCTTCCGGTACAAATGAGGTCGTTCTTCCGTAGACGGAAGGAATGCCTCTCTGGAGTATGACTCTGCTGGTATTGTCGATCTGCAGATGCCATGAGGGAGCATAGAAATGATAATCTTCCAGAGGCTGCGGGCCGCATGCGTGCAGCAGCGTTCCGACAGTTCCGTTTTCAAAGAAGAGTACACTGCTTCCGGATCCGCTTTCATTTCTAAGTGATACAGCGCTGTCAACTTTTCCGCCTGCCGCAAGCAGTACCGAAAGGGGATGACAGCCGTTGTTCAGCCAGTCTTTGGTATTTCCTTCAGGTATACGGACAGGATAGACCGCCAGCATACTTTGAAGGTCACCGTATTCTTTGCTGTGTATCACTTCCAATGCTTTCCTGACTGCGGGCATAAATGCCTTTTTATAGCCGGCCATTGCGACCAGTCCGTTCCGCAGTGAAATAAGTTCTTCAATCTGCAGTGAATTGACTGCAAGCGGTTTTTCTGCCCAGGCATGAATGCCGTGGGAGAATGCTTCTTTTATAAGAGAAGGATGTCTGTCTGCAGAAACACAGAAGAGTACAGCATCCAGATCCTCGTTCCGGTACATTTCTTCCGTATCCTGGTACCATCTGCATCCGTATTCAGCTGCAGTTTTTTCTGCCATATCACGATTGCTGCGATTGCAGACGGCCTTCAGTTCAACTGGAAGGAAATGAAGTGCCGGAAGAATGTTCCGATAAGAATGAGAACCGATGCCGACGACAGCAGTGCGTACACGCCGCTCATATTCGCGCTGATACATGACAGTCACCTTTTATTGCCCGGCTTCAGCCGATCGTTGTTTTTTCTGAATGAATTTCCGAAGTGCCATTACGCTGACCTCATGGTCTTCCGCTGCTGAGAGCCCTGAAATACCGATCACTCCGACCATGCCGGTTCCCGGAATACAGATCGGGAATGCACCGCCTTTGCACTGGTACACAGTCTCGTCATAATACGATTCGAAAACCCTGCCTTTGGATTTATATTTTTCACCTGCGTACATGGAGCAATGCTCAAACATTTCCACAGTGCGGATCTTTCTTTCCGCAAACAGCCGGTTGTCTTCATTGGCATTTTTCATGCAGTGTGTAAAGAGAACAGATGCACCGCGCTTTATTACAATATATACACCCGGTTTTCCGCTTTCTTTGATCCATTCGACAGCGCAGAGGCCAAGCATCAGAGCGTCATCATTTGAGAAGGAAGGGACCTGCAGTTCCTGTTCAAGAAAGAGCAGTTCCGCAGCAAGATCACTCATAATTGCCTCCATACGTTATAACAGTAATAACAACAGGTTACACCCTTATGTTATACCTGTTATAACACTAAGTCAATGCCAAGCTGAAGGAAAATTCCGTTTTCGTATATAATAAGAAAGCGTTTACATTTCTTGGCAAATCTGTTGATTTTTCCTTCAAAAATGACAAAAAAGGATTGACACACTGTTATAACAGTTATATCTTGAAGGCGGAAGGAATAACAGGTTACAACATGACTACAGAACTGCAGAACACGGGTGACAACTTCGTAACTGCACCGGATGTTGCCTACTCAATTATCGTACAGAAAATTCTAGATGGGGAATTCCCCCCGGGAATGCAGCTTTCAAGAAGAAAGATGGCTGAAATCACAAATGTCAGTGTGATCCCGGTAATCGAAGCGCTGAAAAGGCTTGAAGAAGACGGACTTGTAGAATCAAAGCCGAAATGGGGATCATACGTAACGATCCCTACAGTGGAGAAAGTAAATGATTCACTGGAAGCCAGGGAAGCGATCGAATGCCAGATAGCAAGGATACTGAGTGAGAGGATGACAGATGAACAGTTCAATGAGTTGTATCAGATCGCAGAAAGGCTGGATACAGTTCCATATGCCGAAGACACGATCGAACTGTCAAGAAACGCACACCTCAGGTTTCACAAAACACTGGCGGAATTCTCAGGAAACGCAAAGCTGGTGAACATGTTTGAACGGATCAATCTGTTCTGGATCCTCTGCAATGCGCTGACCGTCAGGGCGAAGGATGTTGAATATCCCCGCTACTGGCATAGGAAGCTGATGGACGATATCCGCTCAGGAGATCCCGACAGGGCAGAAGCAAGTATGCGTGAACATGTAAGGGATTCCAAAGGCAGGATCATTGAGAGCGTACGAAACAGTCACTACTAAGATCAAACATTGCCGGTTAAAACAATCACACCGGCAAATCTTATCAATCTAGTGTTATAACAGGTATTACAGTTATTACTTTTATTTTATTTCTTAATTGCATGTCCCGGTCAAGAAAACGGATCATGCAGAAAACAGTGTGCACGTGTATTTTGGAGGAAAGATAACTATGAAAAACAAGACACTGAAGGCAATTCTCGGAACAACAATGGCAGCATTACTCCTGGCTGGATGCAGCGGCGGATCTTCTTCCGGTGGATCTTCATCCGGCGGTTCAACAGCTCCCGAATCTTCCTATCCCGAAGGTGATATTCAGATGGTCGTACCGGTCGGAGCCGGCGGCGATACTGACGCAAACGCAAGACTTCTTGCCCAGTATGCAGAAAAGGAACTCGGCGTTGCGATCCCTGTCGTAAACGTGAAAGGTTCCTCCGGAACAGTCGGTATGGAACAGGTCCGTACAGGTGAAGCAGATGGTTACCAGGCTCTGTTCTTCCACACAGAAGCGATGCTTCCGAAGATCGCAGGAATCTATGACTATAATCTGGATGATTTCCGTCTCGCAGGTGTCTGCCTTCAGGCAAATACAACACTTCTGATCACACACAATGATTCCGGTTTCACAACACTTCAGGAATTCATCGATGCAGCAAAAGCAGATCCGGGCAACATCGAATACGGTATGGCTGTCGGCGGATATCCTCAGCTCGTCGGTCTTGCACTTGAAAAAGAAGCAGGAATTGATCTGAACCTCGTAGATATCGGCGGCAACGCAGATAAGATCGCTGCACTTGCAGGTCACAATACAGACATCATCAACGTTGAATATGCACTTGTCAAAGACTACATCGCAACCGGAGAATTCATTCCGCTCGCACTGCTGTCCGCTGAACGCAACCCTCTGTTCAACGATATTCCTACAGCAAAAGAACAGGGCCTGAACATGGAATTCGGAAAATTCTTCTTCGTAGCATTCCCGAAGGACACACCGGATGATGCAGTCAATACATTCAGTGCAGCAATGAAGGCAGTTGTTGCAAACCCGGATTTCGTAAAAGCAGCTCAGGACTCCTATGCACTGACACCTGTATACATGGATCCGGCTGAAGCAACCACTTATGCTAAGCAGGTTGAAGAGAGCCTCCTGAAGTACGCAGATCTCTTTACCGCTGCCAATAACTGATAACTGACTCCCCGTTTAGGAGATTCCATTCCTATGAAACAGTATTCTGATCTGATTACAGGTGCAGTCAGCCTGTTGATCGGGATCGCTCTTCTGGCGATGAGCATTCCGATCGGTATTCAGGAAAACAACTTAATCGGAGCAGCGTTTCTGCCGGAAATCGTCTCTGTTATTATCATTGCGCTGTCTCTGAAGCTGATGTATGACGGCTTCAGAGCAGCTCAGGATTATGAAGAGACAGTACCTGAGTTTGTGAAAAATTATAAGGGTGCAGCAGTGATGATGGTCGCATGCATTCTGTATGCGGAACTTCTGAAACCGGTTGGATTCCTGATCACAAGTATTGTGTTCCTGTTTCTGACATTCTGTCTGATGACAAAAAAAGAAGAAACAAATTATCTGAAATTAGGCGCACTGACGATCGTATCGGTGTTTCTGATCTACTTTATCTTTACCAAGTTTTTCGGGATCCGTCTCCCTGCCGGTATTCTGAAGGGAATCATTTAAGAGGAGCGTCATTATGGGTGATATCTTAACCGGATTTGTATCAATTCTGAATCTTCCGATTCTGGCGTTGATCTTCCTCGGCGTTTTCATGGGTATTATCGTCGGTGCGATCCCCGGTCTGTCGGTAACGATGGGCGTTGCGCTGTTCCTGCCGATCACATTCGGCATGGAACCGATCGCCGGACTTGCGCTGCTGTGCGGTCTGTATATCGGTGGTACCTCGGGTGGTCTGATCTCCGCGATCCTTCTGAAAATGCCGGGAACTGCATCTTCAGTCGCTACTACATTTGACGGTCATCCGATGGCCATGAAAGGCGAAGCAGGAAAGGCACTCGGTATCGGTATCGTAGCCTCCTTCTTCGGAGGACTGATCAGCTATGTTATCCTGATGTTCCTGGCTCCGTTCATTGCCAGATTCGCTCTGAAGTTCGGACCGTATGAATATTTCTCGATCGCACTGTTCTCAATGACCATGATCGTATCACTGGCATCGGGTTCGATCGTAAAAGGCGTGCTCAGCGGCATGCTCGGATTCATCATTGCATTCGTCGGAATCGCGCCGATCACCAGCTTCCGCAGATTTACCTTCGGTATTTCTGATCTCAGCGCAGGTTTCTCGATCCTTCCTATTCTGATCGGATTCTTTGCCATAGCAGATATATTGGAGGCCCTGGAAAACAAGAACAAAAAGCAGGATCTGTCCACTCAGGATTTCAAGATCCGCGGGTTTGGGTTTACCAGGGATGATATCAAAGGCCAGGGATTCAACTTCTTCGCGTCGACCCTGATCGGTACCGGCGTCGGCATCCTGCCGGGACTCGGCGGAAGTATCTGCAATCTGCTTGCGTATTCCGTATGCAGAGGACATTCCAAATATCCTGAAAAATACGGAACCGGCATCGTTGACGGACTGATCGCTTCCGAAGCTTCAAACAATGCCTGCACCGGCGGCGCGATGGTACCGCTGCTGACACTCGGACTTCCGGGTGACAACACGACTGCGCTGATCCTGGCGGGATTCATGATCCACGGAATCACACCCGGACCGCTGCTGTTCAGAACACAGGGTCCGCTGGTCTACGGTATTTTCGCAGCACTGCTGATTGCAAATGTAATGATGCTGCTGATCGAGTTCCTGGGAATCCGTGTCTTTATCAGAATCCTGCAGGTTCCGAAGAATATTCTTCTTCCGATCATTACCGTCTTCTGTGTTGTAGGCGCGTACGCAAACAACAACCGTGTATTTGATGTACTAGTCATGATGCTGTTCGGTATCCTCGGATGGGTCATGAAAAAAGCAAAGCTGCCGGTAGCCCCGACGATCCTTGCTTTTATTCTCTGCCCGACACTGGAAACAAACCTGAGAAGAGGACTGATGAAGAGCCAGGGAAGCTTCCTGCCGTTCCTGACTTCTCCGATCTCCTGCGTGTTCATTGTATTGGCGGTTGTCATGCTTGCGTACAATATCAGAAAAGAGATACTGAACGCAAAGAAGGCATAATAAATCAATTATCAGATTCAATATTCATCTGCTTCAGTCAGGGATCATCCCGGCTGAAGCTTTTATATTTTCTGCGGCAGATGTTCCAGCACATCCCGGAAGTTCCGGTAAAACTCACCGATATGAATGCCGTCGATCAGTCTGTGGTTGACTTCCAGTGACATGCCCAGCATCAGTCTGCCGTTTTCTTCCTCGTACTTTCCCCAGGTAATGCGGGGAATGCTGTCTGCGGGATCTGTCATTCCTTCATTGGTCAGGCCTGTCACATCGATCCAGGGGAGACAGGATATGAAGATCAGCTGGTCCGATTCCTTGCTTTCCACCAGGAAGCACTCCTGGGTGGAAGTGATCCCGGCAGCAGCCCGGCAGAATTCCCGGGGTGTATTCACATCACTGTCTACAGTCGCGATACGGAACAGGGAACTGTTTTCAGGCATATAGGTAAAACTGGGATACCGTTTGTCCAGATGCCAGATGCCGTCCGGACGGATCGTATACAGAAACGCATCCGTACGGTTCATGGCTTCACTGACCGCCCATACCATGACGTGATAGAAGGACAGATGGCATTCACGGGCATATCTCTTCAGTTCGGTGACATCTGCCCGGAATGTGGCGGACCAGAAAGGCTTCTCTGTATGAAGGAAATGTTCATACAGTTCTTTTCTTTCCCAGCTGCTGAGATCTACCTTATACTCACTCATTGGACTTCCACCTCCCTGAATGTATGTTCTACCAGTTCCGCTTCCGCAGCTCCTCTGGTCAGGTCGCGGATCGTATCCGCGATACCGTCTTCCCGTGTTTCGAAAAGGCAGGTCACCTGATCACTGTAGTCAAATTCGGCATTTTCCGTATTCCTTCTGAGCCATCCTTCCAGTTTGCCGGAAAGATCATAGGGATACGTGATCTGCCAGACGTCTACAGGCACTTTATCAAGCTTCTTCGCTTCTGCCAGGGCATCCGTTACAGAACCGGAATATGCCCGGATCAGTCCGCCTGCGCCAAGTTTGATGCCTCCGAAATAACGGACAACACATGCACATGTTGAAGACAGTCCGCTCTTGCGGATCGCTTCCAGCATCGGGACACCGGCTGTGCCGGCAGGTTCATGGTTGTCACTGGAACGCTGGATCATATCATTTTCACCGGTGATATAGGCGGTGCATACATGCGAAGCATCAGGAAATTCCTTCCGGATCTTCTCAATATATGCCCGTGCTTCTTCTTCGGAAAAAGCCGGTGCGACACAGGCAATGAACCTGGACCGGTTAATGACGGTTTCCTTTCGGAATTCTTCTTTCAGCCGCATGCGGACCTCCTTTCTGACAATTATAGTATATAATTTTTGCAGGTAGATATTATGAGCAGAATTGTACAGTTGGATGAACAGACCGCGAACATGATCGCGGCAGGTGAAGTTGTTGAACGTCCGCAGGGCGTTGTAAAAGAACTGGTCGAAAACGCGATCGACGCAGGCAGCACAAGGATCACCATCACTGTCAGGGAAGGCGGACTAGCTTCACTGACGGTAACGGATGACGGATGCGGAATGGACAGCAAGGATGCTGTCATGGCTTTCCAGAGGCATGCCACCAGCAAGATCCGCACCCAGTCCGATCTGTGGCGGATCCATACATTGGGCTTCCGTGGGGAAGCGCTGCCTTCCATTGCCAGTGTTTCCAAGCTGACGCTGACGACCAGTGACGGCAATGAAAGCACCAGGGTAAAGATCGAATACGGCAAGACCGTATCGGTCAGCGCTTATCCGGCTGACCAGGGCACGGAGATCACCGTAGAAGGACTGTTCTACAAGACGCCCGCAAGACTGAAGCATATGCGCTCTGCTGCCTACGAGAATTCCCTGATCCAGGATGTTGTAACACGTTTTGCCATGAGCCATCCGGAGATCTCATTCCGGCTGATCAGTGACGGTCGTACAGCATTCCAGACGACCGGCAAAGGCAATCTGCTGGAAGTACTGTACCAGGCATGGGGCAGGGAGGCTGCGGAAAACGCAGTGCCTGTAGAATTCTCGGATTTTGATTATGCGGTCACCGGATATATCATCAAACCCCAGATCACGCGTTCTACCAGGAATTCCATGCATGTATTCCTGAACGGACGTATGGTCAGGACATTCCGGCTATATAAAGCGATCGAAGACGGATATGAGGACTTCATCGTCAAGGGAAGACATCCCCTGGCAGTCCTTCAGATCCATATGGACTCCCAGCTGCTGGATGTGAATGTGCATCCCAGTAAATGGGAGGTCCGCTTATCCAAGGAGAACCAGCTGGAACAGCTGATCCGTACTGAGATCAATCAGACATTGAAGAACACGGTGCTGGCACCGAAGGTGGAAGTCAGCACAGCGCGTCAGACATACTATGAACCGCTGACACTGGACACACTGGACCTGAACACACCTGCGAAAGAAGAAGCACCGCAGAGCACTGTTCAGCCGGAGCCTGTACAGCAAAAGCCTGTGCAGAAACCTGTCCGGGAAACAGCTGAACTGATCAGTGAACCCGAACCTGCTCCGGTATATACTCCGCCTGTTGAAGCGGAGAAACCGGTCGTACGGGAGAAGCTTCCCGACATGCAGGTCATCGGGCAGCTCCATGGGAAATTCATCCTGTGTGCTGTGGAAAACGGACTGGCAGTACTTGACCAGCATGCCTGCCAGGAACGTGTGCATTATGAGGAGATCAGGGCAAAGCTGAATACGGAACCTGTCATGACAGACTGCCTCATTCCGCTGCAGGTCAAAGCATCCGCAGATCTGGTACAGAGAGTGGATGAGATCAATGAAGCGGTATCCGATCTGCATATCGCATTTGAACCGTTCGGCAGGGATCTGCTGATCGTCAGAAGGATCCCCCTGTGGATGAAGGACATCGATGCCCAGACATTCCTGCAGGATGTTATGGATTCTTTCCGGGAAGAACGTGAGATCAGATATGCCAGGATGGAAAAGAAAAAGATCGCTACGATGGCATGCCATCGATCAATCCGCTTCAACCGCAATCTGACGATGGATGAAATGAGGGAAGTCGTCAGGCAGCTGGGCACATGTGAGAACCCTTATCATTGTCCGCATGGCAGACCGACATTTGTGATACTGAGTGAAAAAGAACTGACAAAGGAGTTCCTGCGATGAAAAAAGTACTGGTCATCGTCGGACCGACTGCGTCAGGCAAAACAGATTTCTCCCTGGAGATGGCTGAAGCACTGCACGGGGAAATCATTTCCGGCGATTCCATACAGATGTTCCGGGGACTGGATATCGGTTCCGGAAAGATCAGACCGGAGGAAATGAGAGGGATCCCGCATCACCTGATCGATACGCTGGATCCGAAGGATCATTACAGCGTAGCACAGTTCCAGCAGGATGCCAGAAGGGAGATCGACAATTGTCCGTCCTTCCCGATCATTGCCGGCGGAACAGGCCTCTACCTCAAGGCATGTCTGTATGATTATCAGTTCAGTACGGAGGAGGGAGAAAGTCCCGCTGATCCGGAATTTGAAGAGATGGATACGGAAACACTGTATGATATCCTGCTGAAACAGGATCCGAAACAGGCTGAAAAGATCCATGCGAACAACCGCCGAAGGATCATACGCACTTTAACGATCCTCAAACGCACAGGAACGCGTCAAAGTGATATTGTAGAAGCACAGGAGCACCGCCCCATCTATGATGTATGGTTTGCAGGCTGCACTATGGACAGAGCCCTGCTTCATGAGCGCATTGCCCGCAGAACACAGCAGATGATCGATGAAGGACTGGAAGAAGAGGTCCGCGGACTGCTGGCGCAGGGTGTGACATTTGATGATCTCTGCATGAGAGGGATCGGATACAGGGAATGGAGACCGTATTTTGAAGGGAACGCTTCTGTTGAGGAAGTCCTGGAGGATATCCGGAAACATTCCAGACAATATGCCAGAAAACAATATACCTGGCTGAATCATCAGATGCCTGTCAACTGGTTTGAAGTACTTGATCCGGCAGACAGGCAGAGGATGAAGGAGGAAATACTTGCATGGGCGAAGAACTCGAACGGGTAAAGCTGCTGCTTGGAGAAGAAGCAGTTGCGAAACTGAAAAACAGCACGGTCCTGGTTGCAGGGGTCGGCGGAGTCGGTTCTTATGCGGCAGAAGCACTGGCAAGGACCGGCATCGGACACCTGATCCTGGTAGACAAGGACACGGTAGCCTTATCCAACCTCAACAGACAGATCATGGCTGACCATAACACCGTGGATGTGCCGAAAGTCACTGCCATGCATGAACGCATCAAGAGCTTCAATACGGAATGTGAAGTGACGGAAGTACAGGCGTTCCTCAATGCCGAGAATATCAGTATGGTCAGGAATGCCGACTTTGTGGTGGATGCCATTGACACAGTCACCAGCAAACTCGATCTGATCGAGGCATGCCACGATAACGGCATTCCCTTTGTGTCATCCCTTGGCATGGGGAACAGACTGGATTCCTCCATGGTGACGTATACAGATCTGTGGAAGACACAGATGGATCCGCTTGCCAAGAGCGTACGCCAGATGGCAAGGAAACGCGGTATCCGCTATCCTGTTCCGGTGCTGTTCTCTTCCGAACAGCCCAGGACGCAGAACCAGATCATCGATCCTGATGGTGAGACAAGAAAAGACAGAATACCGCCCGCAAGCGTTATCTTTGTTCCGGCTGCTGCAGGACTGCTTGCGGCAAGCCTTGCGGTAAGAAAACTGCTGGAGAAATGAGTATGAACAAGAAAAAAATCAATCATAAGATCTCAATGGTATACATTCTGAGAGGGATCCTTGCCGGACTGATCATTTCCATGGCCATGTTTGCACTGGCTGTACTGATCGGAACGATGGGCTGGGGAGCCGCCAGTTATATTCTGATGGGACTCGCCATTACGGCAGGCTGCGGTGTTCTCGGCTTTCTGCTGTCATTCATTAAAAAAGGTGCGGTCATGAAGGATATCATCAAACAAGAAAAACAGTTTGGTGCTTCGTTTGACGCATCTCCTGTCAGGGAAGCCGGAAACAGCGGCACGATCTTCTGTTCAGACGACTGGCTCGTATTCCATGACCGCATGAGGACTGATGCATGGTACAAGGACAATATCAGCAGTATCGAGCGTGCCGGAAACCGTTCACCCGAGAATAAAAAAGGACTCATGAGAGTCACGGATCTGAAGGGCAGAAAATACGCGATGGTCTACCGGATCAGCGGAACGGATCTTGAAGCGGAACTGAATGACTGGCTGCACCCATATATACAGCAGGATGATATCCTGCCGGACGGGAATGTCTGTCCGAACTGCGGGACTGTCAATGAAGATGGCGCATTGTTCTGCGCAAACTGCGGTACAAAACTGTTGTGACCCGGAATACTGTCTGAGAGGGCAGTATTTTTGTGTAAGAAATTTGACTATTTCTCAAAAATATATATTATATTTCTTGAGCCGTGAAAACGGCAGAAAGGACTGGTGACAGAAATGAGTGAATTTCAGCGCACTGATTATTATTCTTCCACCGGGGATAC
>JAFOMZ010000184.1 GCA_017421125.1 Solobacterium sp.
GGCGCAGATATGATCGATGTTTCCAACGGCAATTACTTTGTGCCGTATGGTGAAAACGAAGAACCGTATTCCTATTCGGAAGGCTGGCGTGCGCCGGAAACGACTGCAGTCAAACAGGCTGTCAATATTCCGGTCACGGGTGTATCCAATATCAAGACGCCTGACTGCGCAGAAAAACTGCTGGAAGCAGGCGTATGTGACTTCGTCGGTATCGGCAGAGGCAGTATTGCGGATCCGGAATGGGGCCGTAAAGCAGCCCGCGGCAGGAATGACCTGATCCATCACTGCATCGGCTGTCTGTACTGCTTCGAATCACTTATGGCAGTAGGTTATGTCCGCTGCTCAGTCAATCCCCAGGCTGGCAGGGAAGCTGCCTTCAGCCGTCGTCCCCGCAAGAGTAAGACAGGTGATAAGGTAACTGTCGTCGGAGGCGGCGTTGCCGGTATGGAAGCAGCAGCTACATTGGCAAAACGCGGATTTACGGTAACACTGCTTGAGAAAGAAGATGAACTCGGCGGCGAACTGAATCTTGCCGGCGCGACAGCACCTTATAAGAACAAGGTAAGCTGGCTGCGTACCACACTCGAAGAAGAGATGAAGCTGGCGGGTGTCAATGTGCTGACCGGCTGTGAAGCGGATGTGGAAACAGTTAAGAAACTGGAACCGAAGGCAGTCTTCCTGGCAACAGGCGGAAAGCCTATCGTACCGGATCTGCCCGGGATCGGCGGAAAGAATGTTGTTTCAGCATATGATGTGATCCGCGGAAACGTCAGACCTTCCGGAAAGGTCGTCATCGTTGGCGCAGGGCTGACCGGATTGGAAACAGCGGAACTGCTGTTCAGGAACGGTGAGACAGAAAGCGTCACAGTCGTTGATATGCTGGAAAAGATCGGTGCCAATATGTATCCTTCGATCTTCATTGATGTCACTCATCAGATGGAAGGAAAACCCCTGACACTGAGAGCGGGCATGAAACTGAAGGAAGTCACGGAAACAGGTATCATCTGTGATGATCTCGCAAACGGAAAAGAAGAAACGATCACAGCAGACTGCGTAGTCCTGGCAATGGGCATCCGCAGTGACAATGAACTCATCAGACAGTTTGAAGAAGCATTTGACAGAGTGATCCCGCTCGGACAGACACACAAGAATCCGGGCCGTATCGCCACATCCATGGCAGACGGATATATAGCAGCCAGGGGCTTTGATCCGAAAGTCTGATCAACAGGATTGCCTTAATCAGCGGTTCAGCAATGGACCGCTGTTTTAAATCTGTCCCGCTTTATCACCTGATTTATAGAAGACGGAAGAAAAAGAAGATATGATAATACGGGAATGAAAAAAGAAGGGACGATATATGACAGAAAAAGAAAAAATGATCAGAGGCGAACTTTATGATCCATCCGATCAGGAACTTACTGTTCTGCGTATCAAGTCGCGTAAACTGTCCCGCAGATATAATCTGGCGGATGAAGATGATACGGAAAAAGGTGAAGAGATCCTGCGGGAACTTCTGCCGGAAACACCGTATCTGCCTGCCCTGCAGGCACCTGTCTATTTTGATTATGGCAGCAACACTACATTCGGCAGATTCTGTGCAGTGAATTTCAACTTTACATGCCTGGATGTATGTCCGGTACATATTGGGGACAATGTATTGATCGGTCCGAACGTTACACTGGCAACTCCGATGCATCCGCTGCTTCCGGAAGAACGGAATGTCAGGCAGCGAGAGGATGGCAGCTGGTACAATCTGGAATACGCCAAGCCGATCACGATCGAAGATGACTGCTGGATCGCTTCCAATGTTGTGGTGTGCGGCGGCGTGACGATCGGCAAAGGCTGTGTCATCGGGGCAGGAAGCGTAGTAACAAGAAATATCCCTGCCGGCTGCATAGCGGCAGGCAGTCCATGCCGTGTGATCAGGCAGATCACCGAACAGGACAGAATGGAAAAACAGGCAGATATTCTGCGGTAAGCGGAAACCTGCCTGTTTTAATTGGTATTGTTTATTTCAGATAGAATTCATCTCCGAGCAGGGACATGCACAGATCCGTCGACAGGACGATGGTATTGGCGTCCTTTTTCTTGAAGATGATCTTTTTGACATCCTGTCCGGCAAAGCCCTGCATGGTGGAAGCGTCTTCTACATGCAGAATGAATTCGATCTCATTGGATTCATACCAGCCCTTGTACTGTCCCATACCTGCATAGCAGTTTTCGGTAAATACAAACTCACCGTTTGTTTCAAACTTCACGGAAGGTTCGAACTGTTCCGGGACACCGGCAGAAGGATCGTGTCTGGCGGTGAATTCACCGTTGATATACTGGGAACTGCTTGCCATGGAACTGCCGGAACCGGTGGAAGGCTTTTGACCGCTGGTGGTAAATGTATCACCTTTCCTGGAAGCTGTCAGGTCGTCCTGCAGGACCAGAGTATCCTCATCAAGGATATCCATTTCGAAGTTATATATATTCTTTCCGTTCTGATCATAGAGGTCGCTGTCAAAGTTGCTGAAGAGGAGGGTATTGCCTTCTCTGCCGTACAGACCATTGACCTGAATGGCACCCATTCCCTGGACTTCAGTCAGGGAGAATGTACCGTCATCATGGAACTCAATGAAAGATGTACCGAAGGGATTATTCTGATCTGTGTTGTAATATGCGATATATTCTTCATCAGAAGAACCGGCTTCAGGTGTATTGGTCGGCTTCGGTTTGGATGTGACTGCAGGAGCAGAGGTGGATACAGAGGACGGTGTCCATACCGGTTTCTCTGTCGTGAATACATCGTCAGAGAGCGAACCGGCAAGCATTGTTTTCAGAACGATCTTGTCGTCATCACTGATCTCAAACAGGACCTTCTCGAAGTTTCCGACTCCTGTTTTTGTGACATTCAGTGTGATGACGTTTTCCTTGATCTCCCATGTTCCCTGCATTTCATAGAAGCCGCTGTGCGTATTGTCTGTCAGAACAAATGAACCGTCTTTGCCGAACCATACCTTGGCATGTTCAGCGTTGCCGTACTGATCAACAGTATTATAGTAAGTCTTTCCGCCGATCTCATAAGGTGAAGCCGGCTGGTCATCGGGTTTGGAAGTGCATCCGAAGAGGAGTACAAGGCATAAAACAGCCAGTGATCTCAGAATGTTTTTCATAGAAGACCTCCTGTGTATCCTATTTATATCATTGTAGCAGGCATATGTCTTTCTGAGAGGTCTTAATACACCGATCAGGATCCTGCAGAATGATAATGGGCTTATAATCTGCATAATGTTTTCGGATTCCGCGCGGACTATCGGATACTGAAAAAAGCTGCAGTCCGTTCCATTATCAGGAAAATAAAAGAACATTCGAAATAATTTACGCAATATCGCCGCAAAACTAAAACACGGGAAATATCGCATATTTATCGCATTTTCTCGTGTTTTCTATCTTATTCAGCTGTCAAAGACAGTATCGCAGCAGGCATATGTCTTTTGAGAGGCACTAATACCTTGAACGGTCCGATCAATATCGGATCAGAACGATAATGGAGATATAATATGCTGTGTAAAGATGATAATCACGCAGGAGAAAATACATGATATATACCGATATGACAAAAAAAGCGATCCGTCTGATCTTCAAGGCACATGCAGGTCAGACAGATAAATGCGGACTTCCTTATGTATGTCATCCGCTGCATGTTGCGGAAAGCATGGAGGACGAAGTGACATGCACCGCGGCACTGCTGCACGATGTTGTAGAAGACACGGATATAACATTTGAGGATCTTTCAGAGATGGGCTTTCCACAGGAAGTCATCCGGATCCTCAGGCTTCTCACACATGATCCGGCAGTTCCGTACATGGATTATGTACGCAGGATCAAAGATGATCCCCAGGCAGTCAAGGTGAAGCTCTCTGATCTCAGGCATAACAGCGACCTGACCAGGATCGATCATGTCACCCAGAACGATCTCGACAGGGTAAAGAAGTACAGCAGGGCAATGGCACTGCTTCTTGATCAGGAACAGGAATAAACAATCAAAGGCGGATGGTCCGGGAATGGGTCATCTGCCTTGTTAATAAATCAGGTTTTATTCGATCGTTTGCACGATGCCTGAGAACAGCAGGGAATTGTCAGGAGAAACAACGGTAAAGAAGAACGGTCTGTCCAGTACGAAGTCTGTTTCTTCCTGGGGCATTCCGGCTCCGGCCATGGCCAGTTCGGTATACGCAGCACCGGTCACACCTTCCTCATCGATCTCCACCATCGCCGCATGTTCTGCCGCATTTACAAAGATCTGCTCAGCTTCGTCAGTCAGCGGCGTGAAATCTGCCGCATCAGGATCCAATGCATCGATGATGCCGAGATGCTTCAGACTTTCGATCAGGTCTGTCTTTCCGGAGACCTTAAACTTGGGAACGGAAAGATGCACGATCGGGAAGCCTGCATCTCCTGCCCAGGTGTTCCTGCAGATACTGAGGGCATCCGGGTCAGCAGCCAGATCTTTCACATCGATCCCTTCTTCAGGCAGGAAGAAGTACATCGTTCCGCTGTCTGTAAGATTCAGTCCGACTGCCCGGAAATGATCTGTCTGATACAGACTCATCATGAGATCACGGTGCATCATCTGCACGTCGGTATCCCCGTCTGCGCCATGGAACACAGCCGTATCCGTACGCTCCGGAGAAAAACGTTCAGACCAGGATGCTTTAAAATAGATCGTTGAGACGAGTCCGAGGATCGTTCTCTCATCCAGCTTCATATCCTTTGTATAGTCAGAGAGCAGTCCGCCTGTATTTTCATCAGTCCATTCCTGCAGCTGTCTGTCGAATTCCGCGGAACCCATCTCACCGCAGAATGATGATGCATAATAAATGTCCGCCAGCCGCTGCAGTGTTTCTTCGTTGTATGTGATGTCATTCCTGAGCCACATGGAGTCTGCTAGGATACTTTTTACGGACGGGGTATCCAGGTAGTTGGCTTTCCACATGGCAGATGCGCGGCTGCGCAGGGAGTCGATATCGGATGCTTTCAGAACATCCATGATCTGTGCCCTGGTATTGCCGTCGGATACTTCCGACAGCATGGACAATGCAATATAGATATTCAGCGGGGAACATACGGTATTCCTGTTTTCATCTGTCACCAGCAGTTCTTTCTGTATGGCAGCGTAATATTCATCTATGTTCTGCTGCAGTTGGACGGATGCGTCTACTGTTTCACGGTAGCTCTGCCACCAGTCCCAGTGTGAGTCTCCCATTATGAATGCCTCAGCACTGACGCCTTCTGCTTCAGCACCGGGATAGACAGCTTTGACCATCTTTACCTCTTCTGTAACAGGTTCATTTGATACTTCAGCAGTACCTGTACTTTCAGGTTCTTTTGTCTCCTGTATTTCCGCGGGCTTTGTGCCGCAGCCTGCCGTCAGCGCAAGCGCACACAGCACGGATATGATCTTGAACTTCTTCATGTCTTCAGTCTCCTTACAACAATGAACACCGGGATATCAGCACAAACGTCACATGTTTCCGGTCTGCTTTTATCATAACTGTACGAATGCGTATTTGTCTTCCCGTCTGTTCCGCATAAGATGCGCTAAGGGTGAATGAATTTATGCAGGAAAGACGGTAATGACCGCATGATAAAATGCATATGTAAACTACAGGAGGGATCATGAGGCAGATATATATCGGAAAATGGTCATTTAAACCCGGTCCGAAAGGACTCTGCAGATATGAATTCGACACTTCTGCAGACACCATGGAACTGAAAGAGGAGATCCTGACAGACATTGTCATCGGCGCCCAGTATCTGGACAAGGAAAATAATGTTTTATATGCGTCTGATGAAGGATTCAGAACAGTCAATGGCGCTGAAACAGGCGGTATCTTCGCGGTCAAACTGAAAGAAGACGGTTCATTCGGGGCGGTCCTGTCTTATACACGTGCGGCGAATCCCAAGACAAGCTATATCTGGCCGGTCAAAGGAGGAGAATACCTGGTGATTTCCAATCACTCTTCATCCAAAGCTGTCAGGCATGCCGTCAAAAAAGGCGGACAGGTATATATGGAAGAGGTCAGGGACCAGGCATCTCTGAATCTGCTGAGGCTGAATGAAGACGGCTCTGTCAGAGAACTGTGCGATGCTCTGATCTATGACAGTACTGAAACAGATGGAATTGTCCGTTTTCCGCATATGCATAACGTCATGGCAGATCCGGAAGGAAGAATGTTTATTGCCTGTGATAAAGGAATGGACAGGATAATAACATTCCGCGTGGATACTGATTCAGGAAAGCTGATCGAACTGCAGAGAACAGATACTGAAAACAATACGGCACCGAGGTACACCGTATTCCGTCATGACGCGGATATCGTATATGAAAACAATGAGAACTGGCCCGGGATCTGCAGTTACCGGTTCAATGCAGAGACAGGAGTTCTGGAACTGATACAGTCACTGGTGATCGGAGATGAATCGTACCGCAGACCGAATGCATCAGACCTTGTCCTGAATGAAAACGGAACGATGCTGTATGCGGCACTGCGCTGTACAAATGAGATCGTCATGATCCGTACAGACAGTACAGGTTTTATGAAAGAAGCAGGCAGGATGTCCTGCCTGGGAAAAGGTCCGAGAGGACTGTATATCAGCGGAAACAGACTTTTCTGCATGAACCAGGAGTCCGGTGAGGTTGTCTGCTTTACGCTCAATGAACAGGGAATGCCTGACACGGAACACGCTGTTATATCGCAGGCTCTGCTGGCTGGGAATATGACAATGAAGGAGGTATGACATATGGAAAAGATCAAAGTTGGTTTTCTCGGTACAAGAGGACATACATTGAAGTTTATCGATCTTGTCAACAGCTTTCCTGAATCGACAGCTGCTGCGATCTGGTCGGATGATCCTGCAAAGGCTGAGCAGACTGCTGAAGAAGGAAAGATCCTCTGCATGCAGACACCGGAGGAAGTGCTGGACAGGACGGATGCTGTGGTGATCACAGCGCCGAATGTATATAAGAAGGAACTGGTGATCAAAGCTGCCAATGCCGGGAAGCACATATTCCTGGAAAAACCTCTTGCGATCAACAAAGCAGATGCGAAGGAAATGGCAGATGCTGTGCGTCAGTCAGGCGTGAAATTCTACATGTCGGATCCGTTTGTACGCAATGGAACGATCGGTCTGCGGAACCTGATCCGGAACGGTGCACTGGGTGACATTTATGGGGTTGAAGTGCGTATCGCTGTGGACCGTGCGGTAACATCGGGTCATCCTCCTGTATGGAACAAAGAAACAGCGCTCGGCGGGATCATGTCGGATATCGGAGGTCATGGGATCCATGTCATCCATTATCTCTTCGGTATGCCGGTCTCTGTGACTGCAGCCCTGCAGTATATTACGGAAAACGCAAAAGCCAGCGGAATGGAAGACCAGGGGCAGGTGATCATGCAGTATGCGGACGGAAATTCCGCAGTACTGTCTGCGTCATGGTGCAGCGGCGGTGAAAGTGATCATGCGATCGTGTACGGAACAAAAGGCTGGGCAAGGACCGAGCGGATCAAAGACATCCCGGAAGCAGAAAAACTGTTTGTTTATACAAAAGATAAAGTGAAAGAACTGAGCGGGGATGAGCTTCCTGCCAGACCGCTCAGGCATATCCGGTACTTCATTGAAATGATCATCAATGATCTTCCGAATGACATTATCGGGAAAGATGATCTCAGCAATGCCGGTGTCTCCATCGACAGCGCGGAAGAATATGCCGCAATACTGGAAGCGGTTTATGAATCAGACCGTACAGGGAAAAAGATCATCTTATAAACTCAGAAAAGGACCCGCGCAGCGCAGATCCTTTTCTTTCTGGAAACAATGTTCCGAGGGCGAAAGATAACTCTATATAAAGAATATCGTGCAGAATGCATAAAAACTATCAAATAAAAATCAGAATATATAACAATGTTCTGAAAAACACATAAAATCGTGGTATTTTCACGACAATTCCATAAAGATTTCATATAATGACAATATGAAGAAGAGAACAGGAACATATATTACCGACAATGTCCTCACAAAAGAGTCAGAACAGATCCATTACCAGCATGAGGAAGTCCCGTATTATGTGACATTTCAGTCCCGTTATTCCGGGCACCATGTTGTCCAGGGCGTTCCGCACTGGCATCAGGATGTGGAACTGACATATATTGTCAGAGGAACATCGGAACTGGAAGTTGCCGGTGAATCGCATACGATCCATGCCGGAGACGGATATTTTGTCAATGCCAGGCAGATCCATACAGGCCGTTCATCGGAACGTGATTTTATCTGTGTCAGGATCCATCCGATCCTGCTGTGCGCGAATGAATATATTGAAAAGACATTTGTGCTGCCGGTGATCAACGATCCGTCCATGGCATTTGTCCATCTGTCGAATAACATTCCCTGGCAGAAAGAGATCCTGGATATGATCCTTCACATTTATGAGGAAGACCGTGCCGGAAAGGATACACTGCCTCTGACGATCCAAAGCAGTATATTCGCTATCTGGAAGCTTCTGTATGAGCACCGCTCTGCTGATGAAGTCAGAAAGGCTCCTGAAAGCCACCATATGACTTCATTGAAGAGGATGATCGGCTACGTTCAGGAGAACTATCAGAACAGGATCACACTGAAACAGATCGCCGATGCCGGAAACGTATCAGCCAGTACATGCAACAACATCTTCAACACACTGATCCATCAGTCGCCGGTCCGCTTTCTGCTGTCCTGCCGTCTGAATTATTCAACAAAGATGCTGAAAGAGACAGATATGACTGTAACGGAGATCGCCGGACAGTGCGGATTCTCATCAGCGAGCTATTTTACGGAAATGTTCCACAGAGAGTACGGTATGACACCTGTGGATTTCAGAAAGGCAGAACAGGAAGAATTATGATCAAAAACATCAAAGTGTTTGCGGCAGACATAGACGGAACACTTGTCAACAAAGGCAAAGAAATGCATCCGGGCACAAGGGATGCCCTGATACGTCTCCACCGGGAAGGCGTCAGGATCGGCGTGGCATCCGGAAGACCGCTCGATCACAGAACACTGGAGAAAAACAAGGAATGGGACCTTCCATTTGAATTCGATTATGCCATCGGAATGAACGGTGGGGATCTCTATGACAGGGAAACAGGGGAGTATGAACACTTCTATCTTCTGGAACCGGATACGATCCGTGAGATCCTCTCATTCATTGCCCCGCTCGATGTCAACGCGATCGTTTATGAAAACGGCTATGATCTCGTCAGGGCACTGCGCATGGATGACTTCATGAGAAGTTCCATTGCCCGCAATCATTCCATCGTAGAGATCGGCGGGATCGATGAACTGAGCAATCGACCGACCGGTAAGATCGAGGTCCATTACAAACCTGAAAACGCCGAGGAAGTACTTTCTGTTGTAGATGCGCATCCCTCGGAAAAATGGATCGCAGTCCGTACCTTTACCGGAACCGTGGAATTTATGGATCCCCGTGTAAACAAGGGAATGGCTCTGGAAAAGTACGCACAGAGATACAATATCCCGATGTCTGAAACGATCGCCTTCGGAGATATGGAAAATGATATCCAGCTCCTGCAGTACGCAGGCTGGGGTGTCTGCCTGAAGAACGGCTCAGACGACACAAAGGCTGCCGCGGATGACATTACGGAATATCCCGTAGAAGAAGACGGGATCGGCAGATACCTTCAGAAACACTGGTTTCATGATTGAACCGGGAATCATATCCGCATAACAAAACAGTTCATGGCACGCCATGAACTGCTTTTGTTATACGATCTCATTCAGCGGTACGATATCGATCTGTTCTTTGAGCAGACGTTCCCGGATCATTCCTGCGAATTCCACCGCATGTGCCCCGTCTCCGTGTATACACACGGAATCGGCACGGATATCAATATCCTTTCCGGTGATCGCCGTGACTTTTCCTTCTTTGATCATGCGGATGACCCTGTTTACCGCAATGTCTGCATCCGTGATCATGGATCCCGGTGTGCTGCGGGATACCAGCGTGCCGTCCTCGTTGTATGCGCGGTCTGCGAACACTTCCGCGGCAGCCCGCAGTCCCATCTCTTTCGCAGTCCTGTACAGTTCCCCTGCAGGCAGTGCCAGGATGATCAATGACGGGTCAAAGTCCCATACTGCCTGACAGATGGCCTTTGCCAGGGTCTTGTCTTTCGCTGCCATGTTATAGATGGCACCATGCGGTTTGACATGCTGGAGTGACATGCCATGTGCCTTGACAAAGGCATGCAGGGCACCGATCTGATAGAGTGTGTCCGTGTATGCTTCTTCCGGCGTCGTACTGATCTGTCTTCTTCCGAATCCTGTCAGGTCATGGAAGCCCGGATGCGCACCGATCTGCACACCTGCTTCCCAGGCAAGCCTGACGGTCCGATTCATGACCACAGGGTCGGACGCATGGAACCCGCAGGCTGCGTTGATCGATGTAATGTATGGGATGATCTGACTGTCATTGCCCATATTCCAGCTGCCGAAGCTTTCTCCCATGTCACAGTTAAAGTCGATCTTCATGTCCGGTACCTCCTGTCACAAATTTATTCACAAAGCCGGTATCTGCAGTTCCGCTGCAGAAAGCATCGGAATGCAGGATCTTATACTGGAGATCCAGGTTGGTATCAACACCGGAGATGACAGTCTCATCGAGGGCTGTGCGCATCTTCATGATGGCAGAATCCCTGTCCTTTGCATGTACGATGATCTTGGCGATCATGGAATCATATTCGGAAGGTACCGTATATCCGGTATACAGCGCGGTATCCACGCGCACGCCGTTTCCTCCCGGCAGATGCAGGTTCCTGATCGTACCCGGACTGGGTATGAATCCTTTCTCGGGGATCTCGGCATTGATGCGGCATTCGATCGTATGACCGTGCATCCGGACATCTTCCTGTCTGAGGGAAAGGGGTTCCCCGTAGGCGATGCGGATCTGTTCTGTGACGATGTCCGTATCTGTTTCCATTTCCGTAACGCCGTGCTCTACCTGGATCCTGGTATTCATTTCCAGGAAATAATAATTGCCGTCCCGGTCAATGATGAACTCAACAGTACCGGCACCTGTGTAATTTGCTGCGGATGCGGCACTGACCGCATCGCGGTACATCCGTTTTCTTGTTTCATCACTGATCGCCGGACTGGGTGATTCTTCGATCAGTTTCTGGTGGTTCCGCTGTACGGAACAGTCACGGTCACCGAGCGTTATGATATGCCCGAACTGATCCGCAAGTACCTGTACTTCCACATGACGGGGATCCTCCACCAGTTTTTCCAGGTACATTGCATCATCCGAGAAGGCGTTGACCGCTTCGCTCTGTGCCATGCTGAAGTCCTGTTCAAAACGCTGAGGATTCCGGCACTCACGCATGCCTTTTCCGCCGCCTCCGAGGATGGCTTTGATCATGACCGGCCAACCGATGGCTTCCGCTGTCCTCTTCGCTTCTCTGACGTCATATAAAGGTGCTTCACTTCCCGGTACGACAGGGACACCTGCCGTTTTCATCATGGAACGTGCTTCCTGCTTGTTTCCCATGCGGCGCATCGTTTCCGGTTCCGGTCCGATGAAGATCAGACCGCTTTTCCTGCAGGCTTCCGCAAAGTCCGCGTTTTCGGACAGGAAGCCGTATCCCGGATGGATGGCATCACATCCGAAGTTCAGGGCTGCCGTAATGATATTGGAGATGTTCATATAGGAATGTCTGCCGCTTCCCTCACCGATGCATACGCGGTAGTCCGCAAGTCTGACATGCATGGCAGAGGCATCTTCCTTGGAATAGACAGCCACGGACGTGATGCCCATATCCCTCAGGGCACGGATGATCCTGACAGCGATCTCTCCTCTGGCGGCGACAAGTACGCGCCTGGCTGACATATTACAGTTTCCTGACACGGAACAGCGGCTGTCCGTATTCCACTTTCTGTTCGTTTGACACAAGGACTGCGAGGATCTCACAGTCAAAGTCCGCCTGTATTTCATTCATCATCTTCATCGCTTCGATGATGCATACGGTATCTCCGGCATGTACCTTGTCGCCGGTCCTGACATATGCCGGGATCAGCGGTCCGGAAGCGGAATAAAAGGTACCGACGATCGGACTTGTGATGTTGACGGTCATGTCTTCTTTGTCGGCAGTCCGCTGTACTGCAGGTTCTGTCTGTACGGCAGTACCTGCTGTACTGCGGGACATGCTGATCTTGAAATCACCGTCTTTGATGGTCAGTTCATTCAATGATGAATTTTCAAGAAGCTTTACCAGCTTTTCGATCTGATCAAGTTCCATAGTTCAATACCTCAATTCTCTTCAAACAGCTGTTTCATCCGCTTGGCGGTCAGCCTGATATCCAGCACCTCTTTGCAGGGCTGATGTATCTGATCGCGCATGGACTGGAACTCAAGTTCCTCCTCGCGGATCAGTTTCTGAGCAGTCTCCACGGAGACCTGCCGGAAATGTATTTTGTCTGAGATCCTTCTCTGGGCGATCTTCGGAAGGTCCACGGAGATCACACAGGCGATCTTTGCATAGCCGCCGGTCGTCTGTCTGTCACACAGCATGATGATCGGTTTGCCGTGTCCGGGTACCTGGACTGCACCGAAGGGGATGCCGTCGGAAATAATGTCGCTTCCCTGACGTGACTCAATGAACGGTCCGTCCAGCCGGACGCCCATTCTGTCAAAGTCGCTTGTAACAGTATATTCACTGTTCAGGAATGTACGGATGCCCGCATCCGGGAACATGTCATCCTGGGGACCTGCGATGACCCTGATCTCTGCCTTGTCTGATTCAAACTCATGCAGTTCAAGTTTCCTGGAAAGGAACCAGGGGAGGTACTTGCGCCGTTTGATGCGTTCCTCAATATAGTCACCGTCTTCCAGCTTTCTTCCTTTGAATCCGCCGATCCCGCTGACCGTATCGGTGGACCTGCTTCCCATGACAACAGGGATCTGCAGGTAATTGGAAAAGGCAATATAGCACAGTCTGCCGCTGCGGGCACTGCCGAGCTTCAGAATGTCACCCTTTCTGACATACAGAGCCTGATACATCGGTACAGGTTCGTCATTGATCATCGGCCGGAAATCACCGCCGGCCATGGCAATGATCATTTCAGAAGTAAACTCAATGGTCGGACCGATCAGTGTGCATTCCAGAACCGCTTCATTCTCCGGGTTGTCCAGCAGAAGGTTGGCAATGCGGAAAGACCGTCTGTCCGCTGCCCCGCATACGTGGAAGCCGAGATCCTGGTAACCGGTCCTGCCGGAGTCCTGAACGGTCGTAAACATTCCGCCTTTTATGATCCGGATCCCCATGATGTGCCTCCTTCCGTAATGATATGGACATGTTCACCATTTGCCACAGCCTGTTCCATGTCCAGGTATTCCGCCTCAGAAACAGGCAGAAAGCGGACGATGTCCGTCGGCCTGAACAGTACGGGATCTTTTGAGGCAGGATCATAGATCCTGACAGGTGTTTTTGCGATCAGTCTCCAGCCGCCCGGGGAGTCCAGGGGATAGATGCCTGTCTGGCTGCCGCCAATCCCGACGGAGCCTGCCGGGATCCTGATCCTTGGTTCATCCAGGCGCCTGACAGCGATCCGTTCATCCAGACCGCCGAGATAGGGGAATCCCGGAAGGAACCCGATCATGTGGACAAAATAATCAGTGCCGGAATGAATGGCAATAACTTCATCCTCGGAAAGCCCGCATAACTCTGCCACAGAGGGCAGATCCTCACCATAGATGCCGCCATATACAGCGGGAATGGTGATATGCCTCTGCGTGACTGTGATGTCGTCCTGCTGCAGGGAAGACAGGTCCTTCAGACGGTCATGCAGTGACTGCCATGAGATCAGGGCAGGGTCATAGCAGACCATCAGGGAACAGTATGCCGGGATCAGATCGGTAATGCCGATGATCTTTGCGGACCTGATCTGTGACATCAGGTTATATATTCCGATGGTGTTTTCAGAACTGATTGTCTGTTCCAGCCGGATCAGAACTGCGCTGTCACCGGAAGGAACGATCGAACGGATATGTTTCATAAAGGCCTCTTTTTTACCTGCATTCATTGTAGCGATACGCTGAAGGATGTGCAAATACAGTACTGCAGACAATGTCATATTCTGCGTTCATGAGACC
>JAFOMZ010000020.1 GCA_017421125.1 Solobacterium sp.
CTTGATGCGGGCACCTTCCGCATCTGCCGCTTTCAGTTTCTCTTCCAGATCTTCCATGTCATTGTTCTTATAACGGTATCTCTTTGCCTTGCACAGGCGGACACCGTCAATGATCGAGGCATGGTTCAGTTCATCACTGATTACAGCATCTTCCGCTGTCAGAAGTGTTTCAAACAATCCGCCGTTTGCGTCGAAGCAGGAAGAATACAGGATCGTATCATCCGTCCCGAGGAACTCCGAGATCTTTTTTTCCAGACGCTTATGGATATCCTGTGTACCGCAGATGAAGCGGACAGACGCAACACCATACCCGCGCTCATCATATGTTCTTTTGGCAGCTTCGATCAGTCTGGGACTGTCACCGAGACCCAGATAGTTGTTTGCGCACATGCACAGCAGTTCTCTTCCGTCTTCCAGTTTTACATGAGCACCCTGGGCGGATACGATCGGCAGTTCTCCCTTAAAAAGGCCTGCCTCTCTGATCGAATTCACATCATCAGCGTACTTCTTCAGTATTTCCTGTTTGTTCATTCTCTTTCTCCTTCATCATTGATATGTGTCCAATCCAGAATGACCTTACCGGACTGACCGGAGATCATCGCTTCAAAACCTTTCTCATAATCCCTTGCATCAAAGTGATGCGTAATGATCGGGGCGATATCAAGACCTGCCTGCAGCATTGTCGTCATCTTGTACCAGGTATCCCAAACCTTACGTCCATAAATGCCTTTCAGGTTAATGCCGTTGAAGATCACTGTTTCAAGGTCAACCACAGCATCATTGTCCTGCAGACCGAGCAGAGCAATGTTGCCCCCGTGCTTCATGATATGGATCATGTCATTCAACGCAGTCTGGGAACCGGACATCTCAAGACCGACATCAAATCCTTCCTGCATGCCGATCGCCTTCATGACGTCTTCCAGTTTCTGCGTATTCAGGTCAACGACTGTCGTGGCACCAAGCTTTTTCGCCATATCCAGGCGATAACGGTTAAAGTCCGTTACGACCACATGTCTTGCACCGGCAAAACGGACGATCGCGGCTGCCATACACCCGATCGGTCCGGCACCTGTGATCAGTACGTCTTCACCAAGGACATCAAATGACAGTGCTGTATGGGTCGCATTGCCGAACGGATCGAAGATCGCGTACATCTCCTCAGGAATATCCGGGCTGCAGGGCCATACATTGACCCAGGGAATCACCAGGTATTCGGCAAACGCACCGTTGCGGTTGACACCGACACCTTTCGCATTCCGGCAGTTCTCCTTATGTCCTTCCAGACAGTTGCGGCATTTTCCGCATGTGATATGTCCTTCGCCGGATACCAGGTCACCGACCTTGAATCCTCTGACGCCTGCTCCGACTTCAACGATCTCACCGACATATTCATGTCCGATCGTCATACCTGTCTTGATCGTATTCTGTGCCCAGCGGTTCCACTGATAGATATGAACATCGGTACCGCAGATCGCGGTACTGTGGATCTTGATCTTCACATCATTCGTCCCGACTTCCGGGATCGGAACTCTTCTCATCCAGAGACCGACGTCTCTCTTCTCCTTGATCAGAGCCCACATTTTTCCATCCTGCTGTGTCATGATAAAAAACTCCTCCGATATTGATTATGTTTAGGGTGGTTCTTCACTATGTTTATTATATCCCGTGACCGGTCAAATGAAAACGGCAGGAAGATATCTCCGGCCGTGTCTGATCATTTTCGATTTGCTTTGCAGCACTATGACATCTGCGTTTCACTTGCTGTACTGTTCACAGCACCATACAGCTATACGTCTGATTAAGTCTTCCGGAAGCTCTTTGTTATACGGCAGTCGGATCGTTCCTTTACTGACATCATAGTCTTTCAGTTCTTCCGCAAACACCGTGGTGGCTTCTCCTCCCGGATAGATTCCAAGATGTTTTTTGGATGCCGCAAAATGGATCAGGTTGCGTCCTTTCCAATAAGTAGGCATGGACCATGACATCCGTTCTTCCGCTTCCGGAAGCGCAGATCTGATGATCGAACGGACTTCTCTCAGTTTTTCCTGTACAGGTTCATCCTGGGATTCAATATATTCATCGATCGTTTCCGGTTTTCCGCAATAGTGCTGCTGATCGATCCTGCTGAATTCCCTTCCGCATTTAGGACATTTCCATTTCATTTCTGTTCTGCTCCTTTATCAATGATCCGGTACAGTTTCCGGCTGATCCACGCCAATATGAGATTCATGACCGCAAGGAACACCGCCAGCAGCAGAACATCATCATCGATCCCTACCGTGGCATCTATGATGCGCACAGCCATACGTGTTATTCCCAGCATGACCAGGACAGTCACAAAAATATATGTGTTCCGTTTCATCTCAGTATCTTTTCCATCGGTCTTCCTTTTGCCAGCTCATCGACCAGTTTATCGAGCTGGCGAATCTGTTTCATCAGGGGATCCTCGATCGTTTCCACCTGTACACCGCAGATCTTTCCCTTGATCAGTTCAGCCCGGCTGTTATAAGCCGGTGCTTCCGTGAAAAACACACCGTATGTCATATCCGATTCCAGTGCCGCATCGATCTGTTCCGCTGTATAGCCTGTCAGCCATTCAGTGACCGTATAAACTTCAGCACGTGTCCTGTTTTTCCGTTCCGCCTTCTGAACCAGCATTGGAAATACTTTGGAAAACTGCATATCAAAGATAGATTGTCTGGGCATATCCAACTCCTGTATACATATTTCAATCGTCATCGAGCAGTGCAAACAGTTCCAGAAGATCCCAGTCACGTTTTGCCCTGCTGCATTTCTCACAATAAAGCTTTCCGTCAATATAGTCAAATTTCATACCTTTTCTGATCTTCCTGCCGCATCTGCTGCATTTCGCGTTTTCCGGCAGGATCAGTTTCACATTCTGCTTCTTTTTATTACCGAACAGGCCCATCATCAGCACCTCACAGCTATAACAATACGGTTATATCCATGCAAAAATCCTGCCTGCGCGATCATAGGACCAGCCTGTCAAACTGCACAGGCTTCATGAACAGCTGTTTGCAGAGTTCCACATCATCAGTCTGTCCAAGTGCCCACATCAGTTTGGTAATAATGGCTTCCGCTGTCATATCCTTGCCTTCCACAACGCCGGGCAGTGACTGCGCGATCCTTCCAACCTCATAGACAGAAAGATCACTTCCTTCATTTTCCACCTGGGTCGAGAATACCGCGATCCCGTCTTCTGCCAGGAACTGCTTCACACCATCCAGCAGGGAATCATCAGTATTCGGAAGTCCGCCGGAACCGAATCCCTCGATGATCAGGCCTTTGTAGTGACCGCAGATATACCGCAGGATATCCCCGCTCATACCCGGAACAAGCTTCAGTACAAAGACACTCGGGTTCAGTTTTGTATAGAAATGGACCGGTTCCGTACTGCTCGGTCTGTGTATGAAATGGACCAGCTTGTAATCAATAAAGGACGCTGTTTCCGGATAGTTGATGCTGCGGAAGGCATTGAATGATTTGCTGCGGTCCTTCTTTGCGCGTGTCCCCAGGATCACTTTGTTGTCAAAGACGATATGAACGCCCCACGACAGATTATCAGACGCATAGATGAATGAGCGGATCATGTTGTTCCTGGCATCGGTATCCCGGTTGTAGATGGACTTCTGGGATCCGGTCAGCACGATCGGTTTATCCGTGTTCTGTATCATGTAGCTTAAAGCCGCGGCACTGTAAGCCATCGTATCCGTACCATGGGTGATCACGAAACC
>JAFOMZ010000185.1 GCA_017421125.1 Solobacterium sp.
CCTGACAGCGCCTGACGATTCCGGCAGCACCTGGACATCGCAGGTCTCCTACAGCGGAACTGTAAACAACTGATGAACAATGAACCTAAGGGGGTTATGGATATGAAAACGATTATCGGTATTATTATTTCAATCATTCTGATCGTATTCCTGATCAATCCGCAGTGGCTTCCGCTTTCAGCAGAGACCGTAGAACGGATCAGGGAACTGCGTACAGAGCACTTCCTGATCGAAAGAAGCGGCAGGATTACAATGGCGCACATTGTAACGCTCATTCTCGCCATAGCTGTTGTATGGCTGATCTATACGATCATCAAGGCCATTCTGCATGCGTTTGCCGGCGATGATGAACATGCCGGAACGGTTGCGACACTGCTGACGGGACTTGTGCGCTATCTGGCGGTGATTATAGCCTTCATCTGGGGTCTGAGCATTCTGGGCATCAATACAACGGCTGTCCTGGCCGGTGCCGGCATTATCGGACTGATTGTCGGCTTCGGCGCGCAGAGTCTGATCGAGGACATCATTACCGGACTGTTCATCATCTTTGAAGGTCAGTACAAGATCGGCGACATCATCATTCTGGATGATTTCCGCGGTATTGTACGCGCCATCGGTGTACGTACAACGACCATTGAAGATACAGGGCACAACCTGAAGGTCGTGAACAACTCCGATATCCGCAACTTCCAGAACCGGTCCCGCAAAACATCGCTGGCCATGTCCGAGCCGTCTGTTTCCTATGCGACAGACCTGCGCTATCTGGAAAAAGTACTGGCGGAGAATCTTCCGAAGATGTACGAAGACCATAAAGCACTGTACAAATCCGTACCTGTCTACTACGGTGTACAGGAACTGGGTGACAGCGGGGTAACAATCCGTGTCTGTGTGGATGTGGATGAAATCAATGTCTTCAAAGCCCAGCGGCAGCTGAACCGTGATCTGAAGATCCTGTTCGATGAAAACGGGATCGAGATTCCGTTCCCGCAGGTTGTTGTTCATCAGGGAGACTGAGAAAAAAAGTTGTCCGCAGTCGTACAGCAGGAGTATAATGTACGAGTATACGGCGATGAATCTGTCATAGTAGCTGTACACAATGCTTGAGAGGGAAATGCGGTCATGGACTGGAAGCCGCATAAGAACGGTGTGCAGACGAATTTCAGCAGGGGAGCTGTACGTGAAGGAGCGTTAATCCTGCAATGAGGCAGCCTTGTGCTGTGAAGAAAGGTGGTACCACGAGCAATTCGTCCTTTTGGACGGGTTGCTCGTGTTTTTTGGAAAAGGGGTATAGGAAATGAAAGAAAAGCTGAATGAAATCCGGGAAAAGGGTCTTGAGCGCATAGCACAGACCATCAGCATCGAAGAACTGGCAGAAGTGCGCAGAGAGCTGACGGGAAAGAAGAGTGCACTGAATGAGGTCCTCCGGTCCCTCGGAAAGATCGATCCGGAAATGCGCAAGGAGATCGGTATCCTTTCCACGGAGGTCAAGGAACTGTTCGCTGCGAAGCTCAATGAGCGGGAAGAGGAACTGATCCTGGCGAAGAGTGTCCTGGACGGACCGATTGATCTGACTCTGCCGGGTACGGCAGTGGAAGGCGGATCGCTGCACCCGATCACGCAGATGTGCTATGACCTGAACGATGCGTTCCTCTCATTGGGATTCGAAGTCTACAGTGAAGATGACATCAGCAGTGAAAAGTTTGCGTTTGACAACCTGAACTTCGCTCCGGATCATCCGGCAAGAGCATCCATGGATACCTTCTGGCTGGACGGAACGGAAGAGAAGCGGGGCAATGAGCGTCTGTGCCTCAGACCGCATCTTACAGGCGGATCTGTACGTTATCTGCTGAAGCACGGCGCACCGGCACGGTTTGTCTATCCCGGCCGTGTCTACCGCAATGAGACAACCGATGCAAGGCATGAGCGTGCGTTCTTCCAGTATGAAGCGCTCATTGTAGACCACGATATCTCCTTTGCGTCCGGCAAGGTCATGATCCAGACCATCCTGGAGAAAGTGTTCGGCCGCAAGATCAATGTCCGTATGCGTGAGGGATTCTTCCCGTTCACGGAGCCGGGCTATGAAATCGATATGGAATGCCTGGTATGCGGCGGCAAGGGA
>JAFOMZ010000186.1 GCA_017421125.1 Solobacterium sp.
ACTGACAGTCTTGAATCTCCCTGCTTCATTGAAGACGATCGGTGAATATGCGTTCAGCTACAGCAGGTATCTTGAAGAAGTGCTGATCCCGGAAGGTACCGAAACGATCGGAAGCAACGCATTCGCGGGATGCAGTCAGATCAGACAGCTCACGCTTCCAGAAACAATTACAACGATCGGCGATTATGCCTTCTATAACTGTGCAAACATGCAGACGATCAATCTCCCGGCAAATGCTGTCAATCTTGGAAACGGGGTCTTCGACTACTGCAAATCCCTCTCAGGTACGATAACGATTCCTTCCGGTGTCACAAACCTGAAGTATTCATTCTTTTATGAATGTAATAGCCTTGAGGGCGTCATTCTTCCGGATGGACTTACAGCCATCGGCAGCGAAGCCTTTGCATACTGCAGCAGCCTCACTGAGATCAATATTCCTTCCACTGTCAGTTCACTGGGTGAAAGGGCATTTGCCTACAGCGGTATCACCTCCGTCATTATTCCTGAAGGAGTTGCATCGCTTAATGAGACGTTCTACAATTGTGTGAACCTGGAAAGCGTCCGTCTGCCGGATTCACTTAAGGAAATCGGAGAAGAATCATTCGCTGGCTGTTCAAGCCTTAAGAGCATCAACTTGCCGGACGGTCTGACAACGATTGGATCTGACGCATTCAGCGGAGCTGACCTGGAAGAGATCGTGATACCGGACAGCGTAACATCCTGGGAATACCGTTCATTTAACAGCAATCCTTCACTCAGGAAGGTTGTGATCGGCAGCGGTGTCACAGAGATTCCGTCCTACGCTTTCAATAACTGTACTTCTCTGACTGAAGTCGTGTTCAGCAGCAATATCACATATATCTACAACAATGCATTCGCCGGATGCACAAGCCTGGAGACGATCAGTATTCCGGACAGCGTGGTTTATTTATCCCCCGGCGTCTTCAGCGGCTGCACAAACCTGAAAAATGTCCGGCTGTCACCGAACATCACATATCTCGATGATTCTGTATTCAGCCAGTGCACCAGCCTGGAAGAGATCGAACTTCCTCAGGCACTGATGACCTTGGCTGGCGGGGTATTCTACGGATGCACCGCACTGAAATCGATCACGCTTCCCGAAAGCATTGGTTCGATCGGAGAAAATGCCTTCAAAAACTGTACAAACCTGGAAGAGATCAACATTCCTGCATCACTGAATTTATACACGCTCTCAGCTTCAGTTTTTGAAAACTGTTCCTCACTGAAGGAAGTAACGATACCTGACATGGTCAGAGCGATCGGCAATTACGCATTCCGGAACTGTACAGCTCTGGAAAAGATCCATTATAACGGCACTCTGCAGAATTATATTTACTACAACAGTTATGCGGTCGGTTACTATGCATTTGGAAACTGCACATCACTGCAGGAGCTGTCGCTGACATTCAAGGAAAAAGACGGCGTAGTCTATGACAATGCATTCCGTGGTCTTCCGGAAGGATTAGTCCAGGTATACGGTATCCCGGGCGGCGTCCTTGAAAGCAACGCAGCCAGCAGGAACTATACCTTCAATCCGGTCGGATTCACGATCCATTACCTGCCTAACGGAGGCGAGGGTGTGATGGAAGACCAGATCGTTGACTATAAGGAATTCACATCTGATTCAGAACCGCTCTATTTCACGCCGAATGCATTCACAAACGGGGAACTGACCTTCCTCGGCTGGAATACGAAAGAAGACGGGAGCGGAACACACTATGATGACAACACCGGAATCACGATCGATGTCCCTTCATCCGGTACTCTGAACCTTTATGCCCAGTGGGCTGAAGGCTATGACCTCTGGATCGGAGGTCACCTCATCCACAGCCGCAACAAAGATGATGTCGGAAACAAAGGCTACAAGGCTTCCTATAATCCTTCAACATATGATCCTGACACCAATACGCTGACACTGAACAGCGGATTCTATGCCAGCAATTACAATCCCTATCAGGAAGGGAAAGGTCCGGAATACTACAGCGGTCTGTATTATAAAGGAACCAGGGAACTGACTATCATCGTGAAAGCTTACGCCGAGTTCAGAGGTTCCAACAGCGCAGCAATGCCGGATGTCTATGATCTGTACACCAGCGGCCCGCTGAAGGTCTTGTTTGAGCGGAGTGACAACTACTACGGAAATCCCCAGCTTTCTCTTCCCAGCTTCGCAGACAGCAGCCAGGATAACTGTACCGCATACGTCGGAGGCAATCTCACAGTCAGCGGAGCCGGCACATTATCCGTAAGGGGCAGTTACTCTTCGGAAGGAAACAGCTTCGCGCTCCGTATGGCAGGCGGCAGTATGAGATTAACAGGAGCTGCCAATGTATCCCTGTCCGGCGAATCATCCGGCTCAGCTTCTTACGGTCTGTACCTGGACGGCAATACTACACTGCGCACTTCAGGCTGGACCGGTTATCTGGAGATCAGCGGGTACAGCAGTGCTGTCGGCGCATCCGCAGATGCAGCGCTGAACAGGCGCGGCACTGATCCCGATATGACTGGCTATCTGCAGACAGGATTCTATGGCACCCCGACAGTCCTGACAGAAACTTCATATCCTGTCTCCTCCCTGTCGGCATACAAATCTATCCGCGCGCTTCCGGTCAACCATGTCATGATGGCTGCCCTTATGGAACCGGGCAGAAATTACATCTATACAGGAAGTGCTGTTGCACCGGGTGTCATCGTAACCTGTAATGGTTCGACCCTACGTGAAGGTACTGACTACACTGTGAAATATAAGAACAACACCAAAGCCTGGATGATTCCCGAAGGATTTGAAAATGATCAGGAAGGGTTCCTGGAACTTCCTGCAAAGACACGCAAGAGTGCTCCGCAGATCATCGTAACAGGCAAAGGAAACTTCTCTGGCAGTACAACACTGTACTTTGAGATCGGGCCCAAGAATATCGCTCCGGGTGATACGGCAGATGAAACACCTTCAGTCACAGCAGCAGACCTGACCATTGTTTCCGGAAACAAAGCATCCCCTGTCCTGTACTACGGAACAAATAAGCTTTCAGCAAAAGACTATACCGTCAGTCCGGCTGCTTCCACGAAATATACGGAAAACACGATCCTGACGATCACCGGCAAAGGCAACTATACCGGCAGCGTTGAGGTTCCTGTCACAGTCGTTGCCGGCAAGTCTGATCTTAAGAACATTGCGGTAGACTTCGGAACACTGTCCTACGTCTACAATGGTCAGGACCGGAAAGAAGATATTCTGTCCGGCATCACAGTATACGATGCACTGGATAAGACTGAGAAGAAAGACATCGGCAAAGAGCACTACAGCCTGACGATGTCCAGCAATACGACAGATGCAGGAACCGTCAAGGTGACTGTAACAGGCATCAACGGCTACTCCGGCACCAAAACAGCCGGCTTCAAGATCGTACCGAACAAGGATATCGAGATCTATGTATATAACAGCTATGAATCCGGTGTAGCCTATAACGGCTATCCGAAGACAGATTTCCTGGCAGTGTACGCTGATGTAGATACAGCCGGTGAAGAAAAATATGAAACACGGCTGATCGAAGGAAAAGATTACAAGGTATCCTACAAAAACAACACCAATGTCAGTACCGCTAAGGCTAAAGCTTCTTATACGGTATCCTTCATTGGCAGCTACAAGGGCAGAAAAGCGATCACAGGCAAGTTTGATATCAAGCCGGTCAGTATCCAGAACACAAATATCGCGCTCCTTCCGGAAAAGATCTATACCAAGCCCGGCGCATACGCTACGACACCGTATGTAACATATAACGGGATCATATTGAAGCAGGGCAAGGACTATACGGTATCGTATTACCGGAGCGTTCAGTCCCGCTATGACTATGATCTGGGCAGATATGTTTATGAGATGACCGGTCCGGTCTCATCCAAAAAGGGAGAGATGCTGACAGATGAAGATTTCATGACCGATGGACATCCGAGAGACCGGGTCACGGTATACGCAGTGTTCCGCGGAAAAGGCAACTTCGCTTCCGATGACCCTGAACTGATCAACTACAGCGCATACCAGGTCAGAAGACAGCCGGAAACCGGGCGTTATCTGGATATGTCCAAGGCAACAGTCACCATAACCCGGAAGAACGAGGCAGGAAAGACTGTCAAGGTCACCTCATTCCCGTATACAGGGCAGTATATCTACTTCGACCCTTACGCA
>JAFOMZ010000187.1 GCA_017421125.1 Solobacterium sp.
AGGTCTGTTTTCAACAGCAAAACTTGAGCTTGATGCATAACCATCCAGTTCAAAAAAGAAATCCCTAAACGTTATTATACAGTATATTGCAGGCAAAATGGTATAAGCATCTTTCTGACTTTTGAAAAAAGGACATGAACAGCTGGGCTGATCATCCGGATCTCCTTGCTGTTCCTGTCCTTTCATGTTATGATCGACTCAACAGGCAGAAACTCAATCTGAGCCATTGCTGCCACATATGTTTGCTTTCATGTTTCGAGCCCGCAGGAGGATTTAGTTTATGAAATTTGTGACCTTCAACATCCGTCTGGATTGTAAGTGGGACGGCGAAAACAATTTCGAATTCCGTCAGCCTCTGATTCTCAAAGTGCTGCGAGAGGAATCCCCGGACATTGTCTGCTTTCAGGAAGTGCTGCCGCATGTACAGACCTGGCTGAAGAACAGTCTGCCTGAATACACCGTGGTCGTCTGCGGGCGTGAGCCCGGTCTTAGCGGCGAATCGGTCTGTGTCGCTTTCCGAAGAAGTCTGTTCAGTCTGATCCATATGGATACCTTCTGGCTCTCCCCTGAGCCCTTCACCCCGGGCAGCCGCTACGAAGTACAGAGTGACTGCCCAAGAACCGCTGTGGAGCTCCTGCTTCATCTGGATGGCACTGAGCAGGTGGTTCGCATTCTCAACACGCATCTGGACCATCAGGGTGAACCGGCACGCAGGCTCGGTCTTCAGCAGATTCTCCATCATCTTGAAGCCGCTCCACTCTTCCCGGACGCCCCGGTCATTCTGACCGGAGATCTCAATGCACCGCCTGACAGCCCGGAACTGTCTGTTTTCGGGGCATATCCTGAGTACCGTAATGCCACGGAGGGCATTGGGTTCACCTACCATGGGTACATGAAGGGCACACCGAGTCCGATCGATTACATCTTTATCCGCGGCCCCATCACCTGCAACAAAGTGGAAAAATGGACGTACTCAGAAAACGGTGTATACCTTTCAGACCATTACCCGGTCTGTGCAGACCTCGAACTGCTGCCATGCGGGAATGAATCCAGGAAGGCTTCATCGCTTTTCTCCTGCTCACCTGCATGAAGCCCATAACAGAAAGCCATGCATTCTGCTCACGCAGTGCATGGCTTTTTCAGTTTGGCCTCACGCCGGATGTCGATTGCCCAGAACCCGGCATGCATCTGTACATGACGGTGATCTTTTCCAAAACCTGTCATATCTTCCTGTATGCAGTCAGGAAAGTCTTTTCTGCCCGGTTCACTCAAAGGTAAAGTAATCCGTGTATCGTCTGATTTCTATATAGCATACGTGATAGGCAGGATCCGTACTCATGATGATCACTGTTTCATCGTCCGCCTGCCAGCCGAGAAAATCTTCGTCGCCTGTTGTCTGCATGAGCGATGCCATCATGACAGAAACAGCATTCTCAGATTCCATGCTCGCATCCGCAGCGGTCAATGCTTCACCATACTGCGCCGTATACTCATCCCTGTGTGCAGCGTAGAACGCGCCATCCTCGTCCGGAGCCATGATTTCAATGTTATACAGGGCGTCTGACGGCAGAAAGTTATACTGAACCATGATGAAGGATGTTCCGTTCCGCATCTGGTAAACAAGCGCAGAATGCCCTGTCGGTGCAACCGGTTCCTGGAGCGGTTTCACCCCGGCCAGCATGCGGACTTCATCTCTGGTCATTCCCCATGCAGTACCCTGATAGGAATATTTCACCTCATCCTCTGCCATGGCACAGGTACAAATCGAAACCAGGTACAGCATCATGAAAACAATCGACAGTAAACGTTTCATCTCAATCAGGCCCCTTTCTATGAGTGTCTCTGTTTGTCGCGTAGATTCTCCGAGACTCTACGCGACAGTGCACACTGGAGCTTCTACTGTCTCCCCTGAATGATCATCTGGTTGGAATAGCATGATGCATTGCTCCCGGATGAACCGGACCGGGAAGCCTGCCCCGCGATCCATCGCAGGGGGTCCTGTACCTGACCGGTCAGGTGCGTATTTCAGCATGCGTTTAAACCATGAATAGCAACAGGGCTGTCTCCTGATGAGACAGCCCTGTTTTGGGTTTATCAGCCCAATATGTCTGTTTTACTTCGCAGGTGCTGCTTCTGCAGTGCTCCCCAGCGTGGAAGGCACGATGGCCTGTGTCCAGGTAACATTGGACGGAGCGCTGTAGTTGTGCAGATCGCTGGTGAAGAAATCAAAATACATATTGGAGTAGATCGGCAGGATCGGGAGTTCCTCCATGAACTCTTCGCTGAAGTCGATGAACTTCTTCATGTATCCAATCAGATCGTAAGGCGGAGTGGTCCGCATATCGATCGCCAGATCATAGAGCTTTTCATCATAGAGGTTGGTGTAGTTCCAGGTATGGAGACCGCCCTCATCTTCCACGAAGTTCACAGCAGGATCATAGACCACGTCGAAGTTCGTCGCGAGGTAAACCATATCGCCGTCGCGTTCGCCCTGATCGTACCAGGTAGACAGGATGTCCACCATCGGCAGGCCTTCCATCGTCAGCTTGATGCCGGCCTTGGCCAGATTCGGTACGAAGTGCTCTTCCATGATCTCCTGCATCTTATTGCCGGCAGGATACCAAAGTTTCAGATCAAGAGCGACCAGTTCGCCATTGATTTCCTTGCAGCGTACATCGTCCTTTTCAGGATCGAATTCTGCGCCTTCACGGTTGAGTGTCCATCCATCCTTTTCAAGGATGTCGATGGCTTTTTCAACGTTCAGGGTGTATTTCCTGACCTTGTCCATGGACAGGCCTTCCCATTCGGCGCGCTCTTTGTTGTACTTCTCAACCTGTTCAGGATCTTCCGGATCCTTGGGTTCTTCGATGGGCCACGGGATAATGCCGTGCATAATACGGTATGTCCAGTGAGCCAGGCCCTGCCATGTTTCCATGACTTCGCCGTATTCACCGCAGTACTCATCTGTCAGAACCTGTCTGTCCACGCAG
>JAFOMZ010000188.1 GCA_017421125.1 Solobacterium sp.
CCGTAGTCGTTGCGGTACTCGGACCGATCTGCGGCGCGATCGCCGACCACAAGGATATGAAGAAGATCTTCTTCACCACGGCAGTCGCATGCGGCGTTGCCGGATGCATCCTGAACGGCTTCGCGACAAGCTGGGTCGCTTTCATCGTGATCTATGTTGTTACTAAAATTTTCTATTCGGCATCCCTCACATTCTATGACAGTATGCTGAATGACGTTACGACGGATGACCGCATGGACCAGGTATCTTCCTACGGATATGCCTGGGGCTATATCGGATCATGTATCCCGTTCATCCTTGCCATGATCGCTTATATTCTCAGCGGCGGTCTGAGTGAAGACCTCATGTGGTTCTCGCCGAAAGTCGGACGCATCATCGGCTTTGCGGTAACGGGAATATGGTGGCTGGCAGTCACGATGCCCCTGATCAAGAATTATAAGCAGATCAACTATGTCGAGCCTGAACAGCACGCAATCCGCAAAGTATTCTCCAAGATCTTCAATACACTGAAGAGGATCGGTACGGAAGACAAGAAAGTCCTGTTCTTCCTGATCGCGTTCTTCCTGTATATCGACGGTGTCGGAACGATCATCGACAACTGCATCAACATCGGTACAGACCTCGGTCTGCCGACTGTCGGACAGGTCGTCTTCCTGCTCGCGACCCAGGTTGTTGCCTTCGGAGGCTCCCTTGTATTCGCAAGACTGTCCCAGAAATATGACACTGTAACACTGATCCTGATCTGCATCGTAGGCTATTTCTGTGTATGCATTTACGCTTTGACATTGAAATCACTGATCGATTTTGGTATCCTTGCATTCGGTGTCGGTTGTTTCCAGGGGTCGATCCAGTCACTTTCCAGAAGTTACTTCTCGAAGATCATCCCGGCTGAGAACTCCGGTGAATACTTCGGCATCTATGATATTTTTGCAAAAGGCGCTTCATTCCTTGGCTCTGCCGTCATTGCCTGGGTCAAACTGGCTGGCGGTACGATCAATATCGCGGTTGCTTCACTGGCAGTATTCTTCCTGTTAGGATTTATCTTCCTGAAGATGGCTGATAAACAGCCCATGAAGAATGCAGAACAGTAAGTAAGTGTGTTTCAGACAGCCGGAATGAACTGCCCAGGCTCCGGCTGTTTTTAAATTCCGCTTTCTCAGAAAAGCGCGTGAGATATGACGAAGAAAAAGAAGAGATTGAGACTGAAAAGAGATCATACGACCTTTATACTGTTGACATTGATCATTCTGGTCGTGCTTGCGGTACTGACTTTCGTCGTGCACACGATCGTTGACAACTGGAACAATCTGGTCGAGGTTTTCGAATTGCTCAGAAGGGGCAATGAAGCAGAAATCGAAGCATATCTCAGGGCAAGCGGACTGTGGAAGGGAATGTTCCTGATCGCTCTGATCACAGTCATCCAGGTATTCTCCATCGTGCTGCCGGGCATGGTCATCCATCTGGCGGCAGGCTCCATCTACGGATGGTGGGAGGGATTCCTGGTATGCTATGTGAGCTTTGTGTTTGCGCATTACCTGGTATTTAAATTCGGCAGGAGACTTTCCGATAAACTGAACCTGATGAACAGGTTCGCTGCCGCAAAGTCCATGCAGAAACGCCTTGACTCCAGTGAACCGATGTTCGTCATTGCCATGGCATACCTGGTACCGGGTGTTCCCAACGGGATCATTCCGTATGTGGCGTCCCATTCCAAACTGACGACGAATGAGTTCATGATCTCACTGACGACCACTGTATGGGTCCAGGTGCTGCTCAACTGCATCGCCGGACACTTCCTTGTGCGCGGAGAGTATTTCTTCACTGTACTGTCATTTGTCATCCAGTTCCTGGTCATTGCCTGGGCAGGCAGGAGAAAGGGAAGGATCATGAAGTTCTATCACAGGTTCCAGAAATCAAAGGGCAGAAAAGTCAGAAGGCAGAAGATCAGACAGACAGCATAACAGACCGGCGGAAGCCGGTTTCATACTGTAGAAAAACAGGAGGAATTATGATCGGATATGTTGATGTAGGCGGCGGTCTGCGCGGAATATACGGCGCGGCTGTGCTTGATCAGTGTCTGGAAAAACACATTTCGTTTGACCTGATGATCGGTGTGTCCGCGGGAAGCGCGAATGTCGTGTCCTTCCTGGCAGGACAGAAACACCGCAATTACAGGTTTTATATGGATTACTCATTCCGCAGGGAATATATGGGACTGCGTCATTTCCTGAAGACAGGCAATTACCTGGATCTCGAGTATATTTACGGGGATGCCCTCAGCAACAGTACAGG
>JAFOMZ010000189.1 GCA_017421125.1 Solobacterium sp.
CTGCTCAGGAGGAAAGAAATGAAAAAATTCAGCGCTATTGTATTAAGTGCGCTGCTGCTTGCAGGATGTTCTAATGGTGCTCAGGCACCTGCAGAAACAGCTGCAGCAACACCTGAGGCTACTGCTGAAGCTACAGCAGAACCTGTTGAAACTGCAGCTCCGGAAGAAACAGCATATGACTTCAGTGAACTGAAGATCATCGCTCCGATGGGTGCACCCGCACTGTCATTGCTGCCGGTACTCAAGAACAACACAAACGCACAGATCGTTAACGGTCCGGAAAACCTCCAGGCTGCTCTGGTCAATCCCGAGCCTGAGTTCGATGTTATCGTAGCTCCGACAAACCTGGGTGTAAAACTCGCTGCTGCCGGAAAGACAGACTACAGAATGCTGGCTGTCGTAACATGGGGCAACATGTATATCGTTGCTGATGATGAGAATATCATTGACAATGCTGATGCAGAACTTGCTCTGTTCGGCGAAAGCGCAGTAGGCGGACTTGTCTTCAAGTCACTCTATCCGGAACCTGCCGCAAAGGTAACTTGGTATGATTCCGTTACTGACGCACAGGCAGCTCTGCTTTCCGATAAGGCAAACGGTGCTCTGGTTGCTGAACCGGCTGCTACAGCAACCATCGCAAAGGCAAAGGATTCCGGCAAGGAATTCAAGATCGTTGTTGACCTTCAGGAAACATGGGGAGGCGGTTATCCTCAGGCAGGTCTGTATGTACGTTCATCAGACTATGAAGAAAACAAGGACATGTATGATGCTATGATCGCAGAAATGACAGCTTATGCTGAAGAAGCAGCTGCCAGCGATAAAGCAGGCGTTATTGCCGATATCGATGCTGTAGGCGCGGAAACACTCGGCGTTCCGAATTCTGCGATCGTTGGCAAGGTCTGGGACAGAATGGGTGTACAGATCGTCAAGGCTTCTGAATGTGTAGAAGATCTTGATAAATTCCTCGGTCTGTTCGGTATTGAGAGCAGCGAAGCAGCTGTTATCAAATAAGATATAAAAACCCTGACGGGATCAGGGTTTTTTCAAAATATCCTGTTGAACAAGATTGAACTTGCAGTTAACATGATATAATGTCAACGAGTGGCAGAGGGGTTGTATGGCAAAGAAAAGCGGCTTGATTACAGTCATCATACTGATCTTTCTGTGGCACCTGATGGCTGCTGCTGTTGGAAATGATATCCTGATTCCATATCCGGCGCAGGTCGGCAGTTACTTGCTCGGACTGCTCAGATCCGAAGTACTGTATACTTCCGTCCTGATGACGACGCTGCGTGTTGCGAAGGGATTTCTGATCTCAATGGTATGTGCCATGATATTCAGCATTTTATCTGACTACAGTCCCGTGATGCGGTCTATCTTCACGCCGATCCACGTACTGACCAAGACGATCCCGAATGCGAGCTACATCATCATCGCGATCATCTGGTTAGGTTCGGAAGGAGCGGTCTCTGCAGTCAGTTTTATGATTTTATTCCCTGTTTTCTATAACAGCTTTATCAATGCGATGGATCAGGAGGACAGTTCTCTGAAGGATGTCGGACTGATCTACCGTGAATCGTTCTTCGGAAAACTGAGATACAGGACGATGCCTCTGATCCTGACAGAGATCCTGACGACCGGAAAAACAGCTGCTTCCATGGGCTTTAAAGTCGGCGTTATGGCTGAAGTGATCGGTCAGGTCAGGGTTGGCATCGGAAGACAGATGTCTTATGCCAGACTGTATCTTCAGACCGACAGACTGATTGCCTGGACGGCAGTCATTATTATCATATCGATTCTTTTGGATCAGCTGTTTGATCTGCTGATCTTATACAGAAAGAAGGAGGAACAAAGATGGAGAAACTGAATTTAGCATCACTCATGAAACTGGACGAGATCGTTGCGGCTCATAAAGATGAGCCGGGTCCCGTGATTGTCATGCTGCATGAGGTCCAGGACTTCTTTGGTTACATTCCGTTTGAAGCAATGATCAAGATTGCTGAAGCAACGGGAACCAGTCCTGCCGAAGTGTTCGGCGTTGTCAATTTCTATGCCCAGTTCACAACAAACCCGAAAGGGAAGCACGTCGTCAACGTATGTCTCGGTACAGCCTGCTATGTTAAGGGAAGCCAGGCTCTGATCGACCGTACGATCGAACTGACAGGTGCCCAGATCAACAAAACGAGTGATGACGGTTTATTCTCTCTCGATGCAACAAGATGCCTTGGTGCATGCGGACTTGCTCCGGTAGTCGTCATTGACGGCAAAGTTATCGGCAGCTGCACACCTGCAAAGCTCGAAAAAGAGATCGCTCAGATCAAGAGTACTGAAGTTACAGGACAGGCCTGATCATGCTGTGCAGCGACATCATCAGGGCAGTACATGCCGAACCCCTGGTGGTCAGTAATGAAGAACGTCTGACAAAAGACTATAAAGCTGCGTTCGCCAGTGACCTGATGTCAGACGCATTGGCATTGATTCAGGACGAATTTGAGCACACGATTCTGATCACCGGTCTGTGCAATGCCCAGGTATTGCGCACTGCTGAAATGCTGGATCTTGAAACAGTACTGTTTGTCCGCGGAAAAAAACTGGCCGGGGCTGATCTGATGATGGCTCAGAGTATGGATATCAACCTGTTTACTACAACATATACGATGTATGAAACATGCGGTATCCTTTATGGACAGGGTTTAGGTTCAATATCATGAATAAGATTCTTCAGAAGGAATTCCACGTTGAGCGTGACGATTATGCAAATGCCGGTATGGCATCCAGCCAGATCAAATCCACTCTGAAACAGGTTGGAGTTGATCCGAAAGTCATGCGTCGGATCGCAGTGGCAGCCTATGAGGCAGAGATCAACATGATCATCCATGCCTGGGGCGGTGTCGTTTATCTTGATGTAACGGAAGATGGCATGATCCATCTGATCTTCCAGGATAACGGCCCTGGCATTCCGGATCTTGAAAAAGCAATGACTCCCGGATGGTCAACTGCCAGCAAAAAGGCGAGAGAACTCGGATTCGGAGCGGGCATGGGCCTTCCGAACATCAAACGTGTATCAGATGAATTCACAATTGAATCATCTCCGGCCGGTACAAGTATCTTCCTTACATTCAGGGTAGAAGAATGAACAGGAAATCTGCTGTAACGTACACATTATCCAGGTGCGTCAAGTGCCTGAAATGCGTGAAAGCATGTCCGACATCTGCATTGACAATGGAAAAGAGCCGGATCCATGTCAACCAGGAGCGCTGCATCAACTGCGGGCAATGCATCAGAGCATGCCACAGCAGGGGACTCATCGCCCAGGGCAGTACGTTGGATGATATTGCAAGCTACGACTATACCGTATGTATGCTTCCAAGCTCACTCAGCAGCAGCTGCGCGAGCATTGAAGAAGCAGAAGAATTGTTTTACGCGATCAAATCACTCGGATTTGATGAGGTTGTTGACCTTTCACCGCTGGAAGGCCAGCTGATGGAAGAAACATGGCGCATCGCATCGGAAATGAGCGAAGGAGGCGGCATTGCCTCATTCTGCCCGGTCGTCAACCGTCTGGTTGAAACGACATACCCGATGCTGATGGAACACATGATCCCGCTCAACTATCCAAGCGAGATCATGGCCAGACAGATCAGACAGCGTCCGGACGGAGACAAGATCGGAATATTCCTGTTCTGTGAGTGTGAGTCCAAGCTTACACTTGCGAAATACCCGTATGGCGGACAGCATTACGAGACCGATCATGCTGTCGCACTGGTCGATATATTCCCCAAGATCAAAAAGAACATGAAGAAGGGGAAGATCGATGTTACGCTCTGCAGGGAAGGTCTGCAGTCATGCAATCCGGCTGTTATGATGCAGCGTCCGGATTACCTGATCGCAGACGGGTACGACAAGATCAACAGTATCCTGAACATGGAGGAATTCGGACTTCTGGATACGTTCAAGCTGCTGTATCTGTTCCCTTGCTTCAATGGGTGCATTGGCGGACATCTGCTCTGGGGCAACAGCTATCTGAACCGCAACAACATTGATGAACTGACCGGTAAACGCAGACTGCCTGTAACAGACCTGCCTCTGGAAGATCTGTACGGTACAGTGATCAATGAACGGAAAGACGGACGCTCGTTCAAAGAAAAAATGCAGTATTTCAACCGTGTAAATGAAGTACTGGAACATCTTCCCGGTTATGACTGCAGTGCATGCGGAATGCAGACATGCAGGATCATGGCTGAGGAGATCGCCAAAGGCAGGAAAAACGTAAGTGATTGCCGTGTACTTGCGGCTATCAAAGGAGGATCCGATGACAATCCAACAGCTGATTGAACAGACAGGATGGAAGCCTGTCACAAAAGATGCTGATGTCACGAAGGAGATCAACGGCGCATACTGCAGCGACCTGTTGAGCTGGGTCATGGGCAAAGGACAGCCGGATCAAGCATGGATCACGGTACAGAGTCATATCAATGTGATCGCCGTAGCCGTGCTGAGAGAATTCTCCTGTGTGATACTTGCTGAAGGGGCTCATTTCCCCGAGAATGTGATCTCCAGGGCAGAAGATGAAGATCTGGTTCTGATCGAAAGTGATCTGCCTGTATTTGAAACAGCCAGAAAACTGATCGAGCTGGGTGTCTGATGTTCTATGATCTGCATATGCACAGCTGTCTGTCACCCTGTGCTGAAAACGAAATGACTCCGAACAACATCTGCAACATGGCACTGATCAAAGGACTGGATCTGATCGCAGTGACGGATCACAACTCCACGAAACAGCTGCCTGCCTGTGCAGAAGCCGCCCGTAATATCGGTATCGGCATGTTATTCGGAACAGAACTGGAAAGCAGTGAAGAAGTTCATGTGCTTGCGCTGTACAGAAGGCTGGAAGCCGCTCTGTCACTGCAGCCATGGATCGATGCGCATATGCCGGGAATTCCGAATGATGAAAACTATTTCGGAAACCAGCTGATCATGAACGCAAACGATGAGATCATCGGAAAAGAACCGCAGCTTCTGATCGTATCTCTGACCGCTACACTGGATGAATGTGTGGAGGAGATACACCGGACAGGCGGAAAAGCAATACTCGCACATGTCGTTGACCGAAAGAATTCCGTAACGACACAGCTTGGATTCATTCCGCCGGACCTGCCGTATGACGGCCTTGAGATCAAACGTCCGGAACAGATCAAGGAAGTGATCGCACGCAATCCGTGGATCAAGGAAAATGAAACGGAATGGCTGATCGATTCTGATGCGCACAATCTGATCGACATATCAGAAGCCGTCAATGAGATCTCCGAAGATACGGTTGCACGACTGTGGGGTGATTTGCAATGATGGAAGACCTTGCGATGCAGATCCTGGAACTGCTGATGAACAGTATCCATGCTGGCGCATCGCACATCTATCTGACAATAACGGAATCCGAAAAAGAAAACCTGATCCAGGTACATCTGGAAGATGACGGAAAGGGCATGACGGAAGAGTTTGTCGCAAAAGTCACGGATCCGTTCACAACTACAAGAAAAACAAGAAAAGTGGGTATGGGGGTCGCTTTCTTCAAGGGACTCACGGATATGTGCAACGGCCGCTTTGAGATCAACAGCCGGCCCGGCACGGGAACCCTCATCACCGCCGAACTTCAGAGAGACTGGATCGATACACCGCCTCTGGGAAATATCGGTGAAATGATGATGTACTGCATACAGGCTGATGAAAATATCAGCTATGTTCTGAAATATTCAAATGACAAGTCAGATTTTATCTTTCAGTCCGATGAAGTAAAAGCCATGCTGGACGGCGTCAGTCTGCTTGAGCCGGAAATACTTCTGTGGGTGAAGGATTATATTAATGAAGGGATTGAACATGTGAAGGAGGACTTACAATGAAGAGCCTGGAAGATCTGAAAAGAATGCGTGAAGAAGCACTTAAAAAAGTTGAGATGCGTGAAGGCGGAAAAGATTACAGAGTTGTTGTCGGTATGGCAACATGCGGAATCGCTGCCGGTGCGCGTCCGGTGCTGAATCGTCTTGTCGAAGAGACAGCAGATAAAGACTATAACTGTGTTGTTACCCAGACAGGATGCATCGGTATGTGTGTTTATGAACCGATCGTTGAGGTTTACGGGAAGGACGGATCTCATACGACTTACGTTCATGTAACACCTGAAAAGGCCGACAAGATTTTAGCTGAGCACATCGGAAAAGGTCAGATCGTTGACGAATATACCGTAGATGCTGCTAAAAGGGAGGCATAATTCATGTATCGCATGAACATATTAACCTGTGCCGGTACGGGCTGCAGTGCCAGCAACTCGGCGCAGATCGTTGAAAATTTTGAAGAAGCGTTAAAGAAGTACGGACTTGAAAACGAAGTCAAAGTAGTCAAGACCGGATGCTTCGGTCTCTGCCAGAAGGGCCCGATCGTAGCTGTTTATCCTGATAAGATCTTCTACAGCCATGTAAAGCCTGAAGATGCTGAGCGTATCGTCGCTGAGCACATCTATAAAGGCCGTGTCGTCAAAGATCTCGAACTCAGTGATGAAGATCTGAAGACAGGCGAAAAGATCGTCGATATCGACAAGATCAAGTTCTATGAGAAACAGCAGCGTATCGCTCTGAGAAACTGCGGTAAGATCAATCCGGAAGATATTTCCGAATATATCGCAATGGACGGCTATTCTGCTCTTGGTAAAGTACTGACTGAAATGACGCCTCAGGAAGTAATCGACGAAATGAAGAAATCCGGCTTGAGAGGACGCGGCGGCGCTGGTTTCCCGACCGGTGTAAAATGGCAGTTTGAAAAAGACCAGCCCGGTGATGAAAAATACGTCATCTGCAACGCCGATGAAGGCGACCCGGGTGCATTCATGGACCGTTCCATTCTGGAAGGTGACCCGAATGCGATCATCGAAGGTATGGCTATCATGGCTTATGCTGTAGGTGCTCACCTCGGTTATATCTATATCCGTGCTGAATATCCGATCGCAGTCCACAGACTGAAGGTCGCGATCAAGCAGGCAAAAGAACTCGGACTCCTCGGCAAGAACATCTTCGGTTCAGGCTTTGATTTCGATATCGAGATCAGACTCGGTGCCGGCGCATTCGTATGCGGTGAAGAAACAGCTCTGATCGCATCCATCGAAGGCAAGCGCGGTATGCCGAATCCGAAACCGCCGTTCCCTGCAGTATCCGGTGTATGGGGCAAGCCTACCAGCATCAACAACGTTGAAACACTGGCTAACGTTCCGCAGATCCTTCTGAACGGTGCTGAATGGTATTCCTCCATCGGTACAGAAAAATCCAAGGGTACGAAAGTATTCGCACTCGGCGGAAAGATCAAGAATACAGGTCTGGTCGAGATCCCGATGGGTACAACACTGCGTGAGATCATTTATGAGATCGGCGGCGGCTGCCCGAACAACAAGTCATTCAAGGCTGTACAGACCGGCGGTCCCAGCGGCGGCTGTCTGACAGAGAGAGAACTCGATACACCGATCGACTACGATACACTGATCGCTGCGGGCTCCATGATGGGTTCAGGCGGTATGATCGTTCTCGATGAAGACAACTGTATGGTCGACGTTGCCCGTTTCTACATGGAATTCATCGTCGATGAATCATGCGGTAAGTGCACACCGTGCCGTGTCGGTACAAAGCGTCTGCTTGAAATGCTGACAAAGATCACCAAGGGTGAAGGCACAATGGAAATGCTGGACGAAATGGAACAGCTCTGCTATGAGATCAAAGATACTGCTCTTTGCGGACTTGGTCAGACAGCAGCTAACCCGATCCTTTCCACACTGCATCATTTCCGTGATGAATACGTTGCACATATCGTTGATAAGAAATGTCCTGCAGGCGTATGTAAGGATCTGCTCACATACAAGATCGATCCTGACAAGTGCCGTAAGTGCTCCATGTGCGCTAGACAGTGCCCTGTTGGAGCGATCAGCGGCGTACCCGGCAAAGAGCCTTACGTCATCGATGAATCCAAGTGCATCAAGTGCGGAAGCTGTATGAATGCTTGCCGATTCGGTGCAGTTATTAGAGGTTAAAGGAAGGGGCACGACAAAATGACAGAAGTACATTTGAAGATTAACAATATCAATGTAACTGCAGAGAAGGGTGATACCGTTCTGCAGGCTGCGCAGCGTGCCGGAATTCATATTCCTACACTCTGCTATCTCAAAGACATTAACAAATCAGGCGCATGCCGTGTCTGCCTGGTTGAAGTAAAGAACGGCAGAGCTCTGCTGTCCGCATGCACGACACCGGTCAGTGAAGGTATGGAAGTCTTCACAAACAGTGACCGCGCGCTTAAGGGACGCCGCAACACTGTTGAACTGATCATGTCCAACCACAACAAAAACTGCCTTTCCTGCAAACGCAACCAGAATTGCGAACTGCAGAAACTGTGCGAAGAACTGAACATCCGTGAAAACAAATTCGAAGGTGAACATACACCCGCAACATTTGATGATTTCAGCACAGGTATCGTCAGAGATACATCCAAGTGTGTTCTCTGCGGACGCTGCGTTGAAACATGCAAAAAGGTACAGGGACTCGGTATCCTCGGACTTGAAAACCGCGGATTCCAGACGATCGTTGCACCGATCTACAATGTCAGTTTCAATGATGTCAACTGCATGCAGTGCGGTCAATGCGTCATTAACTGCCCTGTAGGCGCTCTTACTGAAAAAGAAGCAGTCAACGATGTTGTCAAAGCACTGAATGACCCGAACAAGGTCGTCGTTGTTCAGACCGCTCCTGCTGTCAGAGCTGCGCTCGGTGAAGAATTCGGCATGCCGATCGGCAGCCGTGTAACAGGCAAGATGGTCGCTGCACTGAGAAGATGCGGATTCGACCGTGTCTATGATACAAACTTCGCTGCTGACCTGACGATCATGGAAGAAGGAAACGAACTCCTTGAAAGACTGACACACGGCGGAACACTTCCGATGTTCACATCCTGTTCACCGGGCTGGATCCGTTACATCGAATTCGAATATCCTGAACTGCTTCCTCATCTGTCCTCCGCAAAGAGCCCGCACATGATGTTCGGTGCTGTTGTTAAGTCTTACTGGGCAGAGCATATGAACATTGATCCGAAGGATATCTATGTTGTATCCATCATGCCTTGTATCGCTAAGAAGGCTGAGATCGTCAGACCTGAATGCAAGACAACGGATTATGTAGACGTAGACGCTGTTCTGACAACAAGAGAACTTGCACGTCTGATCAAACTCTATGGCATCGACTTCACAGAGCTGCCTGATGAAGAATTCGATCCTTCACTGCTTGGTGACTATACAGGTGCCGGCGTTATCTTCGGTGCTTCAGGCGGCGTTATGGAAGCTGCTCTGAGAACAGTCAAGCAGAAGCTGGAAGGCAAAAAGCTTGATCCGGTAGACTTCGAAGTATGCCGTGGTATGGCTGGTGTCAAAGAAGCTGAAGTCGATCTCAATGGTACAAAGCTCTGGATCGCGATCGCTTCCAGTATGTCAGCTGCAAAGCCTCTCCTGGAAGAAGTCAAAGCAGGAACAAGCAAGTACACATTCATCGAGATCATGGGCTGCCCTGGCGGATGCATCAACGGCGGCGGACAGCCGATCGTATCCAGCAAGATCAAGAACGGCAAGATCGGATATGATTACAAGAAGCTTCGTATGAAGGCGCTCTATGATGAAGACCAGATCAAAGAGCTGCGTGTATCTTCCGATAACCCTCAGATCCAGGATCTTTACAACAACTACCTTGGAGAACCGGGCAGTGAGCTGGCAGAAGAACTCCTGCACACAAGCTACACTCCGAGAACACGCTTCAATATCCTGAAGTAATCCCTGAAACATGAAAGCTGCTCAGCTTCAAAAAACTGAGCGGCTTTTTTCGTTGATGCATCAAAAAAACGGCATCAGATCAGTGATGCCGTCTCAAACCGGTTCAGTAAATATAAATATCCAGTGTTCCTTCTCTGTGCCATTTCCTGAGCTTCAGGATCATGATCACCGTCAGGATAAACATGAGAATGTGCATAACCAGCGTCAGGCTGAAGAACTGATCGCTGCGGTTCAGCAGATTGATCGAAAAATCATACATTGTATGGATAAACGCCGGAACAACGATCGCAGCAATCGTATAGAGTCCGTTTCCTCTGACTTTGCCAAGGCCGTAGAAATATCCCATGATCACCGCAAATGTAAAGTGGAAGGGGGACAATGCCCTGAAGATCACCGTCAGAATACTTCCGGAAGAAAACTGAACATCTTCGATCATCTGGAAGCTGACAGCAGTGATCGCGAAACACAGCAACGCATCCATCCAGGTATTCACAACACCTTTTTTTCTCATAACGATCCTCGTAAACAGGAACTTCAGCAATTCCTCAACAAGACCGATCAGAACGAATGTGCGGGCAAATCCCAGCAATAAAGACTGCACTGTAAGTTCACGCGATGTATTAACGATCTGCTGGAGGACCTGTGCTGCGCTTTCGGCATCTTTCATCAGTTCCAGCTGCTCAGGACCGATCTGGATCAGCAGATTGATAACAGCTCCAATAATCGTCAGGATCCCGGATAAAATGACAGCCGCAAATCCTGCGATCAGGAGCTTTAACAATGTAAATTTCGGAAACGGATCAAACCTTTTCATCCGCAATATCCATACCAGCAGTCCGACTGATACAGGTATTGCCAGCAGTGTACCAAGCATGGAATACCTCTCTTTTCCGCGCTATTATACCACCATGTTATATAATCCTCCGTTCTTTTTGTCACACATCTTCGATTTGTCTATCTGATCATGTTTCGGCTTAATATAAACAGAATGCCTGACAGGACTCTGATCTGTTTATACAGGACAACCAGTAAACAAATATGATTGATCCGGTGCGGGAAAGCCGTAAAGAAACACTGTAAAAAGAACACCTATTGAACAGTTATTTAGAACAGAAAGTGTTTTGTATATTTTTCATCAAAATATAGTGTTTATTCAGGCAGATTACTGATTGATCAGACACGGTTATTCATGTCAGTCGGTCAATCTGTTATGATTACGTTAATAGTTACTTTTTTAATCATTCAATATATCAGTGATCAGCAGATCAGATGCAGGAGGCATGACGGAGATGAGCAGATTCTCGAAACAGGTCCTTGCAGTCATCCTGGCTGTACAGACATGTATGGCCGGTCTACCTACACCAGTCTTCGCGGAAGAAAACTTCCCCGAAGAAACCGCAATTCCTACAGAAGATACAACAGAAGAGGTCGAAGAGACTGTCAGTATTCAGGAGACGACAGAAGAAGAACCGGAATTAACAGCGCTCACGGAAGAAACAGAACAGGGATCAGATGAACCTGAGGAACCTGCAGAACCGGAGATCATTGAAGAGGCAGAACTGAAACCTGTTTTCCTGTATCCGGCTGATGAGCTGGTGATCGATGGGGAAGATCTGGTATTATCGCTGTCCGCGAGCGAAGGCTTTTCGCTTCCGCTGACTGTTCTCGTCAACGGTGAAACATATGAAACTGAAGCAGGGGAAGATGGCAGCTATGTTCTGCGTCTGCCGCTTTCCGGTTTTATTCCCGGATCATATCCTGTTTCATTAACCTTTGCCGGCAACGATGAATTTGCATCTGCGGAACTGTCTTTTGACATTACGATTGAAGAACAGACGGGGGAAACAGACGGCATTGAAGTTAACGGCTATACCGTTACATTTCTCAAGGCAGAGGAAGTACCGGAACCTTCTGAAGAACCCGGAGAGATCGGGGATGCTGAGGAATATGAAGAACCGGATATCAGCGTAGGATATCAGATCAATGCTGTACCTGATGTTTATGACAACTGGCTGTATTTTTCTTCTGTACAGTATGACAGCTCAATGGATGATGGGACGTTTATGGTCCAGTACAAACTGGATTACAGTTTACAGAATGTGTATCTTCTTGCGGTCCGTGACGGCAAAACATGGTTTGTTGACCACGTTGAAAATCCCGGTTCCGGAACACATACGCGTTATGTGAAATTTGAACTCCCTGCAGGTGAATATGAACTCCGCATCGGTTTATATACATTAGGTGATCTATTAGCATCAGAAGACTATTATAAACTTGTTGTTTTTGATGCGCCGAAAGTTGTCGGTACCGGAAATTATAAAGGTACTGAGTATGGATATATCGATATTGATATTTCACCGCTTACTTCCAAAGAATACTTTATCAATCCCGGTCTGAGCGAAAGCACAGTATGGCTTTATGCCACAGAAGATCATCCTGATTGGACAAGACGCACGCTGAGTGCAGTGAAGTCTTATTCATCAGATGGCATTTACAGGCTTGAACTTGGTGATCCGAACGCGTACAGCGGAACCGGTACTTACAAAGACTTTCCTTATGGTCCATTTGATCTGTCATGGAAGGTACATGGCGGCGGTTCTGTGATAGGAAAGAATATCTTCTCCAACAGCAGCACAGTCCATGTCGATATCATGCAGGACATCAAACCCAAAGAGCTTCATGCGGAAATTGAAACAGGCAATGGCAGCTCTTATCTGTACTATAAAGGCCAGACAGCACAGATCAAATACTGGTTCGGCAATGAATACGACAGTGAAACTGATCCCGATCAGCGTGTTGATGATCTGGACAGACGTGTGACATTTACTTCCTCAAATACAAAACAGCTCACAGTTGATGCCAACGGCAAAGTAACTGTAGTCAGTGTTCCGAAACCTGGAGAACCGCAGTTTGAACCAAAGATCATCATCACCAGCAAAGCTGATCCCACAGTAAGCTTTACATTGACTGCGGTCATTTTCCCGCTGGCATCGGGAAAAGCTGACATGAAGGTTCTTTATGACGGGAAAGAATACAGTACATTTGAATTTACATTAGGAAAGCAGACTGCTTCCAGTCATCTTGTAGATGTTGTTTTCAGAATCGCTGAACCGCACAGTGCTTTAACGGGATTGCCGGTCTGCTTTAATTCAGACGGTAAAAATCTTACTTTCCTGACCGATCCTGCTCATCCATCAACATCCGGTGCTGAACCCGTATATTTAGGATCTGTCATGTCGGATGGAACAGCGCACGCTGTTGTAAGAGGATGGGAGCCCGGTTCACATAAAGTGACCGCGACAACTATGTTTGGAAAGAGTGCATCTGTGACCATCAATATCAACGGAGTCACAGACAGCCTTGCCGGCGGAGCTACGAAAAACAGTGAATACTTTGTGAACGGCAAAAACGTCACAGGATGGCTCCGTTACGATAGGATGACAGATCAATATACGACGGGTAAAAATGTATTCAAAGCACCCATTAATCCGTCTTATGAATATATCTATTATATTGATCCTTCAACAAAGAAAGTAGTGACCGGTGATCCGTGGAACAGCCTTCCTGATACAGTGAAGAAGATCGACGGCAAACTGTATGTTTTCAATGCCGGAAGAGGCCTGAAACTGAAACAGGGAAGCGACGGATATTCTGAAGAAGGATGGATCATGGTCGAGCATGAACAGCTCGATACATATCCTGTGTATCTTAATAAAAACGGTGTCGTTCAGACCGGATGGGTGAACACGAAAGACGAAGGATGGCATTATTTTCATCCGGACTACGGATATTTGATGATGGATTCGTTTGTTCCCGCGCAGAACGGCAAAGGAACGACTTATATCGATAACTACGGTCAGATTACATACGGCATCTTTGTACCTACAAAGGAAACACTGAAGATCACAGAACGGGATGGCCTGTACCGGATCAACAGTTCCAGTGAGTATTACTGGGTGAAAGACGGCGCCTTCTATACCGGCTGGCTGTATCTCCATTACAGTACCAAGACAGGATTTGTCTGGAATACAACTGCCAAGGGTGCTCTGGAAAAAATGTATTTTGATCCGAATCAGCATGGAAGAATGAAGATCGGAACATTTACTGTTGGCGGAAAGTCCTATTATTCCGATATCTCCAAGTATCCTGATTTCTGTTCTGCAGATGGTTATGATTACTATGTAAGTGTACAGACATTAGCAAACCTGTTTGAGAAGTATCCGGAAAAGTACGGAAAGAATCCTTTGGACGGAAGGATCATTGACGCGAACGGTGCGATCGTCTTCAACAAACTTGTCAGGATCGCGCAGCCCAACGGCGGCGGGTATGATACACATTATGTTTATGCCGGAGATGACGGAAAACCTGTAACCGATACATGGCAGGCAGTAGATGGCAAAATGTATTACTTCGGTACCAACGGCTGGCTGGAAATGGCAAATACGACATATCCGTCTTTATACTATTTCTACGATGAGGCATATTCGATAAGTACTGTCTATTTTATGCTGAAGAATATCAAGAAACCGACAGAAGGGTATTACTATTATGATTCCCATGACAATCAGCTGACATCACTGCTGCTGTATGACAGTTCAATGAACCCCCTCGGCATGCTTGATGATAAGGGTGATCTTGTCACTGAAGGGATCGCAGACGTACGATACAGCTTAAGCACTACTGATAAACATACAATGATTGTGGACGCGAACGGAAATATCGTACGGTCGCCGGATTCCTCATATGGACTGTGTGTGAATGTCAAAGGAAAGACATACGTCGTTGATTTAAACGGCAATGTTCAGATAACCGTTCCCGAACCGGTCTATGCATGGGATCAGAATCAAAATGTTAAAGGATATGTTCTGCCCGGTAAAAACGGTGTTCTTTATAAGAAGACATTTGCGACTGTCAATGACGGTTCTTTCGGTCAGTACAAAGTATGGCTTGATGAAAACGGATTCGCAGCCGGAAACAGCAGCATGATCTATGAGTACGATGTTAAATATTTTGGCAATTACGCCAATGGCAAGTCATGGCTCACATTTGATACCGGAAAAAACTACGATGGATTTGTTATTCCCGGCAAGACACTCAAACCGGGTACCGGGAAAGCATATACAGCCGGCTGGCAGGGATCCCAGTATGATTCGCCGGTCTACATGAATAAAGACGGTTCGATCAAAACAGGTTTTGTAAAACATGGTTCAAATACATGGTATTTAGCTGCAGCGCCTTATGGAGCGGTTAACAGAATTTACAGTGATCCGTTGAATCTGGACGGCACATCCCGTACAGTACTCTTCAGGATCAACGGGAAAACATATTACTTTGATAATATTGGGCTTATGGTTACCGGCTGGGTCCATTTCGAACATGCATTAGTCATCGATATTACCGACTACATATTTGAATATCCAAATGCTGTTAACTATGATGATATCTATATGTACTTCTCACCGAAAGACGGCCATGCGGTCACCGGCAAGAACACCGTTCCTGTACCGCAGCTGTTTGACGGAAAGATATCACTCGCTGATGAAGCCGACTATTTCGCAAACGGTGAAAAGCGTGTCAATACGACACCGGCTTCCAGAACGCTGTATTTCACATCAGAAGGCATGCTCATTCATGATACGGAAGCACTGATCAGCAAGAAGCTTCTCAAGCTCGGTCCTGACGGAACGACAGATCCTTCCGCGCATTGGGAAGATGCCGCCAAGAGCAGATATATCCTGAAGTCTGGGGCACTGGCATCCGGAAGAACGAAAGTAGACGGTATCTATTACTACTTCGATACTCAGACAGGCTATAAGGTCGTGAACCAGCTCCGTAAGAGCGGCTCCAAGTGGTATTACTACAATGAATACGGCAAACAGGACACGCCTATCATGGGTACCGGCAAACAGGTCCGTCTGCCTGAATATATGGAAAATGAGTGGGGAGGATATGCAGAAATCTTCATCGACAGTACAAACAATAAAAAACTGACAGCTTTATGGAATAAAGACGGTTCTCTTGCAAAGATCGTGTATACGGATACGAATAAACCGGCTTCCGGGGAAAGCATCAGTTTCGGACTCTGGGATATCAGCGACAGCTACATGTGCCAGAGATATATCTCAAGCGGTCTGAACGGTTATGTACTCGACAGCAAAGGCCTGCCGAAGACCGGTATCGTCAGCGGATTCAATTTCAATACTGACAGCGATCCGAACAGATATACACTCAATGTCGAAAAAGACGGAAGAAAAGTCTACACCACTCCGGGAATATCCCTGGTCAAGATCGGCAAGAAGTATTACGTCATGCAGGAAGGTCTGATCCTGGAGCAGCAGAGCGGCGTCATCGAGATCAATGACTGGTCATCACTGCCGGCAGCTGATCAGAAGACCCTGAACGAGCTTGCTGCACATGCAGAAACTTACGGCGTTGGTCTTTATGTCATGCTGAACAATGACGGAAGCACTGCAGTGAATACGAACAGATATGTAACGATTTATTTCGGATACGAATCATACCTCGGCGATGTAATATCAGGCAATATGAGGTCCAACAGGTTCGGTGTGATCCTGGATGTATGCGGCGGGTTCTATCGTGTAGGGAAAAAGACATATGTGATCACTGCATATCAGGAATATCATGGCACATTTTCAGTCGATACTTATATTAATAAGTATGTTGAATATGATATACAGCAAATTGAAGTGACATTAAAATTCAATGAAAACAGGCTTCTTGGAATTTATGACAGAACCACAGGCAAGGGTTTGAACGGTGTGTATATCATTCCGTTAAGTTCGGTCGGCGAGATGGTCTGGCTGAAGAACGGACAGCCGCAGTCAGGAAATCAGACGTTTAACTTCTATGGAAGAAAGTGGCAGTTCTATGTCGATCCTGATATGATCGGAACACCGAATATATTCCACTGATCATAACAGGTCCCAAGTATTCAAAAAGGGAAGTTCACCTAAGATGAATTTCCCTGTTTTCTTTCGCTTATTTCGCAGATTCCAGAAGCTTTTGGATCTCAGCAACCGCTTCATCGACTGACACTTCGATGCTGTCACCGACACGCGGCTTGATCTCAACGATACCGTCTTTTGCTTTTCTGCCGACAGTGATCCTGAACGGAACACCGATCAGTTCCATATCCTTGAACTTGACTCCCGGACGTTCATCACGGTCATCAAGGACTGTATCGATGCCTGCCTTCAGCAGTGCGTCATGGAGCTGGTCACCGAGCTGTGCCTGGACCTCATCCTTCATGGAGATCACAACGACTGCGCACTGGAATGGCGCGATATGAGCAGGCCAGTTAATGCCGTTCTCATCTGCGTTCTGTTCAACAAGGGCAGCCATTGCACGTGCCGGTCCGATACCGTAGGAACCCATCCATACATCCTGGAGCTTGTTGTTCTGGTCAAGATACTGCAGGCCCATAGCCTTGCTGTATTTTGTACCGAGCTTGAATGTATTGCCGACTTCAATACCGTGCGCGAAGTGGATGCGTCCGCCGCAGACAGGACAGATATCGCCTTCACTGATATTTCTGACATCACCGATGAAATCAGGCTTGATGTCTTCCTGGTTGACACCCGTGTAGTGATAACCGGTCTTGTTTGCGCCGATAATGAAGTTCTGCATGTATGTAACTTCCGTATCAGCTACAAGAGGGCATTTGATGCCGATCGGGCCTGCGAAGCCTACTTCAGCACCGGTAGCTGCCATGACCATCTCAGGCTCTGCCAGTTCGACTTCTGAAGCATTCAGGAGCTTCCTGAGCTTTGTCTCGTTGACATCACGGTCTCCTCTGACCATGACTGCGTAAGGCTTGCCATCGACGCTGTAGATCAGTGTCTTGACGAAACTGAGCGCGTCTTTCTTCAGGAAATCCGTTACTTCTTCGATCGTCCTGGAATGAGGTGTCTCTACAAGCGTCACGCTCTCTCTGACGTCTGTCGGCTCCGGTTTTTCGGGAACAGCAGGCGCAACCTCAATATTGCTGGAAAGATCGCAGGAGTCACACAGGACAAGGATATCTTCACCGATCGCTGTGATCGCCTGGAATTCTTCGGAAAGAAGTCCGCCCATGACGCCTGTATCAGCACGAACGATCCTGTAGTTGAGCTTCAGTCTGTCCATGATGTTTTTATAAGCATTGAACTGCTTCTGGTATGCTTCATCAAGTCCTGCTTCGTCCTTGTCGAATGTATAGGAATCCTTCATAACGAATTCACGGACTCTGATCAGACCGTATCTGGGTCTGGGCTCATCACGGTATTTTGTCTGCATCTGATACAGCGCGAAGGGCATATCCTTATAGGAACGGATCTTCATCTTCGCAGCTGACGCAAACAGTTCTTCATGTGTAGGACCAAGTACATAGTCCTGGCCTTTTCTGTCTTTCAGGGAGAACATGCTGCTGCCGAATCCTTCACGGCGTCCGCTGGCAACATATACATCCTCCGGGATCAGGGCAGGCATGACGAGTTCCTGCGCTCCTGTAGCATCCATTTCATCACGGATGACAGCTTCGATCCTGTTCAGTACCTTGACACCCATCGGCATCATCATATAGACACCGGCTGAGCTCTTCTTGATGAAGCCGCCTCTAACGAGCAGGTTGCTGGAAACGGAATCTTCATCACGTACATCTTCTCTTAATGTATAAAAGAAACTGTTCTTCAATTTCATAATCCACCTCACTTCGCAAAATTATAGCACGACAATGCCTTTACTTTAACTGTGTTTTTGCCTATAATAACCAAAACCAAAGGAGGGTCCGGAAAATGGCCAAGTATTTCAATGAACCATCTCATACATTCAGCGAATATCTTCTGATCCCGGGATACACAGGAGAGGAGAACATTCCTGCCAATGTATCATTGAAAACACCGCTTGTACGCTTCAAGAAGGGTGAAAAGTCACCGATTACTCTGAATATACCGATGGTCAGTGCTGTTATGCAGTCTGTTTCAGGAGACAGGCTCGGTATTGCGCTCGCCAAAGAAGGAGGCATGTCGTTCATCTTCGGATCGCAGTCGATCGCCTCACAGGCAGCTATGGTTGCCAAAGTAAAGAATTATAAAGCAGGATTCGTTATCAGTGATTCCAATATTACACCTGAAACAACACTTGGAGAGATCCTTGAACTTCTGAAAGTGACCGGACATTCTACAATGGCTGTCACAGACGATGGTACAGCCAACGGCAAGCTGCTCGGTATCGTTACATCACGTGACTACCGTGTCAGCAGATTTGAACTGACCGCAAAGGCCAAGGACTTCATGACACCGCGCGATCACCTGATCGTCGGCAATACAACACATACCCTGAGCGACTGCAATGATATCATCTGGGACCATAAGCTGAACGCTCTGCCAATCGTTGATGAAAATGATCATCTGCAGTACCTGGTATTCCGCAAGGACTATGATTCCCACAAAGAAAACCCAAATGAACTGCTGGACGAAGAAAAACGCTTCATGGTCGGCGCAGGCATCAATACACGTGACTATCAGGAACGTGTACCTGCACTTGTCGAAGCAGGTGTTGACTGCCTGGTCATCGACTCCAGTGAAGGATATACATGCTGGCAGGCGAATACATTGAAATGGGTACGTGAAAAGTACGGTGATTCCGTCAAGATCGGTGCCGGCAATGTCGTTGATGAAGAAGGCTTCCGTTTCCTCGCGGACGCAGGCGCTGACTTCGTCAAGATCGGTATCGGCGGCGGAAGTATCTGCATTACCCGTGAAACAAAGGGTATCGGACGCGGACAGGCTACAGCGGTAATTGAGGTTGCTGCCGCAAGAGATAAGTATTTTGAAGAAACAGGCATCTATGTCCCGATCTGCTCCGACGGCGGTATCGTTTATGACTATCACATCGCACTGGCTCTTGCAATGGGCGCTGACTTTGTCATGCTGGGAAGATACTTCTCAAGAATGGAAGAAGCACCCGGTGCGAAAGTACTCGTCAATGGTTCCTATGTAAAAGAATACTGGGGCGAAGGTTCCAACCGTGCACGCAACTGGCAGAGATATGATCTTGGACAGGGTTCAAAGCTTTCCTTTGAAGAGGGTGTTGACTCCTATGTACCTTATGCCGGAATGCTGAAAGACAATGTCCTTCTGACGACAAGCAAGGTGAAGTCCACAATGTGCAACTGCGGAGCTCTGACGATCCCTGAACTCCAGCAAAAAGCAAAACTGACGCTTGTATCTGCCACTTCGATCGTTGAAGGCGGCGCGCATGACGTTATCGTTAAGAAATCCAACACTGAATTCCACCAGTAATTAAGTTTGAATATTTCCATATAAAAAGGACTGCAAAGTCCTTTTTATGGTCTTACCGGAATCCCGTCCCTGATCGATCTGCGTATGATAGCGAATGCCTGTTCCTCACCAAGATCTGCCACAAGAGTAAGCAATGTCCGCAGGAGTTCTCTCGTGTTTTCATGCATATAGTTTTTATCCGGCCTTGATTCAAAGTATTCCAGAGCGCTTCTTTGTGTATACTTTTCTTTCTGGTAAGTCTGGCATGCGGCGATACGGTCACACATCATTTCAATGACATATTCATACGGCATTTCGATCGGTGTCCATTTTCCGTTGATCATGTCATACCAGTATTCCCAATGATGCAGGTTTCTGCCTTTGTGATGGAGCCATCCGAGGGAATAACCTTTGAGTGACTTTTCATATACATAAGGGGACCTGTAGCCCTGGAAATATCGGATCGACGGAACAAGTTCTGCCAAAGAATATTTCGAAAGATCATGCATCAGGCCCTGTTTATATAGCCCGCAGGCAAAACAATGCTGACGGACAAGTTTCCGGTGCATGGATACCGTATCCAGGTGGTTCTGAAGTTTCTGAATAAACGTCTTCTTTTCTTCTGCTGTATTCGTCATAAAATCATTCTAAGTCAATCATCTATTGCATGCAAGAATCGCAATGACGCATGGATATCAGTCATTTGCCATGCAATTATCTGATCATACCTGTATAGTATATAAAGTATCCGGTATTTAACACATCGGCATTATCGGATCACATAAAGCAAAATATGACAGTGAGGTATATTATGTCAGTATTTGAACGTTATATCAATGAACAGGATTATCCTGATCTGAACAGTGAAAAAGCTGTAGAGCACCTGTCCGGTGCAGTACGTATCAATACGACCAGCTATATGGACACATCAATAATCGATTTCAGCCAATTGGACCTCCTCCATCAGAAACTGAGGGAATGGTATCCGGCGATCATGGAAAAGGGTGATGTTCAGAAGATCGGATACAGTATCCTGATCCGTATTGAAGGCAGTGACAGCAGTCTCAGACCTGCACTGTTCATGGCACACCAGGATGTTGTTCCGGTCGTCAAAGGAACCGAAAATGACTGGATCCACGGACCTTTCAGCGGCGATGTATCAGACGGCTATATCTGGGGCCGCGGCACACTGGATATCAAGAACATGCTGATAGGGGAGATGGAAAGCGTTGAATACCTGCTTGAACACGGAAAGCAGTTCAGACGTACTGTATATCTTGCTTTCGGTCAGGATGAAGAAGTACAGGGTACTGGGGCAAGAGCGATCGCATCTTATCTGAAGGAACAGGGGATCGAACTGGAATTCCTGCTGGATGAGGGAGGTTCCCTCAGCAGCGGAGATGTATATGGTACGGATATCGGCATCATGAATGTCGGCATCTATGAGAAAGGCTACGCTGATCTGAAGATCACTGCTGAATCATACGGCGGTCACAGTTCAAATCCGTTCAGCGGAACATCACTCGGCCATCTTGCAAAAGCGATCGCGGCGATCGTAGATCATCCGTTTGAAAATGTACTTCCGGAATGCGCAAAGGAAACATTGAGAACACTTCAGCCATATATGACACGGGAACCGCTCAGGACATGGGCATCTGATATCAGCCGCTACGAGAATGAGATCATAGAATATTATCTTTCCCGCAGGGAACTGAACAACCAGATCCATACGACCATTGCACCGACGATGATCACCGAGGGATCACAGGCAGGCAATGTCATGCCTCAGAAGATGGAAGCAGTGATCAATTTCAGGCTGTCACCGCAGGATACAGATGCTTCCGTACTTGAAGACTGCAGAAAACTGGCAGGCGGTCTGGATTGTGAATACATCGTTGCCAACGAAGCATCCAGACAGTCCCGTTTCGATACACCGGGCTTTTCGGCTCTGCGTGATGTGCTGACACATTATTTCAAGGATGTTGCTGTTGTTCCTTCAGTCAACACAGGAGCGACCGATGCCCGCAGTTATGAAGGTGTATGTGACTGCTGCATGCGGTTTGGTCCGTTTATGGAAGAAAGCGAGATCAAGATCACAGGAGTACACGGCACAAATGAAAGGATATCCATCAGGGCTTATCTGCAGGGTATCCGTGTTCTGATCCGTCTGATTGAGCAAACCTGTTGACATGTTTCTATTAAATGGTTATTTTAGGTCATATCATACTGTTTTGACAGTTATGGGGAGAAATGATGAGTGAAAGAGTTATAGGAATACTTGCAGATTCATTTATGAAAATACTGATGGCAGGAATCAGGGTCACGATCCCGCTCTCAATACTTTCATTCTTCTTTGCGCTGATCATCTCAGTCGTTGTAGCAATTATCCAGTATGCCGATATCAAAGGCCTGAAGCAGCTTTGCCGCTTCTATATCTGGATCATCCGCGGAACACCGCTTCTTGTACAGCTGTATCTGGTGTTCTACGGTCTGCCTTCAGTCGGGATCGTTCTGCCGGCATTTCCGGCCGCGGTCCTATGCTTCTCCATCAATGAAGGTGCCTACATGGCCGAGAGCATGAGAGCGGCGCTCGAAGCGGTACCGAAAGGACAGCTTGAAGCCGGCTACTGCGTAGGTATGTCTTACTGGCAGATCATGAGAAGGATCATCCTGCCGCAGGCATTCCGTACAGCGTTCCCTTCATTGTCCAATTCGTTCATCTCGATGGTCAAGAGCACTTCTATGGCTTCGACGATCACTGTCAGTGAAATGATCCGACAGACACAGATCATCAACGGCCGTGTATACCAGTCTCTTGCACTGTACCTTGAAGTCGGATTTATCTATCTTCTCTTCTGCACCGTCCTGACATGGCTGCAGGGTATCGGTGAGAAAAAGCTCAACGAATACGGAGGTGCAAGATAAGATGATCGAAGTAAAAAATGTAAACAAGACATTCAACGGCTTTGAAGCACTTCAGGATGTCAGCCTGAAAGTTGAAAAAGGCGATGTTGTAGCGATCCTCGGACCGAGCGGTTCAGGAAAGACAACACTGCTGAGATGCATCAACTTCCTGGAAAGAGCTGACAGCGGAACACTGGACTTTGACGGTGAAGTGTATGATATGCATTCCATCAGTAAAAAGGAGATCAGCAGGATCCGCAGAAAAACGGCATTCGTATTCCAGAATTACAACCTGTTTCTGAACAGGACTGTGATCCAGAATGTTACGGAAGGCCTTATCATCGCACGTAAAATGCCTAAGGATCAGGCAGAACAGATTGCCATAAAGGCACTTGAAAAGGTAGGTATGGCTGACAGGCTGAACTCATATCCTTCCCAGCTGTCAGGCGGCCAGCAGCAGCGTGTTGCGATCGCAAGAGCACTGGCAGTCGATCCTGAGATCATATATTTTGACGAACCGACCAGCGCGCTGGATCCGGAGCTGATCGGAGAAGTCCTGAACGTTATGCGTGATCTTGCCAACGAAGGCATGACGATGCTTGTCGTCACACATGAAATGAATTTTGCGAGAAATGTTTCCAGCAAAGTCATCTTCATGGAAAACGGAAAAGTCATTGAATCAGCGGATTCAAAGAGTTTCTTTGAGAATCCTAAAGAAGAACGAACAAGAAGTTTTATACAGTCAATCATGTCCGCAAGGGATTGAGGAGGGAAAACATGAAAAAATTACTGTCTGTTATTATGATGCTGGCCATTACATTATCGTTTACCGGCTGTGCAAAGAAGTCTTCTCTGGATGAGATCAAGAAGAGAGGCTATCTTGTGATCGGTACAGAAGGCAACTGGTCACCCTGGACGTATCATGATGAAAACGACACACTGACTGGCTTCGATGTAGAAGTCGGAAAACTGATCGCAGAACACCTTGGTGTCGAAGCAAGATTTGAAGAAGCAGCCTGGGAAAGCCTTCTGGCCGGTGTTGATTCCGGAAGATTCGACATTATCTGCAACGGCGTAGGCTACACGGAAGAAAGAGCGAAGAGCTATGAATTCTCTGATCCGTATGTTTATACAAGAAAAGTACTGATCGTCGCATCCGACAACAATGACATCAAAACATTTGATGATCTGAAGGGCAAGAAGACAGCGAATTCTTCCGGCTCCACTTATGCGGCAATCGCTGAAAGCTATGGCGCAGAAGTATCCTATATCGATACATTCGGTGAAACGATCACACTGCTGAAGCAGGGACGTATCGACGCTACGATCAACTCAGAGCTTTCATTTGTTGACTATATGACGCAGCACCCGGAAGAAGCGATCAAGATCGTTGACTCCAGTGAAGGCGAATCTGTCTGCTATCCTGTCAAGAAGGGTGAAACAGAACTTGCAAAAGCTGTCAATGATGCACTGAACGATCTGCGTGCTTCCGGCAAGCTTGCTGAACTGTCAGTTCAGTTCTTCAACAAAGACATTACAAACAAATAAGCTGACTGAAACAAATGATCAGGTCAAAGGGCGGAGCATTGATGCATTCGCCCTTTTTACAATATGACACATTTTCACTGGAAGCAGATTGCTGTTAACAGACTGATGGGGGCTGCGTATTCGTTATCCGTACTGTTTTGTACAGAATGGACAAATGTCATGTTACCCAGTGATGGCTATGGTGTAGAATCTGTTTCAGTCAGTATCCGGTGCTTGCAAGAACCCATAAATAAGGTACAATAGCACAGGCAAACATGATAGAATACTCAATGGAGATAAAATATGAAGCGACATGAGAGCAGAGAAAAGGGAATGATCACAGTTTATCAGTATCTTTTATTCAGGAGGGATCTTGATGAACTGATCGATGATAATTTCGAAGATAAAGAAGATGAATATATTCTGCAGGCAGTCAGAACAGCCGCATTGAATGAAGAGCGCTATATCGGTTATCTGAACCGTGTTCTGGAAGGGTGGACATTTGACAGACTCGGTGTGATCGAACAGGCGATCATGCTGATGGGCTGTGCTGAATTTGATATGAAGCAGCTGGAAATGAATGTCATCATAGATGAATATGTCAGACTTGCAAAGAAATACTGCGAGCCAGATTCCTATAAACTGATCAATGGTGTCCTGGACCGTATATGAGTTCAAAAGCAGCAACAGTTTCTTCCCTTGTCAGATACCTGAAGGGGAAGCTTGAAAATGATACATTATTGCAGAAAGTGCTGGTCGAAGGTGAGATCAGCAATTTCAGCAGTTACAGATCAGGCCACTGGTATTTTTCCCTGAAGGACGCATATGCGCAGATCAAATGCGTTATGTTCGCCTCCAGCAACCGCCGTGTCGGTTTTATGCCGAAAGACGGGGATAAAGTATATGTACAGGCTGATCTTTCTGTTTATGAGGCACGCGGTGAGATCCAGCTGATCGTAACGGCCATGAGACCGTTCGGTATCGGTGAGCTGTACCTCAAATACGAAATGCTGAAAAAGAAGCTGGAAGCTGAAGGTCTTTTTGATGAGGCGCACAAGAAACCGATACCTCAGTATCCGTTCAGGATCGCGCTTGTAACAGGCAGAAATACAGATGCCAGGATGGACGTCCTGACGACACTCGGACGCAGATGGCCGTGTGCAGAGATCACGGAATATCCTGTACTTGTACAGGGGAATGAAAGCGCAGGTCAGATCATCAGTGCGCTTTTGAAATGTGATCAGGAAGATCATGATATCGTATTGTTGGTAAGAGGCGGCGGATCCATAGAAGATCTCTGGTCCTTCAACGATGAACGGCTGGCACATGTGATCTATGATATGCAGACACCGCTGATCACAGGCATCGGTCATGAGCCTGACTTTACGATCGCTGATTACGTAGCTGATCTCAGGGCACCGACACCGACAGGCGCTGCCGAACGCAGTTCACCGGATATCCGGAATGTCCTGAATATGATACGCACCGCCAGGGAGCGTCTTACAAACACCATTTATCAGGAGCTGGACGCATATGACTACCAGCTTGGTACCTTGAAGAATGCGCCTGTGTTCCGCACGCCGGAACGTCTGTATGCGCAGAAAGCCATGAAGCTGGAGCATCTGCATACATCGCTGATGCACATGATCGATCAGCGTATGACAGACACCTCCCAGCGTGTCAAAGACGGTCATACAAGGATCATGAACGCTTCTGTACAGATGATCAGAAACAGGCAGAATGAACTGGCGGGATACAATACCGCACTGGATCATGCCATGACGATCATGATCAATGACAAAGAAAGCAGCTTCCGCAGAACAGCAGCATTGCTCGACGCATATTCACCGCTGAAGATCCTTGGAAGGGGATACAGCGTTACATTAAAAGACGGCAAGGCAGTTACCGGTACCGGACAGGTAAGCCCGGGTGATCAGATCGAAACACTGGTAGCTGAAGGTCGGATCGTATCCGAAGTAACAGGTGTAAAGCCTAAGGAGAACATATGAGCAGGAAAGCAAAGACATTTGAAGAATCCATGCAGAGACTGGAAGAGATCGTCAGGCTTCTGGAAGAGAATAAGCTTCCTTTAGACGAATCGATCGCATTGTTTGAAGAAGGCCTTCAGCTTTCCAAAGACTGCGATACAAAACTCAAGGATTTTTACAAGAAGGTCGAAGACATCACAAAAAAGAATGAAGGTGAAGCTGATGAACTTTGAGGATATCCTGCAGAACGAGATCCATCAGACGACTGACAGCACTGTCCGCGATGCGATGGAATATTCCCTGATGGCAGGGGGCAAGCGCATCCGTCCGGTACTGCTTTATGAAGTTCTGAAAGGCTATGGTATCGATCCCTCTCTCGGTGATCATTTTGCCTCAGCCATCGAGATGATCCATACCTATTCACTGATTCATGATGATCTTCCGGCTATGGACAACGACGACCTCAGAAGGGGAAAGCCTACATGTCACAAGCAGTTCGATGAAGCGACCGCGATACTTGCTGGAGACGGTCTGTTGACATACGCCTTTGAAGAAGCAGCGAAAACAGAAGCTGAACCAGCACTTGTCCTGGAGGGAATCAGGATCCTTTCCCGGATGGCAGGACCGGAAGGAATGGTATACGGTCAGTGCCTTGATATGGCGGAAGAAACAGGCAGGACAGACTGGGAAGCGCTGAAAAAAGTGCATAAATATAAAACAGGATGTCTCCTGAGCGCACCTCTGATGATCGGCGCGGTATTGAGCGGTCACAGGGATGAAGCAGAAGCCTTGCATGAAGCAGGAGACCTGATCGGTCTTGCATTCCAGGTACAGGACGATGTTCTTGATGCGACAAAAACAGCGGATGAGCTCGGCAAATCCAATTCCGATGAGCGGAATGAAAAAGTAACGAGTGTTTCATTGATGGGGATTGATGAAGCGGTAAAAACAATGAATGAACTGTATGATCTTGCGGCAGAAAAAATCGGGGGATTCCGTGATTTCAGCAGTACATCATTAATAGAAGTATTAAAGGGGATACAGTCACGCAGTAAATAGGAGGTTTTATGGATCTGACAAAGATACAGGACCCGTCGTTCCTGAAAAACATGAGTATCAGTGAATTGACACAGCTTGCGGCTGAGATCCGGACTTATCTTATCGGCAGTATTTCCAAAACAGGCGGACATCTTGCCAGTAATCTGGGTGTGGTCGAGCTTACGATCGCGCTCCATTATGTGTTTGATTCTCCGACAGACAAGATATTCTTTGATGTCGGCCATCAGTGCTATACACATAAGATCCTGACGGGAAGGGCAGCCCAGTTTCCTACCCTGAGACAATACCAGGGTATCAGCGGATTCCAGAAGCGCTGCGAAAGCATACATGATGTATGGGAAGCGGGACACAGTTCCACTTCACTTTCAGCGGCTTTGGGTATGGCTGTCGCCAGGGATCTGAACCATGAGAATTATGAGATCGTACCTGTGATCGGGGATGGTGCGCTCGGCAGCGGCATGGCTCTTGAAGCACTGAACCAGATCGGTTCCGAAAAGCGCAAAGTGATCATTGTTTTCAATGACAACAATATGTCGATCTCACAGAATGTCGGAGCGCTCACAAAAGGTTTTGCCCGGCTCCGTTCCGCCAGAAGCTATACAAATCTCAAGATCAACATGAAGAACGCGCTCACCCAGAGCGAAGTAGGACGTGTTGTATATTCCGGCTTAAAGAACGTCAAGGACGCAGTCCGTGAAAATGTCGTTGATGAAGGCATCTTTGGAGAGTTCAACCTTGACTATCTCGGACCCGTAGACGGACATAATATCAAGGATCTGATCCGTGTCCTTTCGGTTGCCTGCCAGCATGATGACCCTTGTGTCGTACATGTCATAACACAGAAGGGCAAAGGCTATACACCCTGTGAGACCGACGTAGAAGGCCACTGGCACGGCGTCGGACCTTTCAATGTAGCAACAGGCAAACCTCTGCATGAAGTGCCTGAGGGCTTTAATTCGTGGTCTGGGATCATTTCTGATGCAGTGCTGAAACTTGCGGACAGAAATCCGGATATCGTAGCGATCACACCTGCAATGATCAACGGCAGCGCCCTGGATCATTTCTTTGCAAAATATCCCGACCGCAGTTTTGACTGCGGCATTGCGGAAGAACATGCGGCAACATTCGCTGCTTCCCTGGCAAACAGCGGCAAACGTCCGTTTGTATCGGTATACAGCTCATTCCTTCAGCGCGCTTACGATCAGATCAATCATGACATCTGCAGAATGGATCTGCCGGTCGTGATCGGGATCGATCGCGCAGGTATCGTCGGAGCCGACGGAGACACGCATCATGGTCTCTTTGATGTCGGTATCCTGAGACCGCTGCCGAACATTATCATCGGTCAGCCGGTTGATGCGGATGAGGCCGAAGATATGCTCTATACGGCATTCCATCAGGAACATCCGTTTGCTATCCGCTATCCAAGAGGCGAGATGGAAATCAGCAAAAAGAAGATCGGTTCAAAGCTTGAGATCGGATCATGGACAACACTCTATGAACCGGAAGGATACAGGATCAGTGTTCTGGCATACGGTCCTGACGCTAAGGTGATCGCCTCAAAAATGAAGTTCAATGAAATGCCTGTCAGAGTCATTAACTGCAGGTTCTTCAAGCCGCTTGATGAAGCGATGATCAGGGATCTTGCAGAACGCGGACAGCCTGTGATCGTTTATGAAACAGATATGAAGACGTCCGGGCTTGGAACAGCGATCCTTGAATACTGCTGTGACAATCAGCTGAATATCAATATCAGAAGGATCGGTATCGGCGACTGCTATGTATCGCAGGGCTCTGTCAACAGACTGAGAAAACAGCAGGGGATCGATCTTAATACCCTGTATGATATGATCAATGGCCTGACCGCCTAGAAAGTAATGTATGATTCAGCATCTCTATATTAAAAACTATGTACTCATCAATGAACTGGATCTTGATTTCAATGAAGGATTCAGTGCTTTTACGGGTGAAACGAGCGCGGGAAAATCAATACTGATCGACGCGATCTCTTTACTGTGCGGTGAAAAAGCAAGCAGTTCAATGGTATCTGCCGGATGTGATAAGGCGATCATTGAAGGAACGTTTGACTTTGCCGGAAACGCACAGGCTTTCAGCGTGCTTTCCGAAGCAGGGTTTGATACGGATGATGTTGTCATCTGCACCAGGGAGATCACAGCCGCAGGCAAATCAACAGCCAGGATCAATCATCGTGTTGTAACGCTGTCAATGCTGAAAGAACTCCTGAGTACGGAGATCGATATCCATAATCAGCGTGATAATGCATATCTGCTGAATACTTCATGTCATATCAGGCTGCTGGATGAATATCTGGGTGATGCTGAACTTCTCAAGCAGACTAAAGATGCCTGGAACATTTACCATAACCTGGAAAATGAGAAGCAGAAGATGCTGAAGGAACATTATGACGAAAGTGATCTTGAATTCTTCCGTCATCAGGTCAATGAGATCGAATCAGCGCACCTGAAGCTTCATGAGGATGAAGAACTTGAGGCAAAGGAAAAACAGTACAAGGCTGTAAAATCATCCTTTGAAAAGCTCAGCAGGATCCTTGAGATATATGATAACGAGATCAGCGGTTCACTGTATGATCTCAACCGCAGCGTACAGACACTTCCCGATGAACTGGACCTGGAGGATGCCAAGACTGCGTTTAACGACAGTTATTACGCGATCGATGACGCTGCCGAAAATATCAGGCAGGCATTTGACGCTATGGATCTGTCTGAAGAAGACATCAATGAAATGGAATCCCGTCTGTATCAGATCCAAAAACTGAAGCATAAATACGGCAGAACGATCGCCGATATCTTTGCGAGAAAAGACGAGCTCAATGAGCAGATCGAAATGATCTCCCACAGAAATGAATATCTTGAAGAGATGGACAGGAAGATCAGCAAAGCCTATGACGCTTACCTTGTCCTGGCGAAACAGCTTTCCGATATCAGAAAAAAAGGATGCGGCAGACTCGACAGCCAGATCGCTTCCAACCTGAAGGACCTGATCCTGCCCAATGCCGTATTCAGAACACAGATCAGGAACGCTTCACCAGGTCCTGACGGGATCGATGATGTCGAATTCCTTGTCAGCATGAACCTTGGCGAACAGCCGCGTCCGCTTGCTAAAACAGCCAGCGGCGGTGAGCTTTCAAGGCTGATGCTTGGCCTGAAGGTCATATTTACGCATTTACAGGGCATTCAGACAGTGATCTTTGATGAGATCGATACAGGAGTCAGCGGACCGGTAGCGACCGCTATCGGGCTTAAAATGCGCTCTCTGGGCAATGATTGCCAGGTATTCGCCGTTACGCATCTGGCACCGGTCGCCGCATGTGCCGCAAATCACTATTTTGTCAGCAAACATGAGGAAGGCGATCGTACGCACACCTATGTCAAACAGCTCAGCTATGAAGAGATCATAGAACAGCTGGCCGTTATATCTTCCGGTTCACTCAGTGAAACAGCCAAGGCTGCAGCCCGTGAATTGTATGAGAGGAATCAGGGCTGATATGGCACATGTATATTTTCATATCGACCTGAATGCTTTCTTTGCCAATGCCGAAGTACTGCTTGATCCTTCACTGAAAGGGCAGCCGATCGCGGTTTCAGGACAGACGAGAAGAAGTGTTGTCTCGACCGCTTCCTATGAAGCACGCAAATTCGGTGTGCACAGCGCACAGCCTGTAACTGAAGCACTGAAGCTCTGTCCTCAGCTGCAGATCGTATCACCGCATTTCAACTGGTACCGTGAACTGTCGGAAGACTTCATCAATATCATCCGCAGTTATACAGACCTGATTGAACAGGCATCCATCGATGAATGCTATGCGGATATGACGGAAGCCATTCAGAAATTCCAGTATCCGCTGGATCTTGCCGTAACGATACAGAAGCGTATATACAATGATCTGGGCCTGTCATGCTCTATCGGGGTCGGTCCGAATATGTTCCTGGCAAAGATGGCCAGTGACATGAAGAAACCGATGGGCATCACAGTTCTGAGAATACGGGAGATCGAAAGCAAGCTCTGGCCGCTGCCGATCGGCGATATGCGCGGAGTGGGAAATAAAACAGTTCCCGTACTGGAAGAGATGGGCATCCATACGATCCGTGATCTTGCGCTGATCAAGGATCCTTCCATCCTGAGACCTGTATTCGGCAAGAATACCGAATCGATCATCAGAAGAGCAAACGGACATGACGACCGTACCATCGTGACTGAATATGACGCGAAATCCATGGGTGTTTCCGAGACACTGCTTGAGGACATTACGGATTACGATGAGATCAGAGGGCTGTTCAGGACATTGTCGAGAAAGCTCAGCAAACGTCTCATCAGCAGCAAAAAAGCCGGGTATTCATTTTCGATCAGGATCAGATACTATGATTTCAGCTCATCCGACCGGTCTGTCAAACTGGATCATCCGATCTTCAAGGCAGATGACCTGTTTGTCCAGGCAATGACGCTTTTTGACAGCAACTGGGACGATGAACCTGTCAGGCTGCTCGGCATATCCGTTTCGGACTTCGCCTCAGACGCACAGATGATCTCCCAGCTGGACCTGTTTAATCCGGTCGATGAAGCAAAGCTGGAAACATCACAGGTGCTGAAGGAACTGAACAGAGAGATCACAGGCGCCAAACTGGTCAGGGCCAGTGAGATATTGAAATAACTATGGAACTGTTGGAAGCTTATCAGGAATATACAACCGATATTACGATCAACAAGGGGATGTCTCAGAGAACGATATCCTCTTATTGCAATGACCTGAAGCAGTATATCTCCTGGCTGCAGAAGCACGGTGTGACTGATACGGATGATATTCAGAGCACGCACATCGAAGACTTCCTGCATGAGGAATCGACCGTCAAGGAAAGCACCAGCATCTCACGGATGGCTGCCAGCATCCGTTCTTTCCATTCATTTCTCCAGTATCGAAATGACTCCGAGAATCCGGCTGAGTACGTGGAAGTCCACCATGGCGAAAAAAAGCTTCCGGTATTCGCGACACCGGAAGAGATCGACCGCCTGATGGGAACATTTGATGATGAGATACCGGATGACGTTCTGCACCATGCGATCCTGGAAATGATCTATTCCTGCGGTCTCAGAGTTTCCGAAGCTGTCAGTCTGACGATCAACCGCGTCAACCTGGAAACAGGATTTGTCAGGGTGCTCGGAAAGGGCAGTAAGGAACGGCTTGTACCGATCCCCGACGGAGCGATGGAGATCCTGAAGAAATGGAAAAACATCGTACGTCCCGTATATCTGGAAAAGAAAACAAATCTCTTCTTCATCAACCGGTTCGGCAGAAAAGTCACGGTGCGTTCAGTAGAACTTCTGCTGAATGAGCAGTGCGTCAAAGCAGGCATCCGGAAACATCTGACACCGCATAAGCTGCGCCACAGCTACGCGACCCATCTGCTGCAGGGCGGGGCAGATCTGCGAAGCATTCAGGAAATGCTCGGGCACAGTGATATCCGGACGACCGAGATCTACACGCATGTGCAGAACAGACAGCTGTTCGACGCATATGCCGGATTCCATCCCGGAAATATGGAGGCGGATCTTCCGGAGATATCTTTCCGGAAAGATGATAAAAATAACAAATAACAGACAGTGTTTTGGGAGAAATGCTGTCTGTTTTCATGATGTATGCCCAACACATGGAAAGTTTCACGCAAAGTTTCACAAAATTGAAAATAATCAATTATAATGAAATCAAGAAACCATTATCGGAGGTAAATCATCATGGGAAAATTTGCTGTTAAACAGACCAAAACCGGTATTAAATTCAATCTGAAAGCAAGCAACGGTGAGGTCATCCTTTCATCTGA
>JAFOMZ010000190.1 GCA_017421125.1 Solobacterium sp.
ATCGTTACAACAAGGAAGGGTGCACTCAGAGTTATGCCGCAGCTGAGCGATGTGCATGTATTCCTTGCAGAAAGGAAAAAGTCATGATTGACCAGAACTGGAATGAAGAATTCAAAAAGCGTCTTACTGCAAACTATGATGAGATGAAGGATCTGTATCTGAGTCTTTATCATGATGAACATGCATTCGACTATTTCTGCACAATGCTGTATGACTATTATTCACAGCGCTCTCCTCTCCTGAAAGAATGGGATGAAGCACGTGAAGACGTTCCGGACTGGTTCAAGGGAAATGACATGCTCGGAATGCTGATGTATACGAACTGCTTTGCAGGAAACCTGAAGGGTGTTCTTTCACATATCGATTATCTGAAAGAAGTCGGCATCAACTATCTGCATCTGATGCCGCTGCTGGAAAGCCCTAAGGGCAGAAGTGACGGCGGATACGCAGTATCTGATTTCCGTAAAGTACAGCCTGAACTCGGCACAATGGAAGAACTGGCTGAGCTGGCAGACACATGCCACCGCAAGGGTATGAGCCTGTGCCTTGACTTTGTCATGAATCACACCAGTGAAGATCATGAATGGGCAAAGCGTGCCAGAGCAGGTGAGAAGGAATACCAGGACCGTTATTTCTTCTATGATGACTGGACGATTCCGAATGAATATGAAAAGTCCGTTCCGCAGGTATTCCCGACAACGGCACCGGGCAACTTTACATATAACGAAGATACAGGAAAGATCGTCATGACGATGTTCTATCCTTACCAGTGGGACCTCAATTACCGCAATCCTGTCGTCTTTAATGATATGACTGCCAATATGCTGTATCTGTGCAACCATGGCGTTGATATTATCCGTCTGGATGCTGTTCCGTATATCTGGAAAGAAGTCGGAACAACATGCAGAAACCTCCCGCAGGTCCATGTCCTGACACGTCTGATGCGTATGGCAACAGAAGTTGTATGTCCGGGAACACTGCTGTTGGGTGAAGTTGTCATGGAACCTTCCAAGGTCGTTCCGTATTTCGGAAGTCTGAAGACACCGGAATGCCATATGCTCTACAATGTAACAACAATGGCAAGTACATGGCATACAGTTGCGACAAGAGATGTCCGTCTGCTGAGACATCAGCTGGAGAGCGTGTTCGCACTGCCGAAACAGTATACATTCCTGAACTATCTGAGATGCCATGATGATATCGGCTGGGGCCTGGATTATGACTATCTGAAACAGTTCGGTATGGATGAAGTTCCTCATAAGAAATACCTGAATGACTGCCTGACAGGCAAACTGGCCGGCAGTGAAGCAAGAGGCGAAACATATAATGACGATCCTCGTCTGGGTGACGCAAGACTCGTCGGTATGACAGCGTCCCTGACAGGTATTGAAGCTGCTGATTATGAACAGAATGAATGGAAACTGGCAAGGGCTATCGATTATGATGTCATGCTGCATGCATTCCTGTTCACACAGAGCGGCATCCCTGTCCTCTACAGCGGCGATGAGATCGGCCAGCTGAATGACTATACATATCACAATGATCCGCTGAAAGCAGATGACAGCCGTTACCTCCACAGAGGAAACTTCAACTGGGAACATGCTGCAATGCGTTTCGATGAAAACACAAGACAGGGCAAGCTCTATAAGAGACTGCGCGAACTGATCAAGGCACGTTCTGAATTTGCAGTATTTGAATCAGACGCTGATACATGGGTCGTCGAAACATGGAATAACCGTGTACTTGGAATCGGCAGATATTATAACGGCGAGAAGCTGATCGCACTGTTCAACTTCAGCGATAAAGAAGAAACAGCATGGATCCACGAAACAGAGGACTATGTTGATCTGCTGACGAAGGAGCCTGTAAACGCTGATGCTGTTACGCTCGCTCCGCAGAGCTTTGTCTGGATGTATCATTCCTATGCAGGAGACCGGACAAGGACTGTGACCGCTCCGAAGGTCGTATATCCGGAAAAGAAAGCTCCGAAGCCCAAGAAGCAGAAGGAAGAAAAGAAAGTTGATAAGAAGGCAGATGAAGAACTGACAGCAGTATCAGTAATCGTCAGAAAGATGCCTCTGAAGGGTGCGCCGGCAAGAAAGCTTACAAGGGCTATGAGACGCTGCAAGGGTAGATATTAATGCCTAAACTGATTTTCCTCGACATCGACGGAACCCTGACAGAACCGGGTTCCAACAATCCGCCTGCAAGCGCACTGGAGGCGATCAGACGAAGCCGTGAAAAAGGAAATCTGGTCTATCTGTGCACCGGAAGGAACATGGGTATGCTGGCACCGGTCATGAAATTCGGCTTTGACGGAGCGGTAGCTCTGGGAGGAGGCTATATTCTCGCCGGGAACGAAGTGATCTATGATCATCCGATGACAAAAGAACAGTTTGAAACGGCAATGGACGTTCTGAAACGTAATGAAGTATTCCGCACAATCGAAGCGAAAGATGTTACATACGGAGATGAAGACCTCGGTGATTTCCTGAAAGACTCCGAAGGGGGCAATTCAGAGATCGAAAGATGGAGAAAAGCCCTGTCACAGGATCTCGGTATCAGACCGATGGGTGAGTATGACGGACGTGACATCTATAAGATCGTAATCATGTGTACAGCAGCATCCCAGCTTGAAGAACCGAGACAGCTTCTGGAAAAAGACTTCCTGTTCTCAATACAGGATGTAGCTGCACACCACTGCCTGAACGGTGACCTGGTGAACAGGGCATTTGACAAAGGCCAGGCGATCCTGAGGGTATGCAGTCATCTCGGGATCCCGGTAGAAGATACTTATGGATTTGGAGATTCCATGAATGACCTGGAAATGATCGAAACGGTCGGAACCAGTGTATGCATGGAAAACGGATCGGCAAAATTGAAAGAGATCAGTGATGTGATCGCGCCTTCCGTTACCGATGACGGATTATTTAAGACTTTTGAACAGCTCGGATTATTCTGAACTGATCAAAATACACTACAGTTTTCATTCGGAAATACAATGCTTACCCATCGGGATATGGGTAGAAAGGGGATAATAAAATGGCATTGGATTACAGAAAATGTGCTGAAGAGATTGCTGCCAATATAGGTGGTGGCGAGAACGTCGTCAGCGCAGCTCACTGTGCTACCAGACTGCGTCTTGTAATTGCAGATAATGGCAAAGTGAACAAAGATGCTCTGGATAATGTAGAAGGCGTCCAGGGTATGTTCGAATCAAACGGACAGCTTCAGCTCATCATCGGAACCGGAACAGTTAACAAGGTATTTGACGAATTTATCGCTGTTACAGGTGTTCAGGCCGGTACAAAAGATGATGTTAAGGCTGCTGCAGCTGCCAAACAGCCTCTCTGGAAGCAGATGCTGAAGACAGTCGGTGACGTATTCGTTCCGATTCTTCCTGCTATCGTTGCCTCCGGTCTTATGATGGGTCTCGTTGAGGCTCTCGCTAAGATTCCGGGACTCGGCTTCGGCGGATCTGACTGGTTCGCATTCCTCGACACAGTTGCAAATACTGCGTTCGCTTATCTGCCTGTTATCGTTGCTGTTTCTGCAGCAAGAGTATTCGGCGGAAACATCTTCCTCGGTGCGGTTATCGGTCTGCTCATGATCCACTCCGCATTCCTGAATGGATGGAACGTAGCAAATACAGACGCGATCAATTCATTCTTCGGAGTTACAGATGGTGTGATCCCGAGATGGCACCTGCTGGGTAATATAATATCCATACAACGGTCCGGCTATCAGGGACACGTTATCCCGGTCATCATTGCTGTATTCATTATGTGCAAAGTTGAAAAATGGCTGCACCAGCATGTACCGGAAATGATCGACCTGTTCGTTACACCGCTGACAACAGTATTCGTTACAGCTCTTGTCACACTGTGGATCGTCGGCCCGATCTTCTCCACACTTGAAACTTGGGTTCTCGCAGGTGCAAAAGTCCTGGTACGCAATCCAATCGGCGCCGGTGCTATGGGTGCTCTGTATCCTGTTACTGTCGTCATGGGTCTCCATCATATGTACAACGTTATCGAAGCAGGTATGCTTGCTGAAAGCGGTCTGAACACATGGATGCCGATCGCTTCCGCTGCAAACTTCGCACAGTTCGGTGCCTGCCTTGCTGTAGGTCTCAAGGTTAAGAATGCAAAGACAAAGGCTGTTGCTATTCCTTCCTCCCTGTCCGCAGCTCTCGGTATCACAGAACCCGCTATCTTCGGTGTCAACATGCGCTTCATGAAGCCGTTCGTTGCCGGTATGGTCGGCGGTGCAGTTGGTGCGCTCGTTGCTGCTCTGTTCGGATTCGGTGCTACAGCATATGGTGTTACAGGTATCCCTGGCTATCTGACTGTATCCAACCCGCTCCAGTACACGATCGTTCTGGCGATCGCAGGCGGTCTTGCATTTGCTCTGACAACAATGTTCTGGCATGAAGATGTTCCGGAAGCTCCTGCAGCAGTTAAAGAAGCACCTGCAGCAGAACCTGCAGCTGCACCTGCACCTGCACCGGTAGTTGCTGAAGCAGATACAAATGTTCCGACTGAAGTAGCTCTGACAGCTTCCAAGACAGTTGAAAGCAAGGTACTCCAGCCTGTTGCAGGTAAGATGATCCCTGCATCCGAAATTCCTGATCCGGTATTTGCCGGTGAAGCAATGGGTCCGAGCATCGGTATCCAGCCTGAAGGTGAATTCGTATATGCACCGTTCGACGGCAAGGTTGCAATGCTGTTCCCGACAAAGCATGCTGTTGGTCTGATGTCTGATACAGGCGTTGAGATCCTGATCCACGTTGGTGTTGATACTGTCAGCATGGATGGCGACGGATTCGAAGCATTCGTTGAGCAGGATCAGACAGTTAAAGCAGGCGACAAGCTGATCCACTTCGATCGTGCTAAGATTGCTGCTGCAAACCATCCTGATACTGTAATCGTAGTTGTTACAAACAGCTTCGATCTGACTGATGTCAAGAAAGCGGTTTAATCTATGATCGAAGTTCAGCTTACTGTAAAAGATCCTAAAGGAATACATGCACGGCCTGCCGGAAAGATCGTTGCGGCTTTACAGGATTACGAAAGCTTTGTAACAGTCTGGAAGGGCGAGCAAAGCTATGATGTTAAAAAACTCCTGAGCTTCATGGGTTCCGAACTGAAATTCGGTGATACGGTTGTCGTACGTGTTGAAGGCAAAGATGAAGCTGAATGTGCAGAAACCGTAAAAAAAGCGTTTGAAGAAAATCTCTGAATAACCAAAAAAGGATGCAGCACCTGAGCAGTTCCAAAACTGCACGGAAGGAGTTGCATCCTTTTTCTGTTTCATAAAACGGTCAAATGCTGATATAACTTTGCAGCGGAACCGATACTTCCGGTTTGTCGAACGGCAGATACGGTGTATGACATGTGCTGATATCGTACTGCTTAAGGATGCTCCGGTATTCAGCCGGCATCATGCCGAAGTTTTCCCGGAAGATGCGGTTGAAGGTCTTGGGCTCCGGGAAACCGCAGTCATATGCGATCGCGGTAAGTGTCTTGTCTGTTTCGGTGAGTTCCCTGACAGCCTGGCGGAATCGGATCATGGTCAGATATTCATACAGGTTGACACCGATCACTTTTTTGAATGCGCCTGACAGATACGTTCTGTTGTATCCGAATTTGAGGGCGACTTCTTCCAAAGTGATCTTTTCATTGTACCGTCTGATCAGTTCATTGATGATCTTCTTCTGTGTGGTCGTGTCGATGTCCACACTTGTTCTGCGCCGTGAAATATCTGGATAAAACTTTGTCAGCAGCAGAACTTTCAAGAGGTCGAATGCACCTCTTGCTGTCATGTCAGACATCGGGGAAGGGGAAGCAGCTGCATCAGCCATCTGTGCGCACAGGTATCGAAGCTGTCTGCAGACAGTATCATTTTTAGTGGATCCGTCAGAGATAAAATTGAAATGACATTTCATGCCTTGGGGAAGGATCTCCCTGAATGCCTGTCTAGCGAAAGAAAGACAGAACAGCACAGCATCCGGATCAGTGCTGAAAGCAGCATGTGTTTCACAGGGATTTGTGATGACGATGTCATCCTTTTCCAGGTGATAGACATTTCTGTGAAAACTGAGATCGATATTGCCGTTCAATACGATCATGATCCTGAAACGGCCCTCGTCCCATGAATAATCATATCCGCTGATCTTCAGCGCACAGCATCGGAATCCATCCGGTGATGACGGTCTGAATGTATAAGCTTTCGACGTATCCATATCTTTTCCTCTGCACTTATTTTATAAAAAACAGCGTTGAAAAGCATCACACAGATACGGGGAATGTGAATAATTACCACATGGCGATTATTCACATATGCTGAACATTCTGCATTATGAAATTTTACTGAAAACAGCAGAATACATGTATTTCAACAGGGTAAATATTCGTGTCTGAACACACTTCGTACTAATGAAAGGAGAAGCGGATCATCCGTACCGGTCAGATCGTGACACAGGAATTTCTGAATAAAAGCAAAGCAGAAAAATGACCGGAGCAGTACATTCAGAACGGGAGTGATATTGATTATGAATGAGAAATATAGAGGATCAGCCTGGAAGATCATGATCGGCATGATGTGCATACAGGCAGGAACACTCGGTATTCTGATGAACTGCAATGGAATCCTGTTTTCTGCTGTAATCAAAGATCTCGGATTCCGGGCAGGAGATCTGTCCCTGTTTTATACGATACGGTCATTGATCACTGCGTTCTGTGTGACAACGACAACAAAACTGGTATTTAAAAACAAAGCAAACATGGTGATGTCAGTGCTGTCATTGTTCCTGGTGCTGTCATATGCGGCAATGTTCTTCTACAACAGTCTGTGGCAGTTCTACATTTCAGGCTTCTTTGCAGGATTGGGCATGAGCTGCACAATGACTGTCATCCCGACTGTACTGAATAACTGGTTCAAGAAGAGAAATGGTTTTGTGATCGGCCTGACTATGTCTGCATCGGGTATTGCCGGAGCTTTATTCAGCCCGGTCTGCTCAAAGATCATCGTTGCATTAGGCTGGCGTGTGACTGCTCTGATCATGGCTCTGATCGGTTTCGTCCTGATCGTCCTGCCGTGCTGGTTCATCCTGGTTACAAATCCCGAGCAGGTCGGCGAAAAGCCTTACGGGATCGATGAGATGAATACTGAAGTGAAGATCGAAACTGCAGCTGAACAGCCGTCTGTCGATCGGACCCAGCCGTTATACATATTCATTCTGACGCTTGTTGTTGTGATCGGCCCGGGGTCGATAATCCAGTTCAACCAGCAGCTTCCTACATTTGCTCAGACAGTGGGCTATACGATCGAGACAGGCGCATTGCTGACGAGTCTTTCAATGATCGGAAACCTGAGCGGAAAGCTTCTGCTCGGAACACTTGCGGACAAATTCGGTGTGTACAAGGCAGTACTTGTATTCCTGGTCTTTACTTCATTGTCCATGGCAGGATTCTTCGCTTTCAGTTCTATCAGAGCGGTCCTGATGGCTTCAGCTCTGCTGTTCGGGACAACGTATGCGATCGGAATGACCGTTCCTTCACTGATGTATCTGGACCTGTACGGGAAAGAAGAATACCGTCAGAAACTTGCCAGCATGCAGGCTGCGAACGGGTTCATCGGCGCGTTCTCAAGTTCCCTGATCCCTTATATTTATGACTTTACCGGAAGCTTCCGCCCGGTATTCGTTCTTGGAGTATTCCTCTGTATATGTGCTGCATTCTCAGTCACATATCTGAGGAGATATTCTCTTTCCGGAAAATAGTTCTCAGGCGAAATACGTTTCACCTGATATGCAGCTCTCCTTTTGCACAGCTGAAATGGCTGTGCTTTTATCATCCGCTGGTTTCTGTTCGAAGAGAGATGATATGATTATATTAGTGAGAATAAATAAATACTTAAACCGAATAATATAACTAAGGAGAGGCATATGACAGTATTTTACCTTCCAAGCTGTAACTTCAAAGCAGCTCATCCTGATGTAAGTCTGAAAATTCAGGCGTACCTGAGAAACAAACCTGATACGGAGATCTGCGGATGCTGCAGAGTTTCCCAGGGTAAGTTTCACGAGGGAGATACAGTTCTCGTAAACTGTGTTTCATGCGCGATCATTACAGATGAAGTATCACCCCAGGCAAACGAGATGAGTTTATATGAGTATCTGCTCCAGGATCCGCTGTTTCCCTGGCCGGATCATCATGGTGAACAGATCACGGTCCAGGACTGTTATCGTGCGACCCATAAACCGCAGGTACAGAGAGCTGTACGTGAATGCCTGCGCAGAATGAACATGGTGCCGGTTGAAATTGAGGAAAACTACGAGAAGTCAAGATTCGATGGACCGTTCCGCTACTCAAAGATCCCGGCAGGCAATCTGAAGATCGCACCGGTCTATTTCAACAAACTGAATGATGAATTTATCGAGATCCTACCGCCTGAAGAACAGGAAAAGATCATGAAGGAATGGGTCAGCCAGTATCAGACTGACAGAGTCGTCGTTTACTGCAATTCCTGTCTGAAGGGCGTAAAACTCGGCGGCGCAGATGGCCTGCATCTGCTGGATCTGATGTCGGAAAACCTGTGATCGGGAAGACCTTACAGGTAGTGAAACCAACGTATAATCATCGAGAAAAAGAGAGGATCTGCTGTATGGATATGGAAAAAATGATCAGAAAGTACGCTTATACACTGGCAAGAGTCGGACTGAATGTCCAGAAAGGACAGCCTGTGCTCGTTGAGGCATGTGTGGAAGGTGCGTATTTTACACCGGTATTCGCAGAAGAATGCTATAAGCTCGGCGCTTCAAATGTCATCGTTCATTATCTGGATGAGGCAAACATGAAGGTTGCGGCGAAATACAGAAGTGATGAGGATGTCCGCAGGCTGGAGGACTGGGAAGTTCTGCAGAACAGCACATATCTTGACCAGGGAGCGTGCTTTGTCAGACTGGAAGGTGTGAATCCTGCGCTGATGGAAGATCTGCCTGAAGAGCAGGCAAATGCTGTATTTGCACATATCGATGCGGTCCGCAACATCATGCGCAAGGCAAGCCGTGAGAAGCACTGTCAGTGGCTGATCGCAATGATCCCTACAAAGGAATGGGCTGATTATATTCTGAAACATATTCCGGAAGAAGAACGTCTGGAAGAACTTTGGAAGATCCTGCTGAAACTGTGCAATATCGATGAAACGAACGATGTTGTAGAGACATGGGAAGAGAAAAAGAGAATGAAGCAGGTACGCGGCGAAAAGATCGATGCGCTGCATCTGGTCAAACTGCACTACACAGCATCCAACGGAACTGACCTGACAGTCCGCCTAACACCGGAGTCATATTTCAGCATGGGCAGGCGGAAGCTTCCGGAGAATTATGTACCTTTCTCTCCGAATATTCCAACGGAAGAGATCTGCACGACACCTGAGAAATTCGGAACAGAAGGTGTGGTATACGCGTCCAGACCCCTTGTGCTCGGCGGCAAACGTGTTGAGAATTTCGGTTTCCGTTTTGAAAAAGGAAAAGTCGTTGAAGTGCTTGCACAGGAAGGCAAAGAGATGCTGGAAGCACTTGTCAGGATGGATGAGAACGCAGGTTATCTCGGTGAAGCAGCTTTGGTAGAGTATCATTCCCCGATCTCAATGAGCGGACTTGTATATTACACGACATTGATCGATGAGAATGCTTCATGTCATCTGGCACTGGGCAGGGGACTGAGCCGCCAGCAGCCGGCTGATCCGAAGTATACATTTAATGACTCCACGATCCATATCGACTTTATGATCGGTACCGAAGACATGCATATCGTGGGTACTGACGCAGAAGGAAAAGAAACCGTCATCTTTGATCACGGCGACTTTGCGATCTGATCATTGATCATAAACACATGTACTGAATCGCCGCACAGATATCACAATGCGGCGGTTTTTTATTTTCCTTTTTCTTCAGTCCTGCCGCAGGGCAGATGCTATTTATACGGCAATCAAAGCGGGTATTATTTGGAGTTAATTGCTTGTGAAATGTGTTTGCAATATCTGTTGTGATAAAATTCTGAGTGAAAGAAGGAAGAAAGTATGACTCAGTTTTATGAAAAAGTCCGGGATCGTCTGATCCGGTATGCAAAAGTAGATACACAGTCCAGGAATGGTGTATCGGAAAGACCTACTACAGCAAAACAGTTTGATCTGGCAAGAATGCTGAAGGCAGAACTCGAAGAGATCGGGGTGTCTGAAGTCTGGCTGGATGAGAAATATTGTGTTGTTTACGGAAAGATTCCTGCCAATACAGAAGGAGAACACAAGGCACTCGGTCTTGTGGCGCACATGGATACCGCGCCGGACGCATCCGGTACGGATGTAAAACCCTGGGTACTTGAGAATTACCAGGGACAGGATATCGTTCTGAATAAGGAAAAGAATATCGTTATGGCAGTAGCGGATTTTCCGAACCTGAAGAACTATATCGGACAGGATCTTGTTCTGACTGACGGAACGACACTGCTAGGCGGTGATGACAAAGCATCCATCTCTGCGATCATGACGATGGCAGAATATCTGTGCGCAAATCCGGATATTCCGCATGGAGACGTCTGTCTGGCATTTACACCGGATGAGGAAGTCGGCGGACTTGCACGTGATCTGGATCTGCAGCGATTCGGATCACCGACTGCTTATACACTGGACGGTGACTATCTGGGATACTACGAAGATGAAACATTCAATGCCAGCGCTGCCAAGGTCACGATCACCGGAAGAAGTGTGCATACAGGAACTGCAAAGGGGATCATGATCAACTCCGTGGATATCGGTGCTGAATTCATGAATATGCTGCCGGCGTTTGAAAAGCCGCAGTATACAGACGGCAGGGAAGGCTTCTACCATGTCACTTCCTTTAATGGTTCATGCGAGCATACAGAGATCCAGCTGATCATACGTGATCATAGTGCAGTTGAGTTTGCTCACCGTGAAGCATATCTTCAGAAGGTCACAGATGAACTGAACCGGAAATTCGGAAATGTTGTAACACTTGAGATCAATGAAACATACCGTTCCATGAAGGAAGTGGTTGATCAGGTACCTTACCTGGTCGAACGTCTTGTCCGCGCGATCAGTGACTGCGGCGTAGAACCGCATGATCTTGCATTCAGAGGCGGAACTGACGGATCAGCACTTTCACACAGAGGACTGCCGTGCCCGAATCTGAGCGCAGGATATGAGAATGCGCATGGAAGATTTGAATATGTGCCCATCCAGAGCATGGAAAAGAATGTAGAGATCCTGCTGAGACTTGTGCAGATCTATGCTGAAGAGGATTAAAAAGGCGGTTCTGACAGTCATGATGTTTTCATTGTGCGGATGTTCCGGTACAGCGGATCAGAAGCCTGCAGGTGAGAACTATACGATTTATATCGGTACGGATCTTCATTACATATCTCCCCAGCTGACGGATTACGGTCCTTTGTTCACCGAGATGATCGAAACCGGCGACGGAAAACTGACGGAACATACAGAAGAGATCGCCGATGCATTTGTGGAGACTGTACTGAAGGAAAAACCGGATGCGGTGATACTGTCCGGGGATCTGACGTTCAATGGTGAGATGCTCAGTTTGCAGGACCTGAAGGTCAAACTGGATAAACTGAGAGATGCAGGGATCAAAGTTCTTGTGGTACCCGGCAACCATGACATTGCCTATGGCTTTGCGGCAAGATATGAGGGATATGCAATATTTAAAGCAGATCAGATCTCACAGCAGCAGTTCCGTGAAGTCATGAGTGCGTACGGCATGGACGGGGCACTGTCCAAAGACAGTTCTTCATTCAGCTATGTATATGAGCTGAGAGATGATCTCTGGCTGCTTGCACTGGACTGCAATACGGAAGCGGAACCAGGATCTGTCAGTGCAGGGGCGCTCAGGTGGGCAGAGATCCAGCTGAAAAAAGCAAAAGAATCCGGTGTCCATGTGATCTCTGTAACACATCAGAATGTTCTTCCGCAGAGTTCCATGCTGGCGGACGGTTTTATCATCAACAATGCTGCACAGGTACTTTCTGTTCTGAGAAGCGGAGGCGTACAGCTGAATCTGAGCGGGCATTCCCATCTCCAGCATGTTTCCGAAGAAAACGGACTGACGGATATCTGTACCGGCAGTATGAGCGTTTATCCGCTGCGCTACGGAATACTGAATATCGACAAAGAAGGAAATGCTGTTTACACCAAGGATCATCTGGATGTCGTTCAGGATGCGGCGTATGAACGCTTCACCGGACGTACGAGAGAACAGACTTCCATGTTGCTGGAGGACCGGAACATTCCGGATGACCAAAAAGAAAAAATGGTCACTTTCGCAGTCGATATGAATACAGCTTATTTTTCCGGGGAGCTTGATCCTGAAACAGATTACAGGGCACTGGAAGAATGGAAACTCTGGGAGCAGTACGGCAAAGATACGTTCTGGTATTTCTATTTCAACAGTATGCTGGACTAGCATGTTCTGCATCATCTCTGAAAAAATGATAAACAAATGAAAAAATGCAGTCATTCGGAGGGAACGCTTCAGGCGGAATCCTTCTTGAATGATGCATTTTTTGATATGATTCTGAGTAATGATAAGAAAGGAACCTGATCATGAAAAAGGTAGAAATCGAAGATTTTGCGAAAATCAAAAAACTTTCAGATCCTGTTCTTTCTCCTTCGGGAAAGAAACTTGCAGTTACTGTAACGGAAGGAGACGTAGAAAAGAACGCTTATAAGACAGACATATGGGTATATGACGAGGCTCATACACCGTCATTTTTCCGCCTCACAGCATCCGAGAACGGTAAAGCACCCTGCTTCCTGGATGAGAATACCGTTCTGTTCCCCGGAGACCGCCTGAATGCACATCCCGCCAAGGATGGCGTTGTATACACCGTATTCAACAGCATTTCCCTGAACGGCGGTGAAGCATGTGAATATATGGTGCTTCCGTTTGCGGCATCCGGCCTGTATCCGCTGTCTGATGACTGCTTCCTGGTACAGGGTTCCGTCAACCTGAGCCTGCCTGATTTCTCTGCAATGAGCGATGATGAGAAGAAAAAGGCACTGGCACAGCTGGAAGAAGAAAAAGACTATTCGGTATTTGATGAACTGCCGTTCTGGTTCAACGGCCGCGGCGTCATCAACAAGCTTCGTGCAGGCCTGTTCCTTGTCAATAGAAAAGCAGACACACAGGAGAAACTGACAGACACATATTTTGATCTCCACGGTTTCTCTGTGAATGACGCAAAAGACAGGGTTGTTTACTGGGGCAATGAGTTCACGACAGTAAATCCTCAGAAATCCAGACTGTTTATCCGTGACCTGAAGGACGGCAGTGTTGTTGAGGTTAAACTGGAGAACAAGTATAACATCAGCGGTGCTGTATTCAGCGGTGAACAGGTGATCTTCCTCGGCGCTACGGGAGAGACATACGGTTCATCCGAAAATCCGAAATTCTACCTCTGCAATGCAGATGGATCATTTGAACTGCTGGCCGAACCTGATCCGAGTCTTGGCGGTGTCGGAAGTGATATTGCCGGAGGCGGCAAAGCCGTATTCGGCGGAGACGGGATCTTCTTTGTGCAGACAGTCGGATATCATTCAGTATTCAGACATATGGACCTGAGCGGAAATATCGAAACGCTGGTCGATGATATCAACATCGTTAACTGTGCAGTCGGAACAGATCCGATCTATTTCCTCGGCATGGAAAAAGACAGACCGCAGGAAGTCTATATGAAGAAAGACGGCCGTGTGACTAAACTTTCCTGCTTCAACGAAGCATATGTCAATGAACATGAGATCGCTTCAACAGAACACTTCACATTCACGGACAAAGACGGCGTGGAGATCGACGGATGGGTACTTTATCCGGCAGACTTTGACAAGGAAAAGAAGTATCCTGCAGTCTTTGATGTACATGGCGGACCTCAGGCTGCGTACGGAGAAGGTTTCTTCCACGAAATGCAGTACTGGGCAGCGCAGGGATATATCGTATTCTTCTGCAATCCGAGAGGTTCTTCAGGTAAAGGAGGCGCTTTTGCGGACATTTACGGAGACAATTACGGTGTCAGGGACTATAATGACCTGATGGAATTTACAGATCAGGTACTGGCAAGAGTGCCTCAGATCGATCAGGACCGTGTTGCGATGACCGGCGGAAGCTACGGCGGATTCATGGCAAACTGGATCGTAGGACACACCGACAGATTTGCGGCGATCGCCTCACAGAGATCGATCTCCAACTATCTGTCCAAGTGCCTGACAACGGATATCGGTTATTACCATAACCTCTCTGCGATCCAGGCAGATCCCTGGAGCAGTCCGGAAAAGATGTGGGCTCATTCACCGCTCGCCTATGCGGATAAGGCTAAGACACCGACACTGTTTATCCAGTCCGATGAAGACTACAGATGCTGGATGGCAGACGCGATACAGATGCTGCAGGCATTGCTGATGCACGGAGTACCTGCACGTATGTGCCTGTTCCACGGTGAAAACCATGAACTGAGCAGAAGCGGCAAGCCGAAGCACAGGATCAGAAGACTGAAGGAGATCACTGACTGGTTCGATCAGTACGCTAAGAATAAATAATACAGGAAACAGCCGGGACTGCAGGAGTACAGTTCCGGTCTTCTGTTTTTCAGCCCTGTTGACGACTATGATATATTGATGAAAAGCAGAGGTTTTATGATTATCAACACGGGACAGAGAACAGATATACCGGCATTCTATGCGGAATGGTTTGCCAACAGGCTGAAAGAAGGATTCGTATGTGTGAGAAATCCGTTTCATCATGAAGCGGTCACAAGATACAGACTTGATCCATCCGTTGTTGATGTGATCGGCTTCTGCAGTAAAAATCCTGCAGGTATGTTTCCCTATATGGATCTGCTGAAAGAATACGGGCAGTATTGGTTTGTGACGATCACTCCATACGGCAAAGATATTGAACCGAATGTGCCGGATAAGCATCAGATCCTGAGGGATTTTCAAACACTTTCGAATATCGTAGGTGTTGATTCCATCGGCTGGAGATATGATCCGATCCTGCTGAATGAGAAATATACTCCCGAGTATCATCTGCGCGCATTTCAGACGATGGCATCAGAACTGGAAGGATATACAAATACTGTAGTGATCAGCTTCATCGACCTGTACGAAAAGGTGAAGCGGAATTTTCCGGAAGTCAGGGAAGTGTCAATTACAGACAGGATCATGATTGGGAAAGAGATCATCCGGATCGCAGGAGAACATGGTATGACTGTCAGACCCTGTTCGGAAGAAAAACTGCTGGAACCATACGGAGCGGACTGCCGGGGCTGCATGACACTTGATGTATACGAAAAGGCGATCCATCATAAACTGAAAGTACCGTCTTTCAAACCGGCAAGAGAGGGATGCGTCTGCTATCTGTCCGGTGATATCGGTGCATATGACAGCTGCGGACATCTCTGCAGGTACTGTTATGCGAACAATGACCCCAAAAAGGTCAGGGAGAATATGCTTGCGCATGATGTGAATTCTCCCTTCCTCATCGGAAATTATGAGGATTCGGATATCATCCATGATGCAGAGCAGAAGTCATGGAGGGATATCCGGCTCTCATTGTTTGAATAATGCCCGGTGTTCTGAAAACGGGACATTTCCGACAAAAAAGATGATCAAAGGCTGACTTATAGCAAAAATGCATAAGTTGGCCTTTTTGTGTTATTAGTCAATTTTTCCGTTAAAAACTATATTGTAAGCGGTAACAGTAAGGAAAAAGACTTGGGAAACAGCCGGATAAGGGGAATATCCTGCTGGAAGAACGGTGCTGAAAATTCCTGAAGTTATAACTGATATGTTGGAAGAGAGAACAACATGACAACACAAATGTATTTGTGCCTAGGTTTATTCGTCTTCATGATCGGCGGCTATGTCTTTGCCCGTAAACTCAAAACAACAAACGGTGTCATTGCACTTTGCGCGATCATTCTTACAGCATGGTCCGGCATCGTTCCGGCCAAGAATGTTCTTGGAAACTTTGCGAACGCAAACGTACTGCTTATTACAGGTATGTTCATTGTTTCGGCAGGCTTCAACCGTACGCAGGCAGTAAGCAAGCTTTCAAATCTGGTTTATAAGATCGCAGGCGGAAACTTCACAGTCGTCATGGCAGGCTATCTGCTGATGACATTCCTGCTCTGCAACCTGATCCCCAGCCCTGTTGCAGTATTCACGATCATGGCACCGCTGATGTCTGCGAGCTGTGAATCATTCAATATCAGTCCTTCAAAGGTGATCTTCGCACTCGGTCTTGTGGCTGTCGGTACAGCAGGCGTTCTGCCGATTGGCGGCGGCGCTGCTACATTCGCAACACAGAACGGCTACCTGGAATCCTATGGATATACCGATTATCAGATGCAGCTGCTGGATCCCTTCAAGGGACGTATCCTCTCAGCCATCATCATTCTGGTTTATGCGATCTTCATTGCACCGAAATTCGCGCCTGAACAGCCGTCTGTACCGATCCAGGGAATGGAAGGAAAAGGCAAGGCAGTTGCGAAAAAAGTACCGCTGGACCCGACAAGAGAATTCCTCGGCTACTTCCTGTTCATTCTGACAACACTTGGTCTGGTATTCTCTTCCAAACTGCATCTTGATAACTGGCAGGTAGCTATGACAGGCGCTACACTGGAAGTTGCCTTAGGTGTCCTGAAACCGAAAGAAGCTACAGGTGCTGTACCGTTCCAGATCGTACTGATGCTGATCGCAGCTCTGTCTGTAGGCGGCGCAATGGTCGAATGCGGACTTGGTGACCTGATCGGTGACGCACTGGCAAAGGCACTCGGCGGAACACATAACAGCTATGTGATCGGCGGTGCATTCTTCGTCATTCCGTTCATCCTGACACAGTTCATGCAGAACCAGTCAGTAGGCAACATCTTCCGTCCGATCGCTATCCTGACATGCAAGGCGTTAGGTGCTAATCCGGTAGGACCGCTGATCCTTCTGAGTGCAGCATGCCTGACAGCCTTCCTGACACCTTCCGCTACAGCCACCGTACCTCTGATGATGGGCTTCGGCGGATATGACCAGAAAGACCTGCTCAAGATGGGCTGGCTTCCTTCACTGATCATCTGCGTCGCTTCTGTCATCGTTACAATGACAGTATTTCCGTCATTCTGATAACGGGAAACATACAAACATCTGAACCTGTCAGCGTGACAGACAACAGGCCGGCTAAATAGAGAAAGGGAAAATACTATGCTGAAAAAATATGTAATTAAAAACGGTACAGTTCTTTCTATCCTGAATGGAGAAGAGAAGAAAGCTGATGTCCTTGTAGAAGACGGCATCATTACAAAGATCGCAGAGAACATTGAAACTGAAGAAGCGGAAGTTTTCGATGCCGAAGGAATGTATGTCTCTGTCGGCTGGCTTGATGCACACTGCCACTTTGCCAACTATGTGGAAGGTCAGGGCGGCATCAGTCCGCAGGATGATCTTCTGAGACAGGGAGTTACTTATGCGCTGGATCTCGGTTCACTTGGCCCGGAAAACTATGAGCAGTACAGAGAAACGATCCTCTGGCGTACAGATCTGCGCTTCATGTCATATCTGAATATTTCCAGAAGAGGCTGCGGCGGAACAGTTAACCGTACCGATTTCGACGGGCCTGAAGATATCGACCGTGAAATGGTGATCAGGATCGCAAATAAATACAGACATGAACTGCTCGGTCTCAAGGCAAGGATCGATGATAAGTTCTGCTATGATCCTGTATATGTCATGGAACAGCTCAGATCTCTGGCAGATGAACTGAATATGCCGATTGCAGTTCATGCACCACGCAGTCGTATCGGTGTAGAAAAACTGCTTACTTACCTGAAAAAGGGTGATGTTCTCTGTCATACACTTGCCGGAAACAGTGAAGTCATGAAGGTCGTAGATGATGAAGGACACATCAAACAGTGCGTTCTTGATGGAAGAGACAGAGGCGTTATCTTCGATCTGTCCCACGGAACAAATGCATATAGTTACGATACAGCAGAAACAGCCTGGAAAGCCGGTTTCTTCACAGATACGATCTCCAGTGATCTTCACGGCGGAAACATCAGGGGCCCGGTGTACAATCTCGGTGTTGTTATGACCAAGGTAAGAGGACTGACACAGAAGCCCTGGTGGTGGATCCTGAACAAGACGATCGCTGCACCGGTCGAACTCCAGGGCATCAAAGATAAGGAAACAGAACTGAGAGAAGGCATGAAAGCAGATATGACTGTCTTCAAGATCGAAGAAGGTGAATTCACATATCTGGATTCCAAGAAGGAAAGCAGAACCTTCAGTGAAAAAGCTACAGCTGTCTATACCTGCACCGGTACAAAAGTATATACATGCAGAGACAGAGCATCCGAATAAACACTGTGATCTCCCGGAGTTGATCTCCGGGAGATTTTACGTCTGCAGGATCGGTGTTCTGCAGAAAAACAAAAAGGAGACATGTTTCTCCTTCTTGCCGGTTCAGCAGGTCATTCTGCTGTTTCTTCACTGTGTCTGTGGTGCCTGTGATGGGGCCGGTGTTCTTTGTTCCCAATGATCTTGCCAAGCAGATCATTGAGCTGTACCTTCTCCTCTTCGCTCAGTGAACCGAAGAGATCGTTGAAGCGTTCTTCCCGTTCATCACGGATCTCCGCTGCACGGGCATTTCCTTTCTCGGTCAGGGTGATCAGGGTCGCACGTTTATCTTCAGGATCGACATTGCGGGTAATGTATCCTTCATCTTCCAGCTTATTGATAAATTCAGACATGGAAGAAGGATTGACATGCATCATTTCAGCCAGTTCTTTCTGATGGATGCCTTCTCTGGATGAGATGGTCAGCAGAAGATGTTCCCTGGCAAGAGGCGGACGTCTGTGCATCGGCGGACGCTGGCAGTTTTCGGGACCCTCAGGAGGATGGTTCTCGTTCATCGGACCTTCGGGATGACGGGGTTCCGGCATGCTCATGCGCATTCTTCTCTGTAAGTGCATCAGTCTGCGGAAC
>JAFOMZ010000191.1 GCA_017421125.1 Solobacterium sp.
CTGCCTTCCTGCCAGATCCAGTGTGTATCAAGACCGTTCATCTTGCCCGGAATCGCTGCTGCGCACTGAACGACCTGTGCCAGTGAAATGTCGAAATGGTTATTGGAATGGCATCCCCACATCAGACCGAAATCATTGCAGAGCTGTCCGACGCGAACAGAACCTTCCATTGTCCAGAAATGAGGGTCAGCCAGAGGAATATCCACTGCCTGCAGTGCGATCGTATGGCACATCTGTCTCCAGTCTGTATTGATCATATTTGTAGCTGTCGGCATCATTGTAGCCTTACGGAATTCTGCCATAACTTCTCTGCCAGAGAAGCCTGCTTCAGCTCCGCACGGATCTTCGATATATGCCAGTACCTTCTTCAGTTCCGGTGCAACTTCCAGTGACTGTTTCAGTGACCAGCATCCATTGGGATCCAGATCAACTCTGGCATTCGGGAACGCTTCCTTGATTGCCTGAACTGCTTTGACTTCTTCCCACGGATCCAGAACGCCGCCCTTCAGCTTGAAGTCTTCAAAACCGTACTTCTCATGTGTTGCTTTCGCCATGGCAACGATCGCTTCCGGTGTCAGTGCTTCTTCATGACGCAGTCTGTACCAGTTACAGCTGCTGTCTTCTTCACTCTCATATTCCAGGTCTGTCTTTTTTCTGTCTCCGACATAGAACAGATAGCTCAGGAATCTGACCTTCTCTCTCTGAATTCCTTCGCCCATCAGCGCAGCAGCCGGTACATCCAGGTATTTTCCCAGGATATCCAGCAGCGGTGCTTCGATTGCTGTCACAACATGGACTCCTGTTCTGAGGTCAAATGTCTGCAGGCCTCTGACATCATCTTTAATGTTTGAATTCAGCCATGCTCTGACTTTGTTCAGTGTTGCCTTGTAATCAACGATCCTTGTACCGACAACAAGATCCTTTACATCTTCCAGTGCCTTTGTGATCTTTTCTCCGCCCGGAACTTCACCGACGCCTTCTGTTCCGTCTGACGCTGTCAGAAGGACCACGTTTCTTGTGAAGTAAGGTGCGTGCGCACCGGAAAGATTCAGTTCCATGCAGTCATGTCCGGCAACCGGATAGACTTCCATTTTTTCAATAACAGGAATAGCCATGTATTTCTCCTCTCAATAATTTCTGATTTCAGTATAGTTGTTTCATGCAATTATCAAACAAGACAGTTGCCGAATTAATACCCGTTTTTTTCAGCAGATCCATTGTTTTACACATGGTGAAAGATTTCGTTTCAGTTTCTTTCACATATGTGCTGATCAGGTAATCGGTGCCGGATTGAAAATACAGAGGTCATTTGCGAGTCCGTATTTTTCCGAGAAGGTTTCCTCTCCCTCTGCTGTGCGGATGATCTTATGGAACAGTTCCGTACCGATCTCTTCGATCGATGCTTCACCTGTTGCGACAGGTCCGGCATTGACATCGATGATGTCAAACCACTGATCCTTCATCTCATTCCTGGAGCAGACCTTGATCACAGGCGCTGCAGCCAGTGAATAGGGCGTTCCTCTGCCGGTCATGAACACTTCCAGTCCCATTCCGCTGGCAAGCTGGCAGGGTCCGCATACCAGGTCGCTTGCAGGTGTTGCGGCATAGATCAGTCCGTGCTTTGTCGGACGTTCTCCGGGGGAAAGTACTTCCACGATCGGTGATGTGCCTGACTTGGCAATACTGCCCATGGCCTTTTCAACGATATTCGCAAGACCGCCTTTTTTATTACCGGGTGTCGGATTGGCAGAGCGGTCGACTTCTCCTTCATTCAGGTATTCGTCATACCACTTCATTTCTTCAGCCAGTCGTTTTCCGACTTCTTCATTGATGCATCGCTTTGCGAGCAGGTATACCGCGTCACGTACTTCCGTGACCTCCGAGAACATGACAGTACCGCCGCCTTTGACGATCATGTCAGCCGCATAACCTGCAGAGGGATTTGCCGAGACGCCGGAGAACGCATCAGATCCGCCGCACTGCATGCCGACCAGAAGGTCGGACAGAGGAAGCGGTTCCCTTCTTCTTTCATTCAGGATCTTCAGCTTCTTCTCAGCCATTTCCATAATGGCATTGATCATCGCTTCATATCCCTTCTGTTCCTGGAGAACGATCACGTTCTCAGGTGTGTTCAGTTCCGGGTAGTCTTCGCAGAAGCGCTCGACAGTGAACTTCTCACAGCCCAGTGCTACCAGCATAAACTGTCCTCCGAAATTCGGGTGCAGGGCGATATTCTTCAGGATCCTTTGGGGAATGTAAGCATTCTTCGCGTTGATCGCCACGCCGCAACCATAGGGATGATTGATCGCGATCACATCGTCCACATGAGGATACTTCGGCAGCAGTTCCCGTTTGATCTTCTGTATTGCGGTATTCAGCACACCGGCAACACACTGCACCGTCGTATTGATCGCAAGAATGTTTCTTGTACCGCCGTAACCGCCATTCGGATTTTTATATCCCATCCATGTTCTGACCGAAGGTTCCGGCAGATCAGTGACGATATTTGTTGCGAACTCCATATGATCCACATCGGGCGGTTCAGGCAGATCGAGCATGAACTCATTGATCCAGTCGCCCTTCGCGATCGGTTCTTTTGCATAGCCGAGCACAACTCCGTACCGGATCACTTCACCGCCTTTAGGAATATCCGTCAGGGCTGTCTTATGTGCCTGCGGGATATCTGTGTTCGTAATGACACCTGGCCGGATCTCCGTTCCTTTCGGTGTGTCATGAATTGCGATCGCTACATTATCTTTGTCAGTCAGTTTTACACAAAGCTGAGGCATATCTGTGTTCCCCCCTTTGTCTTTATTCTACATTCGGTACTGTCCATTTGAAATCAGGATACTGTTCCGGATATCTCGACATCACATCTTCGGCACGGTTGACCAGCATATCATGCCAGCTGTAATCCGTTATGAACCATGTATAGTCATTCAGGTCTTCCGGCATGTTCTCGTCAATGTTGGTCTGGTTCAGATGGGAAGACATATTGATGTCTACCGGCCACTCTGCCATTTCGAGGCAGTCTTTGACAAACCGGAAGGCTGTTTCCGGAGTGACATGTTCACGGGCACCCATTTCGGAACCGGGATACATCGTACCTGTACCCATACCGCCGTGTACCGCGCACCTGTATGTCTTTCCTGTTTCTTCATCTGTATCCTCAAAGAAGAATGAAGTCACACCCAGTGTATGACCGGGACAGAGCTTTGTACGGATCGTAAAGCGTCCCATCTGAATCGGCGTATCGTCATCATAGAAATTGGTCACTTCATACGGCAGACAAGGCATCGGGAATGTACTTTCTGCTGTTTCCTGGTGCATCAGTTCATCTTCTTTGGAGAGCCAGATCTCGCAGTGTTCCTTACCGCCGGCAAGTTCCTGCAGAAGTCTCGCACCCTGGGAATGATCTCCGTGATAATGTGTCAGGAAGATCTTCTTTACATCTCTCGGATTGAAGCCGATGCTGTACATGCGGTCAATGACAAGATACAGTGTTCTCTCATATCCGGTATCGATCAATGCCAGTCCTTCGCCAGTATCCAGCAGATATACAGATCCGTCATCCTGTCCGCCGACATTCCATACATGCGGAGCGATCCTGTAAGCAGGTTCTGTATGTTCCCACATGTTGCCGGTGAAATAATCTCTGAGCGCTCTTCCCATGCGATACTTGGGCTTTTTATATCCAAAACGTTTTTGTTCCATGATTTTTCCTTTCTTCTTATCTGATCAGACACGGCTTTTTCGAGTCGTATTTCCAGTCTTTGATCAGATACTGCATTGCCATTGCATCATCACGATCGTGAGATGTGAGGGTGTTATATAGTTTGTTCGCTTCTTCGACACGCTTCATATTCAGTGTCACACCAAGTCCCGGTTTATCCGGTACTTCCAGATATCCGTCACGGATCTTCGGTGCATCTTCCAGCAGATCCTGTCCGTCCTGCCAGATCCAGTGCGTATCCATCGGAGCCGGATCACCGGCTGCCGCAGCACCGACCTGAGCAAATGCCGCAAGCGTGATATCGAAGTGATTGTTGGAATGAGAGCCCCATGTAAGACCCCATGAATTTAGAAGCTGTGACATCCGGATGGTTCCTTCAAATCCCCAGAAATGCGGATCCGCAAGCACAATATCCACCGAACGATGTGAAAGCGCATGATAGAACTGACGCCAGTCGGTCGCGATCATGTTTGTTGCCACGGGTATCTGCACTGCGTTTTTAAACTCTGTCATGATTTCCCGACTGGAATATCCCGATTCCGGTCCGCAGGGATCCTCGACATAAGTCAGGATCTCCCTCATACCGCGGCACAGACCGATCGCTTCCTGCAGCGACCAGGCGCCGTTGGGATCGATGTTGATCCTTGCTTCCGGGAATGCATTCTTCAATGCGCGAACAGTTTCCATCTCATACGCACCGGAGAATACGCCGCCCTTCAGTTTGAAATTCCTGAATCCGTATTTTTCATGCAGACACTGTGCCTGGGCAACGATCTCTTCATGCGACAGCATCTTTTCCCTGCGCATGCGGAACCATGGTTCACTGCTGTCGGACTCGTCCAGATAATGAAGTTCTTCTGCACGATGCCGGTCGGATACATAGAACAGATAACCGAGCACTTCGACTCTGTCTCTCTGTATTCCTTCCCCGAGCAGATCGCACATCCGCATGCCCAATGCCTGACCGGCCAGATCGAGCAGCGCGCATTCGATCGCCCACTCGGACTTTACAACATATTTCAGTTTGGAAATATCCAGTGTCTGGATACCTTCTCCATCATCATCCGCAGCCCTTTTCGCTGCTTTGTGGATCGCATCCAGGATGCTGCGGTAGCGCATGACCGGCTGGTTCACGACCAGAGGGATGCACGCTTCCAGAGATTCCTTTGTATAGTCTCCGCCATGGATCTCACCGATCCCGGTATGACCGAAGCTGTCTCTGAGAATGACAAGATTTCTTGTAAACATCGGTGCATGTGCTCCGCTCAGCGTCATCAGCATACTGTCATAGCCGGCTACCGGTACCACCTCCATGGAGGTGATGACCGGTATATTCAGCTTATCTGTCATAATTCTGTTTGCTTACTGAATATTCGGAACTGTCCATTTAAAGTCAGGATACTGTTCCGGATATTTTTCCATGACGTCTTCAGCACGATTGACGAGCATATCATGCCAGCTGTAGTCCGCAATGAACCATCTCCAGTTATTCAGGTCTTCCGGCATGTTTTCATCAACGTTTGTCTGATTCAGGTGGGAAGACATGTTGATGTCAACCGGCCACTCTGCCATTTCGAGGCAGTCTTTTACGAAACGGAAAGCAATTTCCGGTGTAACTTCTTCACTCTTGCCCATTGCGGAACCGGGATACATCGTACCTGTTCCCATGCCGCCGTGCATAGCCATCCTGACTGTTTCGCCTGTTTCTTCATCCGTGTCTTCAAAGAAGAATGATGTGACACCAAGTGTATGACCCGGGCAGAGTTTTGTGCGTATCGTGAATCTGCCCATTTTTACCGGAGTATTATCATCATAGAAATTTGTAACTTCATACGGCAGCACAGAGAACGGCTTAGTGTTCATCGCTGTCTTCTGGTGCATTGCTTCATCTTCACGGGAGAGCCAGATCTCGCATTTTTCTCTTCCGCCGGCAAGTTCCTGCAGGAGTCTCGCGCCCTGGGTATGATCACCGTGCCAATGGCTCAGCAGAATCTTGCGGATGTCCTGCGGTTTGAAACCGATGCTGTAAATACGGTCAACGACCAGATATACAGACTGTTCATAACCGCTGTCGATCAGCATCAGTCCTTCACCGGTATCCAGCAGATATACTGCAACGTCATCATTTCCGCCGACATTCCATACGTGAGGTCCTACTCTGTAAGCAGGCTCTGTGTGATCCCAGGAGTTGCCTGTGAAATAATCTCTGATGGAATTGCCATAGCGGTACTTGGGCTTCTTATAGCCGAATCTCTTTGTTTCAGTCATTTTCTTTCTCTCCTTAATTTTTCTAATACTCCGGATATCTATCCGGCCAGAACCGTTTGACTGCTTCTGCACGGTTGACCAGCATGTCATGCCAGCTGTAATCAGCGACAAACCACGTATAGTCGTTCAGATCTTCCGGCAGATTGTTGTCGATGTCAGCCTGATTCAGATGACTGGGCATATTGATGTCGACCGGGCGCTCTGCCAGTTCCAGACAGTCTTTTACGAAACGGTGTGTCGCTTCTTCCGTCTGATCCTGGTTTGCCAGCATATCCGGTCTCATATACGCAATACCAAGTCCTCCATGCACTGCGCACCGATAGGTCTTTCCCGTTTCTTCATCGGTATCTTCGAAGAAGAATGACGTGCATCCCGGGGCATGTCCCGGCGTCAGCTTTGTTTCGATCGTGAATCTTCCGAGTACGATCGGTGTATTGTCATCATAGAAGTTTGTGACCTGATACGGAGCGGTATGGATACCGTGGCGGTCAGCCCGGCAGTACAGCTGATGCATGCGTTCATCCTCTTTGGAAAGCCATACTTCCGCATGAGAAATATGCACAAGTGAAGCCACGCCATTGACATGGTCACCGTGATAATGGGTCAGCAGGATCTTTTTGATGTTTTCCGGATTAAATCCCAGCTTCCATATATTGTGAACGACCAGGAATACAGACTCTGTATATCCGGTATCGATCAGGATCAGTCCCTCACCGGTATCCAGCAGATAGACAGCGACATCGTCCTGTCCGCCGACATTCCATACATGGGGACCGCAGCGGTACAGAGGAACACTGTGCTCACTGATCCGGTCAGTCGCTTGTCCGAAACGTACGGGCTTCGGATTTACATATTTGAACTTCTTTTCACTCATATCATCTTCTCCTGAAATGAAACCCGGGAAGAAGTACCTCCCCCCGGGCTGATCGAAGCGAATCAATTACCCGTAGATCGGGAAGAACAGATTTGCTGAGAAAGCAATTGTAACGATTGCTATGAGAATGTAAGGTACTGTAAACTTCCAGACATCCTTCAATGAATAGTTGCCTGCAGCGTAGATCAGAGCTGTTTCAGCAGCACCGGAAGGGAATCCCAGAGAGATGACGTTTCCGATTGCGATGATCAGCATGATTCCGCGGGGATCCCAGTTGCCGGCGAGGCATACTGTTGCGGCGACTGTATAAAGGATGTTGGCTGTAGCGGAGTTGGACATGATCGTTGTCATGACAATGGTAACGATCGTGAACAGGAACATAACGAACAGGGATGACGGATGACCGCCGAGGATCGACAGGATTGCATTTCCGATCAGGTCACCTGCACCGGACTTGGACATCGCAGCAGCGACACCAAGAACACCTGCCATCAGGAAGATCATGTCGGATGTCAGAGCTTTTGTAACTTCAGGAACTGTGAGTGCTCCGCCATAGATCAGAATGATAATGCCGGCTGCCGGAGCGATGTACATCAGGCTGCCTGTCCATTTATTGAGTACGAGTACTGCCATAACAGCAGCGAATACAACGAATACCAGTTTTTCCTGTGCGGGCGGAAGTACTTTTGTCTCCTTGACTTCCTTCATTCCTTTGGCACTGACATTGCCTTCTTTCGGCAGGAGTCTCCATGCAAACAGGCACCAGAGTGTCAGAGCAATGACCGGAATCGCAGCAACCTTGAACTTATCCATCATCTTCAGGAGATAGTCAGGGTTGTTGATGATCGTTTCATAACGCGCGTTGATCGTTGCGAAGGATGTAGCACCCATACCGATGGGGATGTATCCTTTCCATGCACAGCTGATACCGAGCATTGGCATCAGAAGGCGGCTGGCTGTCACTTCACCGGAGTTGGAAAGTGTTGTCAGGAATACGACCAGGATCGAGAATGTCGCTGTTGCGGGAATAAACTGTACGAACGCGATCGTTACGAGAAAGAAGAAGAATACAAGCGCCATACCGGTCTTGGAACCGAGGTCATCGACCATAGCGCGGATTCTCGGAACGAGACTCGTC
>JAFOMZ010000192.1 GCA_017421125.1 Solobacterium sp.
GGGCATATGCCAACACCCGGAAAGGTTACTATGTGACGGGGCTGTGGCTCAGCCGATGGATTCGTACCAAGTACCTGAAAGCAAAAGGTCTGCTTTCTATGGCAGACCACTATCATTCCAAACATCACACTATTCAGTTACAGTTGTCGGTACTTTGAACCGCCGGACGCCGAACGGCTTCTCCGGTGGTGTGGGAGGTAAAATAGATGAGCGGTTTTTACCGCTCATCTACCTACCCGATTACGATGGACGTCTGCTGCACCGATCCGGTCATATCCGATGGTTCCTTTGGGTATTGAACTCTTTTTCTCAACCGGAAGACGCTTTGATGATCATTTATTACTGTGAGACGGCTAATCGTACAGCCGTTTCAGATTCCTCCATCTTCCCGAGAAGAAATAAGGGAATACCACCATGCCGTAGCCGTAGGAGGCGATGGCGGAACCGTACCAGTATCCCTGCAGTCCGAAACCAAGGATCGAACCGAACAGTATGGTCAGACCGATACGAAGGATAAATCCTTCGGCGATGCCCATGATAAAGTTGATCCGTGACTGACCTAATCCGTTGATCAGGGCAAGACTCGGGGAACGTACGGAAAAGCCCAGGAAGGTGATCGCAGCCACAGGGGCGTACAGATGCGACATAGCCAGAACATCGGGATCACTTGCAAACAGTCCGAACACCATTTCCGGTACTGCCATGATCCACAGGCTCAGCAGTGAGGTGAAGGCAAGCACCGTAAAGAAGTCAGTGAAGAAAACTCTTCTGACCCGGTCGGGTTTGCCGGCTCCGAAACTCTGCCCGATGATCGAAGCGCCGGAAGTGTTGAGGGCATTTGCGACGATCAGTGCGATGCTCGAAAGCTTGGCGCCGGCACCGGTGATCGCGGAAGCCGCAACACCGTAAGTATTGACATGTGAGGATACGAACAGCGTAGAAATACTGGCAGCACTCGTCTGTATCGCGATCGGAATGCCAAGCTTCAGGATCTTTTTCATATTGTCCGGTACGATACGGAAACTGGAACGTCTGAAATCAAAGCAGAACTGTTCCTTGTTCCGGTACAGATAGCTCATGGCAAGGATCAGAGAGGTTCCCTGGGCAAGAACCGTTGCGATTGCTGCACCTGCCGGACCGATCCGGAAATAACCGACAAACAGAAGGTCGAGAATGATATTCATGATTGCGGCATAGCCGATAAAGATCATCGGGTGACGGGAATCGCCCATGCCTCTCAGGATCGCACTGACAGCGTTGTAGCCGAAGATAAATACCAGACCGAACGAACAGCAGATCACATATGCTCTTGCGCCGGCATAGGACAGTGCCGGTACATTGAGGATCCTGAGAAACGGATCGAGGGTCAGGATGCTTATCAGCATCAGTCCCAGTCCGGAGATCACAAGGAACGAGAACATCGTGCCGATGACTTCATTCAGTTCCCTGCGCTTATTCGCACCGATATACTGGGAAACGATGATCTGACCGGCTGTCGCAAATCCCATGCCGATAAAGGTATACAGATGCATGACATCACCGCCGACCGATACCGCGGATAGACCGGTGCTGCCTTCAAACCGTCCGACGATCATCATGTCAGCCATGTTGTAGATCGTCTGCAGAAGATTTGAGATCATAACGGGGATCGCCAGTCTGTAAAGTGTGAGTGCGGTATTGCCCACTGTCAGATCCCGGATCAGTTTCTTGTTCTGTGCCATAAATACTCCTTGAAACAAAACAGGGCACTGCCGTTGATTCGGCAGCACCCTGTGTGCATCCAGCTTCTTAGGTATTCTAATTTAGGGACTGAATGAAAGCAAGAGATATGCGTTGATTTATGAAATGTCATTCAGTTAAAACGTTCAGGCGCAGAAATGTATTCCGCGAAGGATCGGAATGATCGCCTTATGTCAGTCAAAGTTTTTCTTTTCCTGGATCACATACTGCGGGGTATGGTTGATGCTGATGTAGATCCTGCCGACATATTCGCCGATCATGCCGAGCATGAGCAGGATCATTCCGCCGATCAGTGTGGTAACGGACATCAGGGATGCCCATCCGGCAGAGATCTCGGGATGCAGCAGCTTATGGATGACAGCATACAGCGTCATGATAAACCCGAGCAGCGCGATCATGGCTCCGATGAGGGTGGAGAATCTGAGCGGCTTGACGGAGAACGAGGTAAACCCGTTGACCCATAAGCCGAGCAGTTTCTTCAGCGTATACTGTGAGGTGCCGAATTCCCTGCTCCTGTGATGGACGTCGACATTGGCAATGTTGTCCGTTGCCGACAGCAGCAGGCCCCTGATATAGGGATACGGGTTGGTATACTGTGTGATCTGGTCAATGATGAACCGCTTTGCGATGAAGTAGCTGCCGACATACAGCTCCTTAGGCTTGCCGAGCATCTCGATCTCCATGATGTCATTGATTTTGGAACCGATATTGCGCCAGGATTCATGCTGTTTGTTCGGATAATGGGCGATCACAACGTCATATCCTTCGTTCAGCTTATCGATCAGCTTGTCCACTTCATTCGCGGGATTCTGTCCGTCATCATCCAGTGAGATGACATAATCACCGGTCGATGCCTTATATCCGCACAGACATGCGGCATCCTGCCCGGAATTTTTCGCAAGGGAGATCGCCCGGATATTCGGCTGGTCAGCCAGTCCGAAAATGACTTCCTTTGTATTGTCTTTTGAATGGTCATTGACGAGAATGATCTCATATTCTGTTTCCTGCATCTCCAGCATCTTATCCTGGATCTCCTTGACAACATGGGAGATGGACAGGGAGGAGTTGTAGCAGGGAATGACAAATGAATATTTCATCGTTGATTGCCTCCGGACATGATCGAAGAAAGTATACCATAATCCAAAGTGTAATTTTGGTAGTGATTGATGAAAAGGACATCTTTTGATATATTTTCACTATGGACGTATATGACTTTGACAATACGATATACCGCGGGGATTCCACTGCGGATTTTATCTTATACTGCTATCTGCACAGACCGAAAAGCCTGCTGAGCCTGCCCAGGACTGCAGTCTGCGGTCTCCTTTATGTTCTGCGCCTGATGCCGAAACTGACATTCAAGCAGAATCTTTATCACATGTTCGTTTATATCGATGACATGGAGCCTTTTGTCGCTCAGTTTATAGATTCACATACAGATCACATCAAAGAATGGTATAACAGACAGCAGAAAGACGACGATGTCGTTATTTCGGCGTCGCCGGAGTTTGTGATCGTTCCGTTCTGCGATAAGATCGGCATCCATACAGCCATGGCAAGCAGGGTCGATATGCATACCGGCAAGTATGACGGGATCAACTGTCACGGCGAAGAAAAAGTAAAGAGGTTTTATGAACGGTTCCCGGAAGGGACCATTGATCAGTTCTACTCTGATTCATACAGTGATTCACCGCTGGCGCGTCTGGCAAAGAAGGCATTCCTGGTAAAAGGGGATCAGCTTCTTCCGTGGGGTAAAAAATGAGTATTCTTTCATTTGAATATCTTGGACTGGCAGGGATCAGCAGCCTTGTGCTGTGGATCTTTTGCCATGCCTCCATCAGAAAATACGCGGTCGCTGTATGCAACCTGGCTTTCCTGTTTCTCCTGCATGCGGACCTGACGGGTTATATCTACGCGGCGGCACTGACGCTGTTCACATGGCTGTCCGGCTTCCTGCTGCAGAAAAAGAAAAGCGCACTGCTGCTGGTACCGGGCGTGCTGCTGCCGGTGGCAGGACTCTGCTGGTTTAAGTATGCCGGCTATTTTATGCATACCTCAGTCATCATGCCCCTTGGCTTATCTTTCTACACATTCAAGGCAGTCAGCTATATCGCTGATGTTTATAAAGGCAGAGCTGCCGGCAGGGATCCGGTGCTTGTGTTTGACTATATCTGTTTCTTCCCGGCATTTTCCGCCGGACCGATCCACCGCAGTGAACCGTTCTTTCAGCAGCTGGAAGAAAGCTTTGTGTTTGATTACCGTGATCAGAAAAACGGATGTATCCAGGCCGGTCTCGGTCTGTTTGAAAAGCTCGTCCTGGCGGATGCGCTGTCCAATTATGTCAGCCTGTTCATGAACAAAGAACTGACCGGCTGGTATACACTGATCGGCGTCCTGCTGTACGCGTTCCAGATCTATGTGGATTTTGACGCGTATTCCAATACGGCGATCGGCACTGCCAGAATGATGGGCATCCATCTGGAACGCAATTTCCATACCCCGTATCTGGCAAACGATCTCAGGGAATTCTGGAGAAGATGGCATATGAGCCTCAGCAGCTGGCTGAGGGATTATGTATATATCCCGCTGGGCGGTTCCCGGAAGGGACTTGCCATGAAATGGATCAATACGATCATCGTTTTCCTCGTGTCCGGGATCTGGCACGGATCAACGCTGATGTTTGTGATATGGGGACTGGGACACGGTCTGATCAGCGTGGTGGAGGATATGTTCCGCCAGATCACCGGATCAAACAAGTCTCTCAGCAAGGCTCTCTATGTCCCGGGAGTGATCCTGAACTTCCTGATCGTTTCATTCCTGTGGATCTTCTTCCGCTCCGGCTCCATGGAAGAAGCACGCATGATCATCCAGTCAATGCTGTCCTGCTTCAGTACGCCGCTGTCTTCATTTGATTGCGAACTTGTCGGGATCACTGTGACGGAGTGCTGGTGGATCCTGTGTATGATAGTGATGATCATCCTCACGGATATCATGCGTTATTTCACGGATATGATCGAATTCATCGCAAACTGCCCGTTCATCGTACGCTGGGCAGTCTATATCTGCATCATGGTCATTGCCATGATCTTCGGCGTCTACGGTCCGGGATATGATCCCCAGGACTTTATCTACGTAACATTCTGAGAGGCGGATGATGAAAAAGGTACTGCTCAATACACTGCAGATCATTCTCAAGGCAGCACTGGCTGTCTGCCTTTTCGTGTGCGCGTGGTATTTCCTGACACCGTATTTCAGAACCGAGCATAACGCGGAAGGCGATGGTTTCCGGAACCTGCCGGATCATACGGTCGATGTGGTAGCTGTAGGAAGCTCCCATATCCAGTACGCGTTCGATCCCGCCATCTTCTATGCGGAGACAGGCTATTACAGCTACGTCATGGGATCACAGTGCCAGCCGATGTCCATGACATACCATATGCTGGAAGAAGTGCTCAAGACACAGTCTCCCGAGGCTGCGGTCATCGATGTGTTCACGCTGCTGCCGGCAAGCGAGGTATGCTATGCGGACGGCAACTTCTATGTTGCGATCGATGAAATGACCGGAAAGAACAGACTGGAAGCGGCCGATGACATCGATAATCCGGAACTGGTCAGACAGTACAAATATGACTTCCTGATGAACCATGGAAACTGGAAGAATATGGATGTCACAGACCCCGGCAGTATCCTGAACTACAAGAAGGAACTGGATGAATATGTCAACTTTGAGATGGGATATGTCAGACAGGAACCGTATATCTATACACCGACCCCGCTGGTCGTATACACCGCTGATCAGAAGGTGGAACTGTCGGAAAAGGAAAAGGCTGAGCTGGACCGTGTGATCGGTCTGTGTGAACAGAACGGCATCACGCCTGTCTTCGTCAAAACACCGTGTATCCTGGACCAGGAAAACACCAACAAGCTGCAGGCAGTATGGGATTACCTTGATACGAAGAATGTCAGGCATATCGACTATCTGCAGAAAGCGGAAGAGCTGAAGTGGTACATGAACATGGATGGCGATACCTGGCACAACAACAGCTGGGGTGCCGAGATCATCACCAAGGATCTGGCTGCCTATACAGAAGAGAACGGACTCGTCACCAAGCATACCGTGAATGAGGAAATGGAATCGCTGTGTAAAAATGCCATGACGATCACGGTCAAGTCTCTCATGAGCATGTACAACATCGACATCTACCGTCTGCTGGAAGAGGCTTCCAAGTATCCCTGCGCAGTAGCGTTCAGGTATCTGGGAAGCGCGAAAACAAGCATTACCGAGGAGGAACTGAAGCTGTTCAGAGGCATCGGCATTACCAGGGATTTTGTCAAAAACCCGTATGATGATTATTATGCGTTTGTGATCAACGGCGAGCTGGTACAGGAAAGCAATGAAGCGTTTGCCGTACAGTACAGCGGTTCCGAGGTCGCCATGACATACACCGGCATCAAGATCGACGGTGTCGATTATGATACGGAACCGGGTGAACTGGAGATCTATTTCATGGCAAAGGATCTTGACTGGCTCAACGCCATCGGCATCAATCATGCGACAAGATGGTTCTGGGAGCTGAGCTGTGAGGGCTATGATTGCCCTGTGTACTGCGGATGGTAATTTGATATACTGTCATAAGGTGAAATATGGACAAGAAAGTCAGTGTTGTAATACCTGTATATAACGTGGAACGGTACCTGAAGGAGTGCCTGGACAGCGTCGTGAACCAGACATACCGGGATCTTGAGATCCTGGCGGTCAATGACGGCTCGAAGGATTCCTCCAAAGAGATCCTGGATGCCTATGCTCTGCAGGATCCCAGGATCACTGTCCTGGACAAGCCAAACGGCGGCCTGAGCGATGCCAGAAACTACGGCATGGATCACATGACCGGTGAGTATGTCGCGTTCATTGACAGCGATGATGTCATCGATGCCAATATGATCGCACACCTGCTGGAAGCGGCGGAAAAGACGGGCAGTGAGATCGCTGTCAGCGATATGGAATACTTTTACGAAGACGGACGTACGGAATATTCGGATGGCGGACAGTTTGTCTGTACCAATGTCCGGAAGTCTCCGGAGCTGATCGCCATCAACAACAGTGCCTGCAACAAACTGTTCCGCTGTGAACTGTTCCGGGATGTCAGGTTCCCGAAGGGACTGTGGTATGAGGATCTGGCGACGATCCCGATCCTGCTGTATAAAGCGGGATCTGTTGTCAAGGTCAATGAACCGCTGTATCGTTACCGGCAGCGCAGCGGATCGATCGCGCACAGTGCGGACCGCAGGATCTTCGATATCTATACGGCCCTGGATACGGTCAGGGATTACGTCAGGGCAAACGGAAACGAACCGGAAGTCCACTCTGAGATCCATTCCCTGTATGCAGTGCACGGGCTGGAACTGACGACCCTGAGGATCCGTGATTTCGATGACAGGTCGATCAGGAAGGAATACCTTGCCGAGAACATGAAGCGGCTGTCCGCCTCCTGTCCGGACTATATGAAGGACCCGAAAGTGAAAAAAGCAGGCTGGAAGAAAAAGATGATCTTCGGCCTATTGAATATGAAGAAATACGACATGGTGCTGAAACTGTATGACCGATAAAAAACGGATATTGTTCGTAAACGACGAAATGAGAATGGGAGGTGTAGCCAGGGTGCTGAACACACTGATGGCTGCGCTGCCGAAGGACCGGTATGACATCGATCTGCTCGTTCTCCATAAAAGAGGGATGCTGCTGGAAAAGATACCTGAAGGTGTCAGAGTACTTGAAGGCACGCCGTTTTTCAGCGCGGTCGATCTGTCCCTGGCAGATCTCTGGAAGAAGAAGGATATGCAGGGCATTCACGCCAAAACAAAGCTGCTGTTCTACATGAAATCCGGACTGATCATAAAAAAGATCCAGGAAGAGAGAAAGAAGATCCTGGACAGACAGTATGATGTGGAAGTTGCCGCCAAGGAAGGCTTCTGTACGATCTTTACGGCTTATGGCGATTCAAAAAGAAAGATCAACTGGGTGCTGACGGACTACAGTGTCTGCAACTATTCAAGCAACCATATGGGCCTGGTCAAGCGCGCCCTGCAGAAGATCGACCTGAATGTCGCTGACAGCGAACAGGCACTGATCGCATATGAAACGGTATTCAGAGTGCGCAACGGCGTTGCCATCCATAACCTGATGGATGTGGACCTGGTGAAAAACGGCATGAAGGAACCGGTGACCGAGATCATCCATGACGGTCTGCCGAATTTGATCACCGTGGCTCGTTTTCACCCGCAGAAGAGCATCGACCGTCTCCTGAACGCTTCACGCAAAGCTGTTTCAGCAGGTTACAGACATCATCTGTACCTGGTCGGAGGCGGAGAACTGGAAGAAGAACTCAGACAGCAGGTCAAAGATCTGCAGTTGGAAGATACCGTGACGTTCCTGGGATACCGCCAGAATCCGTACGGCATGATGGCAGACTGCGATCTGTTCGTGCTGCCCAGCCTGTATGAAGGCTTTGCGACGGTCATCAGCGAGAGCCTGATCGCCGGTACGCCTGTGCTGACGACGGATGTCAGCGGAGCCAAGGAACAGATCACTCATCCGGAATACGGATGGATCACGGAAAACACGCAGGAAGGCCTGGATAAGGGTCTCCTGGACGCGCTGAGCGATTCTGCGCGTCTTGCGGAAATGAAACAGCAGCTGAAGGGATATGAGTATCCCAACAATCAGATCCTTGATGAATTCATCAAGGTATTCGGATGAAAGGAGGGCACATGAAGAAACTGTTCAATGAAAGATCACTGCATATCTGTGTCATCCTCGCGGTCATGCTGCAGCCTCTGATCGATCTGGATTATCTTTGTTATGACTTTCTGAACTCCCTGGGCCTGCCGAGGATCTCAACGGTCATCCGTTTCATCGTGCTGCCTGCACTGATCCTCTGGTCGTTCTTCCTGAGGGATAAAAATAAAAAGAAGACATTCATTCTTGCGCTGATCTACGGCGTCCTGCTGGGCGGATATTTCATCCTGCATTCCAGACAGGCAGCTGCGCTGTACGGAAGGCTGGAGCTGACGGAGAACTTCCGGTTCTCGCTGTGGGCAGAGCTGACATATGTGCTGACGCTTGCCGTGCCTTACGGCATCGTCTACCTGTGCTTCAACGAGCACTTCGGCGTCAAGGAGATCCGTGCCATCTGCATCGGCATTTCCGCGATCATTTCCATACCGATCTTCATCGGCGACCTTTTTGTTTTTGCAAGGAGCACCTATTACGGCTATACGGTCGGCAATATCTTCTCCTGGTTTACCGGGATCTATGAATGGTATCACCCGAGGACCCTTGCCTCGAAGTTCTTCTTCAATGAAGGCAATACGATCGGCATCCTGCTGTTCATGGTACTGCCGCTGATGTATTACTTTTTCGCTACAGCCGAAACAAAGCGCCTGAAGCAGGTCATCGGGACACTGATCGTGATCCAGTCCCTCAGCATGCAGATCCTTGCGACCAGGGTCGCTACCTACGGCGCGATCGTCATACCTGTGCTGTTCCTGGCCCTGAACGTGATCGATCATTTCTTCTTCAAGGATGTTCCCCTGAAGAGAAATACAGCCGTCCTGTGCATCTGCACGGCACTGCTGTGCGGGGCGATCCTGAACTTCACGCCGGCGATCCAGAACCAGAAGGTCGATGCCAAGAACGACGTCGAACTGCTGAGCAACCGCATGGCTGAGGAAGGCCTGGCGGCTCTTGCCAACAAGCCTGAGAATATGGAGCGTTTCTCGGACCAGTGGCGCAATTACTACGTATTCATGTTTGAAACATACGGTATCGTTGCCAGATACATCCAGTCTGTTCCTTCCATGTATTACACGGAGTATTACAGCTATCAGTACGATCCTGAATTCTGGACGGAAGTCTGCTTCATGCCGGTCTTTGACAGAGTCAGCGGCAGACAGATGGAAACGATATTCTTCAATTACAAATACAAGCTGCTGACATCAAAGGAAAAGATCTTCGGCTTCGGCTATTCAACATTCATGAACGGTTCGATCGTCCTGGAACAGGATTTCAAACAGCAGATCTATACGCTGGGCTATGCGGGTTTCGTACTGCTGATCCTGCCGTGGCTGCTGGTATGCCTGTATGGCGCGTACTGTTTCCTGCGCTGGCGGAAACAGATGTTCAACCTGCTGAACGTATGCATGGTCATCTCGCTCGGCGCGGGTCTTGGCTCGGCATGGCTGTCAGGGCATATGCTGGACCAGTTTATTACCTCGGTCTTCATGGCAATGGTCGTTGCCTTCCTGCTGAACCGGGTACAGAAAGCAAAGGTGGAATGAAATGACAAAGGTCAGTATTATCGTGCCCTGCTACAACGTTGAAAACACAGTGAAGCGTACGCTTGACTGCCTGGCAGCGCAGACATTGAAGGATATTGAACTGATCATCCTGAATGACGGTTCAACGGACCATACACCGGAGATCCTCCGTGACTGGAAAAACGCGCATCCCGAGATCAAGGTAAACCTTGTGAACAAGGAAAACGAAGGGATCGCCGCAACGCGTCAGCTCGGTGTTTCACTGGTGACAGGAAAGTATTTCGGCTTCCTGGACAGTGATGACTATACGGTCCCCGAGATGTTCGAGGAACTGTATGAGCTGGCTGAAAGGGACCAGCTCGATGTTGCGGTCTCCGATTTCTACTGGAAGAATTCCCAGGGCGAACGCCTGGAAAAGGAAGGCCCTTACGGGATCGGTCCCGATATGATGGTGCATCTGTTTGCGGTACTCTGGAACAAGCTTTACCGCACGGATTTCATCAGGAAGCTCGATATCAGATTCCCTTACGGGGACAGGTATGAAGACTCCTGCTACCTGTACTGCATGACATGCCATGTGACAAGGGTCGGCTTTACGAACAAGCCGTATGTCCGCTATGTCCAGGGACAGAGCAGCATCACCCACACCAGCAACACGCAGGTCAAGAACATGATCCACGTGTTCCATATCATCAACGAGTATTACAAAACGCACGGATACTATGACCAGTACCGTGACGCGCTGGAATACATCCACATCCGCTATTTCCTCGGCTCAAGCTTCCTGCGCAGCGCCAGGATACCGGATCCGGAAGACAGACGGGAAACGATCATGATGGGCTGGGACCTCCTGAACCAGGAGTTCCCGAACTGGAAGCGCAACCCTTATCTGAAGTCCGAAGGCGGAATGAAGAACCGGTATTTTTCCATGGTCCGCGGCTGGAATATCATGCTGTTTGCATGGCTGTTCAGGAACTTCAAAAAGGATAATCTGTAAGATTGTCCGTGCTTGACAGATATACGTATCTGTCTGAAATTTGTCTTGTGTCTGTGCTTGGGTTATAATACCGTTTGCACAGAACATAAAGGAGGACTGCGATGCTGTCTATAGTTGTTCCATGCTACAACGAACAGGAAACAGTTGAGATTTTTTATGATGCTGTGACGAAGGTACTGGATGAAATGGGAATGGAACGGGAGATCATTTATGTCAATGACGGATCCCGTGACGCCACAATGGAAAAACTTGTGTCTTTATATGAGGCACATCCGGGAATCGTAAAAGTGATCGATTTCTCCCGCAACTTCGGAAAAGAGGGTGCGTTCCTCGCAGGACTGCGTGCCTGCAAAGGAGAATATATTACGGTCATGGATGCAGATCTGCAGGATCCGCCTGATTATCTGCCGAAAATGTTTGCCCTGATGGAAGAGAAGGATCTTGATGTCGTCGGTACACGCCGTGTATCAAGAGAAGGAGAACCGAAACTCCGTTCGTTCTTCGCAAGGGCATTTTACAGGATCGTGAATCACTTTACCGAGGTGGAGATCGTCGACGGCGCAAGAGATTACCGTCTGATGAAGCGTCCGGTCGTGGATGCCATCCTCAGTATGAAAGAATACAATCGTTTCGCAAAAGGAATGTTTGTATGGGTAGGCTTTAAATGTGAATATCTGGAATATCAGAACGTTGAACGCGTGGCAGGGGAAACGAGCTGGTCATTCTGGAAACTGTTCCGTTATGCGATCGACGGCATTATCGAATATGCCAACGCACCGCTGACATTTGCGGCATGGGGCGGCGGTTTTATGACCGTGATCATGCTGGTGGAACTTCTGGTACTATTGGTCCTGTCTCTGACAGGCCGCTCCCTCAGCAGTACGACACTGATCATTTCATGTGTGCTGTTTATGGGATCCATTCTGCTTCTGGCATTAGGTATTATAGGGGAATATCTTGCCAAAACATATGATGAGGTGAGGGCACGTCCTCAATACATTGTCAGAAAGTATTATGAATAACAAAAGGAGAGACTGATGAAAATTTCAGAGAAAAAAGGAAAAAGTTCATCGGAAAAGACGGCCGTGCGCAAGTACAGCCATCGGGGCGGACTGAACAGTACGCTGATGATCGGTCTGATGATTCTCTGTGTTGCGGTAACTGCTGCGTTTGCGGTGAATATCGTCAGGATAACCACGGCTTCCTCAGGTGAGGGTTCACAGGAATCCATGACGGTCAATACGGACCGTACCATGAAGAATGATCAGTATGAGATCGGAAACAATCCGACAGAGATCGAAAAGACATATTTCCAGGAACTGACGGACGCCGTCAAGAATGGTGATGAAAAAGCTGTCTGTGAGGCAGTGGTCAAGAACTTTGTCACGGATTATTTCACATGGACGAATAAGGACGGCAACTATGAAGTCGGCGGACTGCAGTATATCTTCGGTTCCAAGTATGCCGTATTTGAAGAGTGGAGCAGATATAACTATTACGCTGATCTGGATCTGTATATCAACCAGTACGGCAGGGATAATCTGCTGCAGGTAAAAGAAGTTACGGTGGACAAGGAAACAGCTGTGGCACCTGATTTCGCAACGACGGAATGGTCAGACGATGTCAAGACGGACATCCTGTACAAGTCTTACGAAGTCAACGTCAGCTGGACATATGAGAGATGTGCTCTGGATACGGAACAGTTTGTAGACGGCGCAAGATTCTTCCTTGTGGACAACAACGGAAGATGGGAGATCGCCGAGTTCTATGACTATGACAGCATCCATGAGTGGGAAGTTGAAAACGGACTCGCTTCCGCAGAGGAAGGAGGCCAGTCATGACGAACAAAAATACAGTCAATGAAGAAACTGTTGAACGTAAGCACATGAAGCCCAAACAGAACCAGAAGGGCGTGTTCAAGCAGGATATGACGATCGGCAATGCCATCCTGACACTGCTGGCGGTCATTGCGGACGTCCTTGTGGTCTACTTCATGTTCAACACGACAAGATTTGCCACCCTCAGCAAGACTGCGTTCATCCTGGTCAACCTGGCAGTGCTTGGCCTGCTGATCCTGATCAACATTCTCGCGATGTTTGCGATCAGGACAAGAAAGGTCAGACTGTTCGTGACTTCCGGCGTGCTGATCTGCACGATACTGGGCTTCGGCGCATACGGTTCCTACGCGGCAGCCAAAGTCAACAAGAACATCGACAAGATCACAAACACGACAGTCGAAGAATCCGTATCGACCAGCCTGGTCGTATATAACGGAGAAGGCTCTGACACACTGACAGACGTCTCCCAGCTTGACGGAAGAACTGTCGGATACGCCAGCGGCACACATACGGCAGAACTCGGAAAGAACCAGATCGACAGTAAGGGCATCCGTGCTTCCTATCAGGAATACCAGGATTATTCTTCTGTCATACTGGCGCTCTTCAGCGGTGATATCGACTGCGCGATCCTGCCGACGAACTATCCTTCGATCTTCCAGAATGAAAGCGGAATGTCCGCTGCTCTGGAACAGACAGCTTCGATCCTTGATTTCGAAGATACCGTTACCGTAACGAATTCAGCGGGAGCTGATAAGGATATTACAAAAGAACCGTTTACGGTACTGCTGATCGGCAATGCTGACGGACTTTCCGATACGATGATCCTCTGCTCGGTCAACCCGATCGCAATGACTGTTACGATGAGTTCTCTGGCAAGAGACTCCTATGTTCCGATCAGCTGCTACGGCGGAGGCTATTCCAAGCTGAACGCTTCGCATGCTGTATCAAAACAGTGCACGATCGATACGATCGAATCACTGGTCGGAGTCGATATCGACTATTACGTCGATACCAACTTCCAGGGTGTCGTTGATATCGTTGACGCGCTGGACGGCATCGTTGTCGACAGCCCGATCGCCTTTGTCGGACAGAGCTCCTCCACCCAGAGAGGACATTACACGGTATATGTCCCGGCAGGTGAAGACGTACGTCTGAACGGTGAGCAGGCACTGGCTTTTGCAAGAGAAAGACACCTGTTCGCAACAGGCGACTTCGCGCGTCAGGAACACCAGCAGGAAGTGATCGAAGCGATCATCAGAAAGATGATGCGTACAAGAGATGTCAATACATTCCTGAAAGTACTTGAGGCTGCCGGAAACAATATCCAGACGAACCTGACAGTCGACCAGATGACATCATTCGTGTCTTATGCGCTGCAGAAGACAAACCGCTATTATGATTCGGAACACCTTGAAAAAGTCCTTCAGCTGAGAACATCAAGAGTGACCGGATATTCTTCCAACCTGTGGGATTCCGGTTCCAAGATCCTGCTGTATATCTACAGACTCTGGAACGGATCACTGGCTGATACAAGAAAAGCGATCACCAGGAACACTGACCTTGCCAGCATGATCACAGCTGCGACCAACCGCATCAAATGGTCGATCAACTGGGAATTCACCCCGGCACCGATCTCATATGACCTGTATGCGGAAGCACAGATCCCGGGCGATACGATCCCTGCGGAATATGCCTGTGGCGAGAACCAGTTCCTGAACGAAGACGGCAAGTGCACATGCAATGCCGGATTCACAATGGATGCCAACGGCGGATGCGTTGTCCAGACGACACCTACGCCGAGCGCGACTCCTACACCGACACCGACAGCTACGCCTGATGACGATGATGATGAGCCGACACCGACACCTACGCCGGACCAGACAACACCGGAACCTACTCCGACACCTGATCAGTCCACACCGGAGCCTCCTGCCCCGACACCTGATCAGAGCACTCCCGAGCCTCCTGCGCCTACACCCGTCACATGCGGCGAAAGCGCATATGAAAGCGGCGGCGCCTGCTACTGCAACGACGGTTATACAGGCGATCCGTATACCGCATGCTACGTGATCATTCCCGACGAGACACCGGATAACGGCGGAGGCGGCGGTGATGATACCGGCGGCGGTGATGCCGGCAGCGGAGAAGATAACGGCTGATATCTGATGAAAGAACCCTGTTTGTGAAGATGAACAGGGTTTTGTTATAATGGTTATGATATGATGTTAAGGGTCCGTGGAGGATGATTTATGAAAGGTATTATTCTGGCGGGAGGAAGCGGTACACGCTTATATCCCCTGACAAAAGTAACATCCAAGCAGCTGCTGCCTGTTTATGACAAACCGATGATCTATTATCCGCTGAGCACGCTGATGCTGGCTAAGATCAGGGAGATCCTGATCATTTCGACGCCGCAGGATCTGCCTAATTTTGAGCGGCTTCTGGGAGACGGTTCCCAGTTCGGCGTTTCGTTTTCCTATAAAGTGCAGGAAGTGCCCAACGGCCTGGCACAGGCTTTTGTGCTGGGTGAGGAGTTTATCGGCGATGATGATGTATGCCTGATCCTGGGTGACAATATTTTCTATGGAAATCATTTTGCGACGATGCTGAAGAATGCCGTGAATGTCACGGAGTCCAGCAAACGCGCCGTGATCTTCGGAAAATATGTCAATGATCCGGAACGGTTCGGAGTCGCTGAATTCGACGAAAACGGACAGGTCATCTCACTGGAGGAAAAACCGGAACATCCGAAGTCCAATTATGCTGTGGTGGGACTGTATTTCTATGACAACAGAGTCGTTAAATACGCGAAGCAGCTGAAGCCTTCCAAGCGCGGTGAATATGAGATCACCGATCTGAACAAGATCTATCTGGAAAACGGTGAACTGGATATCCAGGTATTCGGCAGAGGTTTTGCATGGCTGGATACAGGTACGATCGAATCCCTGGCAGAGGCTTCCGATTACGTGAAGCTCGTTGAGGACGTCCAGGGGATCAGGATCTCCGTACCGGAAGAGATCGCCTTCTATAACCAGTGGATCAATGAAGAACAGATCCTGAAGGCTGCGGAGGCATATGGGAAGAGCCCTTACGGGGATCATCTCAGAAACATTGTCAAAGGCAATGTCAAAAC
>JAFOMZ010000193.1 GCA_017421125.1 Solobacterium sp.
CTGTGATCAAAGCTGCGATCCTGAATGCCGGTATGCCTGTTTTAAAATAGCAGGCCGCCAGAATAAAGATCAGGACCGCCGGAACAGGAAGTATAAACACATACTGCATTGATATGAATGCATGTAAATAATATCTGACCATAAATGCCTCCGGTACTATTATATGGTGCATGGCTCTGATTGTCATGCGTCATGTCCGGTTTCATTTTGTGACGCGATTTCTGTTCTTCAATGAATATGTTTGGTTTGATTCCCCTTGTTTTGTTACAATGGACATACCGGAGGTGGCGTTATATGTATTATCTGAATTCATTGCTGAGGACACCCGTCACATTGTGTACACTGATCATATGCATCGTTGTTTATATACTTCAAAACCGCAATCCGCTGATCACACAGAAATATTCATATCATTACTATAGTGTGAAACAGGGACAATACTACCGTCTGCTGACAGGCGGTTTCCTTCATGGCAGTCCCTGGCACATCCTGATGAATATGTATTCCCTTTACAATCTCGGTACATGGCTGGAACTGTCACTGGGCTCATTCCGATTTGCCATCGTGCTGTTCGGAGGAGTTATCATCGGAAACCTGTTCTGTCTGATGATGAACGTCTATTCATCAATCGGTCTGTCCGGCGGTCTGTACGCGCTGATGTTCTTTTACTTTGCACTGCTGTTCTCATACACCAATGTATCGATCGTCAGCCTGCTGAGGAACAATATTGCGAACATCATGATCAATTTCCTTCCCGGAGTTGCCTGGCAGGCACATCTCGGCGGTGCCGCATTCGGTATGATCACTGCGTTCCTGTTCCGCTTCATCTGAAAAAGAGCTGTTGTCCAGCCCGGATGGTTTTTCTGATCACCGGGTTTTTTCAGCTCTTTTTATGATTACCGACTTCTGTTCAGCTTATCTGATCATGGAATTGTCAATGCCCATCGTTTCCAGAATGCAGTAGCGGTCCATCTGGATGTTCTTGGTCATCTTCAGAGCTTCCTCGATCGGGATCTCTTTGATCGAGCCTTCCTTCGTTCCGATGATAACGTTGAATCGTCCTGCCGCCAGGGCGTTTACAGCATAGTATCCCATACGGGTCGCTGTTTCACGGTCACGGGCACTCGGAGAACCGCCTCTCTGGATATGGCCGAGGACTGTAACACGCGGATCGATTCCGATGCCTTCCTTGATGACCTTTGCGACATCATAAGCATTTCCTGCGCCTTCAGCCACGATGATCATGAAGTGTGTATGTCCTGCAAGTCTTGCGTTCTGGATACGTTTGATCACGTCTTCTTCCAGATTAACTTCTCTTTCCGGGATCAGGACTGCTGTAGCACCGCCGGCTATGCCGACATACAGAGCCAGGAATCCGGCGTTTCTGCCCATGACTTCGACGACTGAGCATCTTTCATGAGACTGCATCGTATCACGAAGCTTGTCAATGCACTCGACCGCTGTGTTGCAGGCACTGTCAAATCCGATCGTGTAGTTGGAACAGCCGATATCATTATCGATCGTTGCCGGAATGCCTACGACCGGGATACCGAGTCTTGAAAGTTCAAGAGCACCTCTGAATGTTCCGTCTCCGCCGATCGCCACGATCGCTTCAATGCCGAGCATCTTGCATGTTGCTACTGCTTTTTCCCTGCCCTTTTCTGTCATGAAATCAGCACTTCTTGCTGTGTAAAGGATCGTACCGCCGCGGGCAAGGATACGGCTGACACTTTCCGCTGTCAGGACTACGAAATCGCTGTTGATCAGTCCCTGCCAGCCTCTTCTGATACCGATGCATTCAATGCCGAGTGAATGAGCTGTTCTGACGACAGCACGTACTGCAGCGTTCATTCCCGGTGCATCGCCGCCGCTTGTCAGAACACCGATTCTTTTGATCATTTTTTCCATTATGCTTTACCTCTGTTCTTTATACGTTTCCTTATCACCATAGTAGCACAACAAAGAATCGGTTTATAACGGAACCTTCAGAAGAAATAGAAATCTTTTTGTGCAAAATCCGCATGACGGGCAGACAGCCGCTTATAGTACAATGAAATCAGGAGAAGTAACATTATGAAGACAAAATGGTATAAGAATGCTGTTGTCTACCAGATCTATCCGTTCAGTTATATGGATTCGGACAATGATGGCTGGGGCGATATAGAGGGCATTATCTCAAAACTCGATTACATCAAGGATCTTGGCGTGACCGCGATCTGGTTTTCACCGCTGTACAGATCCCCTGACTATGACTATGGATACGACATCAGCGATTACCGGGCGATCGATGAAAAGTTCGGTACGATGGAGGATTTCGACAGACTTCTGGATGAATGCCATAAAAGAGATCTGAAGGTCATCATGGACATGGTGATCAACCACACATCCATCGAACATCCCTGGTTTCAGAAAGCTATGGAATCAGAGGATTCTCCATACCGTGATTATTACATTATCCGGAAAGGAAAAAGAGACGGGGACAAACTTCTGCCTCCATCGAACTGGGAATCAACATTTACCGGATCCGCATGGGAGAGGATCGGTGACACAGACGACTTTTATCTCCATCTGTTCTGCAGAGAACAGGCAGATCTGAACTGGGAAAACCCGAAGGTCAGGGAAGAGATCATCGATATCCTGAACTTCTGGCTTGATAAAGGTGTCGACGGTTTCCGTTTTGACGTATTCAATATGTTTTCCAAAGTATATCCGATCACAGATGACTATGATAAAAAAAGCTTCCAGGTCGGTGCCCCGTACTATGTGGACGGACCGCGCATACATGAATTCCTGAAGGAACTCAATGAAAAGTCTCTTTCACTGTATGATACTTACACAGTCGGTGAATCCTTCCATCCTTCCGACGAAAATGCTCATGCTTATGTGAAAGAAACAAACAATGAGCTGGATTCGATCTTCAATTTTGCCCACCTTGATTCCGACAATATTGCCGGAAAGAAATATTTCAAAAAGCCGTTTGATATCCTCCAGTTCAAGAAAGGACTCCTCGATCCCCAGATCACTTATTACAAGGACGGCTGGAATACTCTGGTCCTTGAGAATCATGACAATCCGCGCTGCGTGAACCGTTTCTCACTCGATACAAAGCATTTCAGATATGAGGCTGCCACAATGCTTGCCACGATCACTTACATGGGCTTCGGCATCCCGTTCATCTACATGGGACAGGAGATCGGCATGACCAACTGCAGCTTCAAACATATGGATGAACTGAAAGATCCTGTCAGCCATTTTGTCTATGATCTGATGAGGGGCTACAGGATCCCTGCAAAGCTGGCCTTCAGTTTCATTAAATACGGTGCAAGAGACCATTCGAGAGTCCCCATGCAGTGGGATGATTCCATCAACGGAGGCTTCAACAGCGGTCATGATACATGGCAGTGCGTCAACCCTGCTTACAGGCAGATCAATGTGAAAGCAGATCTTGCATCGGAAAAGTCGATCTACCGTTATTTCCAGAAACTGCTCGTCCTCAAAAAGAACAATGAAACAGCAGTCTACGGTGAAACGGAAGAATATGATCATGAGAACAGGAAGATCATTGCATACAGCCGTCTGTATGAAGGAAACAGACTCTTCATCTGTGCAAACTTCACAAACAAAACCGCTGAATATGAGCTTCCTTCATGGGTCAGTGATGCCGGACTGCTGCTCAGCAACTATGATGAAGTTAAGCGGGAGGACAGGAAGCTGACACTGAAACCGTATCAGGCAGCGGTGTTTGAAAAAGCTCCTGTACGCAGGAAATAAAAAAACAGAAAAAAAAGCAATGCTTTGCAGTATATACCGCATACATTGCTTTTTTTGTAACATCAATCCGCGTATTCCAGATTCTTTCCTGTCCACGGGTCGAACACATGGATAGCGTTCGGTACAAGTGTGAACTTGACCGTGGAACCGATCTCGAGAGCTGAGTTGTCTTTCAGATCAAGTGTCGGAACGATGATGATGCAGTCTCTGCCATATGCATTGA
>JAFOMZ010000194.1 GCA_017421125.1 Solobacterium sp.
TCCCGTTTTCCGCCTTCCAGTACAGGTTTTCTAGCCATTGGTCTTAGATTCGATCCATCCTTCTATGGTATCCAGCGCCAGCTTCAGGTTGCCGATCTGGCAGTGATGATCCGCATGTTCCTCTTCTGTAAACAGGCGTCCGGTCACACTCCTGGCATTGGTCAGGGCTTTCAGCTGATCTTCATAATATATTGTATACAGATCTCCTGTACCCGCAAGTACGAGTACATCCTGTGTCAGCATGGGTGATATTTCCCTGGTGTTGTACTGCTTGATGCAGTTGAAGTATTCATACGGCGTATGTACGTTCTCGTAGATCGCGTATCCCTGTCCCAGCAGCCAGTGCGTAAAGATATTCTCGTTCAGTTTTTTCTCCAGCCATTTCCACAGGATATTGCGGGGATGTGCCGTCAGGTAGTCAAAGAGACGCGCTGTCTTCTTCCCCATCTTATGTGTGATCGATCCGTAGAAGTCATAGATCATATCAAACATGACGACTCTCTGGATCCGTTTGTCGTATACAGCGGCTCTTGGCGCAAGATAACCGCCAAGAGAAATACCGATCAGGGTAACATCCTGAAGACCGAAGTGATCCAGTACAGCAGAGGTGCAGTGTTCCCACTCCGGCGTCATCTTGATGCCGCAGCGCATCAGCACTTCTCCCTGACCCGGTCCTTCAAAGAAGTATGTTTCGTATCCCTGTTCACCAAAGTACAGCAGAACATCCAGGAATTCCTGAACGATGCTGTCATAGCCTCCGTGCAGAACGATGATGCTGCGGGGATCTTTCGGTTTGATGTAATATACCGGAAGATATCCGTTCCCGTATGGGATACGTTCATACTTCATCTGTTCAAAAGATCCGTAGTACGCATCATAGAGAGACATACATTTCTCAAACAGGATCGACTTCAGTGATCCTCCGTTCCCGTCCTTAGCGTCACTCATCGTGTAGAACTGAGCGGCACGGTAACACACTGCCGCCTTTTTGATTTCACCCTTCTTTTCTGCCTGTTTACCGGCTTCCGTGAATAAAGAGATCCATGTCTCAAAGTCCACGGCTTTCTTTCCAATCTCCATGAGCTCGTCATAATCCAGAGCTCCCATGGAGTAAAACCTGTTCAGCTGGAAATTCATACCCACATTCGTACTGAATTCATAAAATCCGACATTAAAATGCATGATCATGATCCTTTCTAATTAACAGAATACTGTTCTGTTAATTATCATAGAACACTATCATGCATCACGCAAGATAAACCGAATACTGTTCTGTTAATTGTGTATAAAACAATGTTCAGTACTGCAGATCCCCGTTCATCAGGTTGATGATATGTTTGAATTTCCCGCTATGGGGATGCTGACGGGGAGGATCATCCGACAATGATATCGTCACATGAGATACCCCCTGCGTACTGAGATAGTCCTTCAGATGTTCCGAAGCTGACACAAAGACTTCAGTTCTGTCCCTGCCTTCCTTTTCCTCTATGCGTAATACAAGATGGTTTTCCGGATATGCCAGTACCTGGAAGCGTCTCAGTTCATGAACCTCTTTCAGCACTGCGTATACAGACAGAGGTGCAACTTTGATCGTCTTCCCGTCTTCCGCAAAGGTCAGGACATCATCTGTGCGTCCTTCCAGTTCCAGCCAGGGAGAGGGATTCCCGCAGGCACATGGTTCATGGTGCATGATCACCCTGTCCGTGACCTCATAACGGATATACGGCTGTGTGTAATTGTACAGATTGGTCAGATAGA
>JAFOMZ010000195.1 GCA_017421125.1 Solobacterium sp.
CGTGAACGCATTGAGGTCCTGCCAGAGGATACTGATGATGACATGCCTGTCATGATCCCAGATGCCCCAGCGGTTCGGATCATTGGTGACATATACTTTGGTCAGTTCTTCTTTCGACATGATATGAAATCCATCGGGTACCCCGATACTGATCTCCTGATTGATGATCTCCGTCATAAACGCTGTTCTCCCAAAAGTGTTACTGATAATAATATACCTGTTTTTTATAATACAGGCCTGCACAAGTTGGAATTTGTCCTGTGTGATCATAAAATGAAGATGTATGAAAAAGCTGTTTGATGAAATACCGTATATGGACAATGGAAGGATCATTCTGAAGAAGCTGGAAGATACAGATTCCGAAGCGCTCCTTGAACTGATCCGCAGCAAGCCTGTTTACAGATATCTGCCGACCTTTCTGTTTGAACAGCAGTTCGGCGATGATATGCACCGGATGATCAGGGAACTGTATTCAGACTGCTTTGCTCGCAAAGAATCACTGATCATGGGAGTCTATCTGAAAGAGGGAATGCGCTTCTGCGGACTGGCTGAGTATTACGGATATAAAGATGAGATCCATAAAACCTGTCTGGGCTACAGACTGATGGAATCATGTTGGGGGCAGGGGATCGCTTCGGAAGCAGTGGCTATGATGGTCGATTATTGTTACTCTCAGACGGATATAGAGATCATCACTGCCAGCACGATGATCGAAAACCGTGCTTCTGCCAGAGTCCTGGAAAAGAACGGATTCATCATGACAGCCACGGCTGTACCCGAAGACTGGGGTTACAGTGAGCCGACGATTGCAGATAAATGGTTCCGCTGAACAGATCGTGTATGCATCATGATCCTGCAGGATCAGCAGGCTGAGGACGGTGTTCCTCCAGGTATGCATACATGATCTTTTTAAAACGCTCAATGGTATCAGTACGGCTTTCCCTGGGTGACCGGTGTTCGAGCAGATAGAATGTCCGTTCCGGTACTGTTACGGATAATTTCAAATATTCAAAGCGGAAGCGTGACATCATTCCTCTGACTGCACTGGCAGGGCAGATCGACCAATGTCCCGGTCCGGTCAGATAATAGGGGACCATCGAACCGGTACCGGCATGCATGCGGTATCGTCTGCCGGGCCAAAGCTGGTCATGCCAAATCTCAAATTCATCCGACCAGCGTGAGTAGATCTCTTTTTCGGGATCCAGGAAATCAGGGTCAACGGTTTCTCCCTGTTTTCCGCAGGGATAAATGACGATGTACATCTCTTCGGTGAACAGTTTGGTGATGACAAGACGTTTCGATGGAAGCAGCAGGTTTACCATGCCGAGATCCAGTCTCTGTGCTTCCATGGCAGCGTAGATCTCCCGTGAATGCATCGTATGCATATCCAGGCGGATATCCTTTTCCTCTTCCAGGATCTGATTGTACAGACCGCTGAAGGAGAAACAGTTCAGCATATCGACGGATCCGATCGTGATCTCATGGATCCCGGATGAAGCATGTATGCCCTGGAATTCCTTCGATAAAGCCTGCCACTGACGTGCAAGGACCAGGAATTCTTCCCCCTGAACGGTCAGTTCAACTTTCCGCATGCCCGATTTGCGCACGATCAGCTGCACGCCGAGTTCCTCTTCCAGTGTTTTGATCCGCTTGGAGACGGCACCTTGTGTGACATACATGACATCTGCAGCTTTTGTAATGCTTCCCTGATCCACGACATTGCAGAACGCTTCAATATCTTCCAGCTTCATTTATCCCTCCAAAACATTCTGATAAGGAATGTTAAATATCTTAAAGATGATATTGTTTCATTAAATTATAGCATGTATAGTTTGCTTGTAAGAAAGAACGGAGGACAGATCACATGAACAAATCATTTTTCCCGAAAGATTTTCTCTGGGGCGGTGCAGTTGCCGCAAACCAGTGTGAAGGCGCATGGCTGGAGGACGGCAAGCAGCCGAACGTGACTGATATCTGTGTAGGCATCAGTACAAAAGAACCCGGACTGGCATGGAATGAGGAAACGGGCAAATGGGAAATGAAGCTTGATCCTGAAAAGGTATATCTGAGCCATGAAGGCATTGATTTCTATCACAGATACAAGGAAGACCTTGCGCTGATGGCGGGCATGGGATTCAATTCCTTCCGTACATCCATCGCATGGGGACGTATCTTCCCCAACGGTGATGAAGAAGAACCGAATGAAGCAGGTCTGAAATTCTATGAAGATCTCTTTAAAGAAATGAGAAGACTCGGCATGGAACCGGTCATTACGTTGAGCCATTATGAAACGCCGCTGCATCTGCTGACAGAATACGGCGGATGGGCAAACAGGAAGATGATCGGCTTCTGGGAGAAATATATCCGTACTGTATTCGCACGCTACAGCGGGCTGGTAAAGTACTGGCTGACATTCAATGAGATCAACAACATGTTCCGCAGACCCGTGATCTCCGGAGGCATCCTGGATATCCATCCTGCAGATACAACAAAGCCGCTGGTCATCACAGAACATGACCGCTGGCAGTCATACTGCAACCTGCTGGTCGCCAATGCGATGACTGTGAAGATCGGACATGAAATGAATCCCGACTATCAGATCGGATGCATGCTGTCGAGCTCTGCTGTTGCGACATATCCGTTCACTTGCGATCCGGATGACGTATGGGGTGCACTGAACCTGCAGCGTATCGCAAACTTCTATTACGGTGATCCGTTCTGCCTCGGGATCATTCCTGGCTATGTCAAACGTACATGGCGTGAAGTCGGTTATGAATCAGATCTGACTGATGAAGAACTGCAGCTGATCAAAGACTATACGGTCGATTTCTTCTCCTTCAGCTACTACCGTTCCGGAACATTCTCCAAAGAAGTGAAGAATGCGTTCGATACAGGCGGTATCACCGGTAAGGAAAATCCTTATCTTGACCACTGCTCACCTGAGCCCTGGAAATGGCCGGTCGATCCGAAGGGACTGCGTTATACGTTGAACGTCCTGACTGACAGATATCACCTGCCGCTTATGATCGTTGAAAACGGCATCGGACTGGATGAAACACCTGATGAAAACGGAAAGATCTTCGATGATTTCCGCAGGGAGTATGTCAGGGATCACCTGATCCAGGTCAATGAGGCGATCCAGGACGGATGTGAAGTACTGGGCTACCTGTACTGGGGACCGATCGATATCGTATCTGCCGGCACAGGAGAAATGAAGAAGCGCTATGGTTTCGTCTATGTCGACAGGCATAACGACGGAACGGGTACAATGGCACGTTCCAAAAAGGAAAGTTACGACTGGTTCAGGGAAGTGGTTGAGTCAAACGGTTCCTGTCTGTTTGAGGACTGACAGAATAGCCGGTCATGACAATGAAGGCATCTGTGATCGATGATCTGCGGATGCTTTTTTCAGTGCCGGACGGTATTTCTCCTAAGACAGAAGATATATCTGGTGTGACTTTGATATATAAGCATTTGTTACAAAAGTAGACCGCTTCTTTTTTGATATACTGAGTACATTCTGATCAGTATCGTAATCAATCCGGAGGAGGATCATATGTCTGTTAATCATAAGTCACTGTTGTCAGTACTGCTGAGTATCCTGATATCTTTCAGCAGTTCTTTTTCTGTTCTTGCAGAAGAGGAAGAGATACCTGCTGAGCAGGAAGGACCCGATATTCAGGAAACAGTCATTCCCGAACAGGAAGAAACAGAAGAAGTTTCTGAGATCATTGAGGAAACACCCGTTGAAGAGATGACGGAAACTGCAGAAACGGAACCGATGGAAACAGAGGAAGAAGTCCTGCAGAACGAAGAAGCAGAGACTGCTCCGGAAGAGGTCACTGAAGAAGAACCGGAAACAGAACTGTTTGCGGAAAGTACAGAGGATGGTTATACCTGGTCTGCAGGTACTAATGGAACGGCTGCCATCACCGGGTATACCGGAACAGATACTGAATTGACTATTCCCGCTGAGATCGACGGGAATAAGGTGACGTCCATTTCTGCAAATGCTTTTAAAAACAAGACCGCTATCACAAAAGTCATCCTGCCGGAAGGTATGATGCAGCTTTATGGATATGTTTTTGCAGGATGTACATCATTGGAAGAAATCGTGCTGCCTTCAACACTGACAATGATCGGAGATCATTGTTTCAGCGGCTGCAAGAGCCTGAAAACAATAAATCCGCAGGAGGGGATCGTAACGATCTTTGCCTATGCATTTGAGAACTGCACAAGCCTGGAAGAGATCCATCTGCCTGACAGTGTCACGAAAATGGGATACCAGGTATTCCTGAATGATAAAGCACTGAAAACAGTCAATTATCCGAAAAACTACAACACTTCCATAGATGGATACGGTGCGAACAGCTACGCATTCGGTCAGCTGTTTTATGGCTGTACATCATTAGAGACAGTAACGATCCCTGAAGGAACAGAAACAATTGCAAATTATGCATTCAGCAAATCTCACATTAAGACGATACAGATCCCGGACAGTGTCACATTGATCGGTTCGTATGCGTTCAGCGAATGTGCGGGTCTGACAGAGATCAGTGTTCCGGGAAGTGTCACAAAGATCGATACATATGCATTTTACAAATGTACCAATCTGACCGATGCAACACTGAATAAAGGACTGACTCAGCTGCAGGGATTTGCATTCAGCGGATGTACAAGTCTGGAAGAGATCGAACTTCCTTCCACAATGAGTTATGTCGGGGATCACAATTTCTACGGATGCACGAACCTGAAACGGGTCAGTCTGCCGGAAAACCTGAAAACGATCTATGCATATGCGTTCGCAAACTGCACAAGCCTGGAAGAGATCCATCTGCCTGACAGTGTCACGACAATGGGATACAGAGTTTTCGCAAATGACACAGCTCTGAAGACAGTCAATTATCCGAAAAACTATAACAGTTCCATAGATGGATACGGAGCGGATAACTATCAATACGGTCAGCTGTTTGCCGGCTGTACATCACTGGAGACAGTGCTGATACCGGATGGAACACAGAAGATAGCTGATTATGCTTTCCGCAATTCGAGTATTTCAAAGATGTTTATTCCGAGAAGTGTAACAGCAATCGGCAATTATGCTTTTGATGGCTGTACGAAATTAACGGATGTTTATTATCAGATCGATGAAGAGAACTGGAATAAGATCAGTATTGGTTCAGTCAACGATATCCTGACCAGAGTTACGATGCATTACAATACCGGGACGGTTGATCCTGCAGAGCTCGTACCTGTGATCAGCGCTTCATACAATGAACTGATTCCGGTCGGAACAGAAGTAAAGTTCAAAGGATCTGCGGCTGCGGCTGATTCCGTCATTTCCTCATGGACATGGGATTTTGGAGATGAACATATAGAAACAGGAAAATCGGTCGTTCATACCTTTGAAACCGGTGGGGACTACACAGTAAAACTGACGATCAAGGATATCCTTGGCAGGCAGTACAGCAGCACAGCTGAATATAAAGCAATCGATTTTAATGCGGAAAACCAGGGTTATACCTGGATCCGGTGGTCAGTGATCAACGGAACAGATAATTCAGCTGTTTCCGGAGCAGAGATCTCTCTTGGAACAGCAGAAGGTGAAGTACTTTACCGCTTTACTTCAGACAACAGCGGACTCGCGGAAAAGATCATCCCGGAAGGCAGATATCAGGTTACAGTCATACGACAGAACTATATGCCCCGCAGCTTTGAGTTTGAATTTGAAGGCGGCATCTGTGAGAGAACGCTCCCCATGTATCAGGCCAGCATACTTACCGGAAATATTACTGTCAGAGAGCTGACATATGATGAGATCATTGCGGCAGGTATCGATGTAAATGCTCCGGGCAATGAACATGTTTATCGTTTTAAAACGACATTGATCTTTAAAGCCGGATTAAAAGAGTATGAATTTGA
>JAFOMZ010000021.1 GCA_017421125.1 Solobacterium sp.
GTTTATCGATGAACTGATGCTGTCGGGACATGCGTATGAGGCAAACGGAGATGTTTATTTCTCTGTTGATTCTGTTCCCACCTACGGTGAGATCAGCCATCAGAAGCTGAACATGCTGGAAGCAGGCGCACGTATCGAAGCCAATGATCAGAAGCGCAATCCGTATGATTTCGCTCTGTGGAAGAAAACAGATATGGGCATCAAGTGGAACAGTCCCTGGGGTGAAGGAAGACCCGGATGGCATACGGAATGTGTTGTCATGATCAACAACAACCTCGGCAGAATGATCGATATCCACGGCGGCGGAATGGACCTGAAGTTCCCTCACCATGAAAACGAAGCAGCACAGCAGGAAGCCTGCCATGGCAACTGCCTTGCGAATTACTGGATCCACAACGCAATGGTGAACATTGACGGCATCAAGATGTCCAAGTCACTGGGAAATGTCCTTTGGGCTAAGGATATCGTAGACCGCCTGGGAACGAACCTGACAAGATGGCTGATGAGTTCCGTTCATTACCGCAAGGAACTGAACTTCAGTGATGAAACGATCGAAACAGCCAGAAAAGAACTGGACCGTGTCATGACTCCGCTGAAGCAGGCGGATGTCAAGGCAGCGATGGCACGCTGCACATTCACGGACGCATATGACGAGGAAGCTTACAGGGCATTCCTGGATCAGATGGACGATGATATGAATACACCGAATGCCTATGCGGTCATTTACGATACCGTGAAGAAGCTGAACGGTGCCCTGAGACAGCGCGAGATCGACTTTGAAGCAGTCGGAAAATACCGCAACGCTGTTGAAAAGATGCTGGATATTCTCGGCGTAGTCGTTGTAAAGCCGGAAGTTACAGATGAAGATATCGTTCTGTTCGAAAAATGGAATGAAGCCAAGAAAAACAAGGATTTTGCGAGTGCCGATATTTACCGCGGCAAACTTGCAGAGAAAGGTCTGCTGTGAGAGCGTCTGAATGTTCCGGCAGGACACTTGCTTTTCTGGGAGATGCTGCATGGTCTCTGGTAGTCAGAACATATCTGGTGGAAAAGGGATACGGCAGAGGCAATGATCTGCAGAAGCATTCCGTAAGGTATGTCAGTGCCAAAGCACAGGCTGAGCTGTATGACCTTCTTCATGAAGCGTCATTCTTTACGGAAGAGGAAGAGGACTGGTACCGCAAGGGACGCAATGCCAATGCGGGTACTGTTCCGAAAAACACACCTGTCAATATCTATCGGAAGTCCACAGGATTTGAAGCGGTTCTGGGTGCTTTGTCGCTTGAGAACAATTGGAACAGGATCGGGACGATATGGGACAAAGTTATAACACTGAAGGAGGAAGGGTTATGGCACAATTGATGTACGGAAAAAACGTCGTAAAGCAGATGCTTAAAAATCCCTCGAAAGTAGACTGTGTATACCTGTGTATCCAGGATCCTCAGATCGAAGCGGAATGCGCAAAGAACAGGATCAAGGTGAAGCATGTCAGCCGGAATGACCTGAAGAAAATGACCGGCAGCGACAACCACCAGGGGATCGCTGCGGAAGTTCAGGAATACCGTCTGTATACACTGGACGATCTAGTGAATGAACGGCATTCCGACTACGGTTTCCTGATCCTGCTGGATGAACTGGAGGACCCGCATAACCTTGGCGCTGTTCTGCGTACTGCGGATGCTGTAGGTGCAGACGGAGTTATCTTCAAGAAAACACATGCGGTAGGTCTGACACCGGCAGTCGCAAAGGTATCTGCCGGAGCGATCGATACAGTAAAATGCGCATCGGTTACAAACCTTGCGCGTACAGCTGAGGAACTGAAGAAAAAAGGCTACTGGATCGTCGGGGCAGATATGGACGGACAGGACTACAGATCACTGAAGTATGATTTCAATACCGTACTGGTGATCGGCAATGAGGGAAAGGGCATTTCAAGACTGCTGAGAGAGAAGTGTGATTATCTGGTCTCACTTCCGATGAGAGGAAAGATCTCTTCTTTGAACGCTGCAGTCAGTGCCGGGATCCTGATGTATCAGATCACGGACGGGCGTTTCTTCCGTTAAGGAGGAAAGCTTATGAATCCATACGAACTGCTTTATATGAGCCGGACAGGAGACACATATGCCGTCCGTGCTCTTTTTAATCTCTACAAGCCGATCCTGATCCATGAGGTCAAAAACGCGATCGATGCCTGTCCCTGCCTGAATATCTACTGGGATGACCTGATGCAGGAAGGGATGCTGGCATTGTATAAAGCGGCAGACACGTACAGGGAAGACCGCGGCAGCAGTTTTGCGACATTCCTGACGATCGTGATCAAAAATACGATGATCACATATACAAGAACTGTGAAGCGGAAACAGCTGGGACGCGTCAATCATATGTATTCGCTCGACAGCATGATCAGTGAAAACAATCCCGCGATCGAGACTCTGGAACAGAAAAACAGACTGTCCGACCCTGAATATGTGCTCCGGATGAACCAGGCAAGAGACCGCCTGATGGAGCAGATCAGCAAGCTGAACCCCAGGGAGCAGCAGGTCCTTCTGAGCTGGATGAACGGCAATTCGTACAGCAGTTCCGCCCAGGAGATGGGCATCACACCGAAACAGTTTGACGGCAGAAAGCAGAGGGTGCGCAAAAAGATCAAAAAGAGCATTCTTGAAAAAGCGTGAGATTCCGGTCAGGGAATGACCGCCGTATGAATAAAGAAATGAGAGAAAGCCGGTTCGATCACGGCTTTTTCCGTTGAAAATTAAGCAGTGCGTATTTGAACATAATTGACGGGCATTGTGTCTTGTGTTAAATTAGGTAGGCAATCGAGGAGTTTTTGTCATGGCGAAAGATGAAAAAGTAATTATGGCATGCACAGTATGTATGTCCAGAAATTATACAACTTCACACAAAAATGCGAAGAAACGTCTGGAACTGATGAAATTCTGTCCGAAGTGCGGACGCAAAACACTCCATAAAGAAACGAAGTAGGAGGTACTCTATGGATAAGACATTCAGCTGGAGCGGTATCAAAAAGGAAGCCAAACGTGTACGCTGGCCGAAGCGCGCCGACGTAGTATCCAATACAGGAGAAGTTGTAACATTTACAGCATTCTTTGCGCTGTTCTTTGTACTGTGCGATTTCTTAAGCACGACCCTTCTGACACTGATCGGAATCGGAGGATAAGATGAGCGACGAGAAGAAGGTCAATCCTGTTATTGATGATGAAAATGAAAAACGCTGGTATGTAGTTAATACGTACTCCGGCCATGAGAACCGTGTAAAGGACAATCTGGAAAAGCGTGTTGAATCCATGGGCATCCAGGATTCACTGTTCCGTGTACTTGTTGCGGAAGAACCTGAGATCGAGATCAAAAACGGCAAGGAAGTCGAGAAGATGAGAAACATCTTCCCGGGTTATGTGTTCGTTGAGATGAAGATGACAGATGAAGCATGGTATGTTGTGCGTAACACACCGGGCGTTACCGGATTTATCGGTTCTTCAGGCGGCGGTGCAAAACCGTTCCCTGTTTCTCCGGATGAGATCGAATCCATCCTGCGCAGAATGGGTCAGAGCGACAAGAAGGTCGTTGTTGACTTCAAGGTCGGCGATACAGTACGTATCCTGACCGGACCGTTCACAGGCATGGAAGGCAGAGTCAGCGAAATGAATGACCAGACACAGGTCGCAAGCATTATGACGATGCTGTTCGGACGTGAAACACCGACCGATATCAACTATAACGATCTGCAGAAAGTGGAAGACTGACAAAGGGTCCTGCTGAATGATTCGGCAGGATCTTCTTTTGTAATCAGCGGTTTCAAGCAGGACCTTAGTCTGATAAGATGTTGTTGTAAAAACAAAAGAAAATGGAGGGATGACCATGCAGATACCTGAACTAAAAATGCCTGAACACGGTTATACCAAAGAGGAACATCCGGGCAATGCGCCGAAGTATGATGTTACGCAGTATCCCGTAAAGGAAAACAGTCCGCTGAAAGGGAAACACCTGATATTTCTCGGCAGTTCCGTAACACTCGGATACGCTTCAATGAACCAGTCATTCGCGGATGATCTGGAACATCTTGACGGCGTTATCATGATCAAGGAAGCGGTCAACGGAACGACACTGGTCGATATCGACAGGAAGGGCCCGTCTTATATCAAACGTTTAAGAACGATCGACAGATCATTCCCGGCTGACGCACTGATCTGCCAGCTTTCTACAAACGATGCCACACAAGGTATGCCCTTGGGCACGGTGACAGACGAAAGAGATCCCGAAGCGTTTGATCTGCAGACGATCGCCGGAGCCATGGAATATATCATTTCCTATGCGCAGAATACATGGCATTGCCCGGTACTGTTTTACAGCGGAACGAGATTCATCTCTGATCTTTATCAGAACATGACGGAACTGCTTCCGGTCATGCAGAAAAAGTGGAATATCGGAACGATCGACCTCTGGAACCATAAAGAGATGTACGAGATCTCGGATGAAGCATATAAGCTGTATATGTTTGACCCGATACATCCGACCAGGGCAGGGTATCTGGAATGGTGGACACCAATGTTTGAAAAGGATCTCACGGCATTCTTCGAACAGTAAAACCGGAAACTCACCGTGATCATACTTCCGGTGAGTTTTGATTTTTATAAACTGATGTTTTGCGGAAAGGCGGCAATTATGGAAATTGAACGTAAATTTCTTGTTAAGGAACTTCCTGATCTGACAGGTACTGTCATGATCAGGATGGAACAGCGGTATCTTTCGACAGACCCGGTCCTCAGGATCAGGAAAGCGGATGATAAACACATCTTCACATATAAAAGCGGTATGGGCATGGTCCGGCAGGAAGAAGAATTTGAGATCTCTGCGGAGGACTATGCAAAGCTGTGTGAAAAAACGATCGGTCATCCGGTCGCAAAGACCCGGTATGTCATGGAACTTCCTGACGGGCATCATGCCGAGATCGATGTATATCACGGCAGGCTGGACGGACTGCTGGTAGTGGAAACGGAGTTTGGCAGTGAGGAAGAAGCGAACGCATTCGTACCGCCTGTATGGTTCGGTACGGAAGTGACGGATGACCCTTACTACACGAATGCTATGCTGGCGTTCAAGGAGGCATAATATGGAGATCGGCTTACTGCTGCTGAAACAGATCTGCGTCATGTTTTTATTGATGCTGACAGGATATGTATTCTACAAAAGAGGCATGATCACGGATCAGGGCTCAAAGGAGCTTGGAAAGATCCTGCTGTACCTGGTCATCCCGGTCGTTGTGATCAATAACTTCTGCATTGAACGGACGGCGGAAAAAGCTACGGAGCTCCTGCAGTCAACACTGCTGGCAGGCGCAGCCATGCTGGCGGCGATCGTGATCTCACACATCGTTTTCGGAAAACGTGACGGTATTTCCTGCTTCTCATCAGCATTCTCAAATGCAGGATTCATCGGTATCCCGCTTGTTACAGCAGTTATGGGAAGCCAGTATGTGTTCTACATTTCCGTCATGATCGTATTTGTCAACGCACTGCAGTGGACATATGGCGTATATGTGATCACTTCAGATAAGAATGTCATCTCACCGAAAAAGATCATTACAAACCCGATCGTTCTTTCGGTAGCTGCTGCGCTGGTCATTTTCTTTTCCGGGGCAGGAAATCATATGCCGGGTGTTGTGACGAGTGTATTCAATGCGATCGCAGGTCTGAATACACCGATCGCCATGATGGTCAGCGGTGTATTCCTTGCCCAGTCGGATCTGCTGGCAATGTTCAAAAAGAAAAAGACGTATGTCGTATGCCTGCTCAGACTGGTCCTGATCCCGCTGGCTACACTTGCCGTATTCAGGCTCCTGCCGTTCGGCAGTTCTGAGATGAAACTTGCGCTGATGATTGCGGCAGCGGCACCTGTCGGTTCCAATGTTGCGGTGTTTGCACAGGCATATGACAAGAACTATACAGACGCTGTAGAACAGGTCTGTCTGTCAACGATCCTCTGTCTGGTGGTGCTGCCGCTGGTAATTACGCTGGCATCTGTAGTTCTTGGATGAAAATGATTGACTCGGAAGGTAATTGATACTATCATATTGAAGCACACATTTTTTCGTGTGTGATCATGCGTGGGAGGATAAGCAGCTTATCCGTTTACCACTGCATGTGGAACCTATTTAAAGGAGGAACGCCACATGGCAAAGAAAGTTGCAAAAGTATGCAAACTGCAGTTCCCTGCAGGCGGCGCTAAACCGGGACCGGCTCTGGCATCCGCAGGCATCAACATGCCGAAATTCTGCACGGAATTCAACGACAAAACAAAGGACCGCAAGGGTGACATCGTTCCTGTCGTCATCACAGCTTATGA
>JAFOMZ010000196.1 GCA_017421125.1 Solobacterium sp.
GTTCTGGAAACACCGGAATATGTCCTGAACAACATCGCTCACAGCAGTGAGCTGACCGCATCACTGGTACAGGAATTTCTGGCCGGAAATTATCAGCGCATTCTTCTGGTCGCCTGCGGATCGTCATATAACGGCTGTCTGTGCGCGAAATCATACCTGCATCATATCCTGGGTATCCGTGTCGATCTGCTTTCCCCTTTTACCTTTGTGCACTACGAGGATGAGTTTGATGAACATGACCTGATCCTGGTCGTTTCCCAGTCAGGCAGAAGCACCAATTCCATCGAAGCACTTCAGCTGATCAGGCAGCGCGGCTGCCGTGCCATCGGAATTACCGGAAATACGGAATCACCTTTCAAAGACATCTGTGATCTGACTGTTGACTGGGGTGTAGGTATTGAGAAGGTCGGCATGGTCACCAAAGGTGTCGTTACGCTGGCACTGTATCTGATGCTGTTTGGTCTGGAAGCTGCCTGTGCATCGGGAAAGATCACGGAACAGGAAAAAGAATGTTGGAAGGAAGAAATGCGCAAAACAGTTGATGCGCACAGAGAGCTGCAGGCATCTTCGTTTGCGTTCATTCAGACACATCAGAAAGACCTCCTGTCCATGCATAATGTCTGGGTCGTTTCTGCCGGTACCAATCTGTCCACTGCAGTTGAAGCAGCACTGAAGATCGATGAATCCGTCAAAGTACATGCCAGTGCCTATGAAGTTGAAGAGTTCCTGCATGGACCGGAATATCCGCTGAACCCGGACTATACCGTGATCTTCTACGATTCCAACGATGACAGGAGTTCAGACCGTATCCATCAGGTATATCATGCCGTAAAGACCGTTACCAACAGAGCATATATCATTACAGACCGGAAAACAGATGATCCTGATGCGATCCGTACAGATGTACATGTCCATCAGCTGCTCAATCCCCTTGCCTATCTTGCGGTGGCACCGCTTTTGGCCGAGTATGTACAGGAAACAAAGCATACCGACAGACATCCGCTGAATGAACCGTTCAGGGACCTCATCCAGACCAAAGCAAAGTGATCATAACAGGAGCGCCGCTCCTGTTTTCATATGCCCGATAAAAACAGCATGTCCTGCATGCTGTGTGGTGGTTATTGTATGCGCCGTACGGCAAGTCTTGCCGCATAATCGATCGCGTTCTTCAGGCTTGAAGCATCTGCTGTGCCCTTTCCCGCCTGATCGAATGCCGTCCCATGATCTACGGATACACGGACGATCGGAAGGCCCAATGTAATGTTTACGCCTTCCACCGACTGCCATTTTCCGCTGTCCTGGTCATATACAAATCCGACCAGTTTCATAGGGATATGTCCCTGGTCATGGTACATGGCCACGACGATGTCGTACCATCCGCCTCTTGCCTTCGAGAAGATCGTATCCGGCGGTACCGGTCCTTCAACATCTTTGCCTTCCGCACGGGCTGCTTCAATCGCCGGAATGATCTCTTCGATCTCTTCCGTACCGAACAGACCATTCTCCCCGCTGTGGGGATTCAGGCCGGCAACACCTATTTTCGGATGTCCGATCCCCAGGTCCAGGCATGCCTGATGAGCGATCCTGATTACTTCCAGGACACGTGCTTTTTTGACCCTGTCGCATGCCTCACGCAGTGAAACATGGGTGGACACATGAACGACCCTCATGTTTCCCAGTGCCAGCATCATCGTGTATTTGTCCGTATGCGTGTAGTGAGCATAGATCTCGGTATGTCCGGCGAAATGATGTCCGGCAAGGTTCATCGCTTCCTTGTTCAGGGCATTGGTGACCGTACCGTCGGCTTCATTGTTCATGGCAAGTTCAATTGCTTTTTCCACATAACGGAAAGCAGCTTCCCCTGCTTCCGCGGACACTTTGCCTAAAGGCAGTGTTTCCGCATTGACCAGTTTCATATCCAGCACATCGATGGTACCGGGTTCAAAACATGCTTCCGAGGGTGAAGACACGGCATGGATCTTCATTTCTTTGTGGCCTGTAATGTCCAGTGCCTGTTCCATCATGCAGGCATCGCCTACGATCAGAGGCCGGCATTTTTCCAGGACTTCCGGATCAGCCAGTGCCTTAACGGTGATCTCCGGTCCGATCGAGGCAGGATCTCCCATGGTCACTGCCAGCAGTGGTCTTTCAGTTTCTCTCATGATGCTTTTCCTCCATCCATTGTTTCAGGTCTTTCAGCAGTGTTTCTGTTCCGAATCCGCCGGATTTGCTGATAAGAAGATGCGCTGTTCCGTTTACGGTGATCTGTGAAAGCACGACACCGGGGAACACTTCCGTGATCATTTTCATTGACGTGCATGCCAGCTGTTTCA
>JAFOMZ010000197.1 GCA_017421125.1 Solobacterium sp.
ATTCTGCTTCTGAACACTATTTCCTTGTAACTTCTGCCTGAGGACAGCGTGCAGTAATATAGTCCAGTACAAACTCATAGTGTTCCGGGTCAGTATAGACCTGGTTCCGAATCAGTTTTCCATACAGCCGGATCAGGCACTTTGCAGGATCTGCCTTGATCTTTTTTACACTGGAGAAGCGTGAATACAGGGATGTACCTGTCGCGGAAAGAACACCCGCTCCGGTGACAGTACGGTTTCCTGTTTTCGCGCCGGCAAGGATCGTCAGTGCCTCCAGCGCTTTTGCCTTGTCGGTCTTGATCTGTGTATGGTCAATGCCTTCTTCATCCATTTCAAACAGCACGGTATATTTCCCGTTGTTTGCCTTTGTGACGATCCAGTAAGCAGGCAGTGACAGTACCATCAGGATCGCCAGCACAATGATCCCTGTTGTAAAGCACCTGTCACACCTGCCAGTCCGTTTCCGGACAGCAGGCTCATCACCAGCATGATCACGATCACGATCGCTGCACTGATACCAAGGACTCTCCAGACTTCAAACAGGAGGAAGAAGCTCTTCATCATCGGAAGTTCATATACCCAGCGGTATACGCCTTCACTGTCTGCAGCCGGTCTGTCTTCCGGCAGTGCATGGTTCAGTGCGTGACCGCACTGATTGCAGAAAACAGCGTTATCCGGAAGCTCAGCTCCGCAGACAGGACATTTTAACGTCATATGTTCCCTCCTGATCCATGACAAAAAAGTGAAACTACGTCACTTTTATTTTAGACACAGAAAATGATGTTTCTTTTTGTGCCATACGTTCTGTCAATGACTGTTATGCGTCACATATCTGTTATACTGAAAATGACATATAAAAGGTTGTCGGAAAGGAACGTTTCATTATGTTTGCAAGGCAGTTAACACTTCTGCTGGATACTCTGGAGGTATCCGGATCTGATCTTGCCGGTTATGCACAAATGGACAGAACAGCCATCAGCCGTATGAAGAACGGATCCAGACAGCCGAAACATGACGGAACATCTGTACAGAAACTGATCCATGGGATCATCCTTTACTGTGCAGAAAACGAAAAAACAGATACCCTGCAGGAACTGATCAGTGCAGAGGACTCTTCAGAAGAGGAACTGACACAGGCAATGCTGCAGTGGCTGTATGATGACAGCAGTGTGCAGGATGAGAATACCGCTTCCCCTGCCAGGCGTGTATCCGGCCAGTCATTCGGGACACATTTGAATGCCGTGATGAACCTGACAGGTATTTCCAATATCCGGCTCAGTCAGCTCGTATACGCTGACGCGTCTCTCATCAGCCGCTACCGCCGTTCCCAGCGCAGGCCAAAAAGCGGGTCTGATATGGCAATGCGGATCTGCAGAGTCCTGTGGGAACGTATTGAAAAAGCAGACCGCACCAGGGAGCTGTGCGATCTGATGATGTGCAGTGAAGCAGATGAACAGTCATTTTACGCATGGCTGTTTGAAAGCAGTCCTCAGGTACAGACAGCTGACCTCACTGCTGAAAAACTGATCTCTTTGATGAATACTGATGTCGCTGTAACGCAGGCTGTCAGGCAGGAAATACCTGTACTGCCGGAAAGTGAGATCAGAGAGATCTACCATGGAACAGCCGGACTGCGCAGTGCGGTATTGAGGTTTCTGAAGGACGCTGTGCAACAGCATGTACAGCAGATGTTCCTGTATTCAGATGAAAACATGGACTGGCTGAGCGGTGACCCTGCCTTTTTCCGGATGTGGGCTGCCCTGATGCATGCCTGTGCTGTCAATCATACAGAGATCACCATCATCCATCATGTCAACCGGAATATGAAAGAGCTGAATGACGCGGTGGCAGGATGGCTGCCGTTGTACCTTTCCGGCATGATCTCTTCCTACTTCTGCAGAAGAGATGAACGTTTCCAGTTCACCAATACCATGTTTCTGATACCGGGCAAAGCCTGTATCCGTGCTTCCCATGTACGGGGACTGGAAGCAGACGGCGTCTACCATTACCATACCGACAGTGAATCTTTGGATCAGTTTGAAAAGGAATACCGGTCCCTGATCCGCCAGGCATCTCCCCTGTTTGCGATCCTGCCGGGCATGCATCTGCCGGAAGGAAACGACCAGGTGATCATACGGAATACACTGCCGCTTGGAACGATGTCCGAAGAAACCGTACGCAGCTTTGGTCATGAAGGACTGTACCGTGCATGGGAATCAATACGGTATCAATTAGATGACAATAGTCATGGTTCGATCAGGGAATTCATTCCCCTATCAGAGCCTGGGAATGCAGTTTCTACAGAACCTATACCCGGCATTCCTCAGTTTGTATACACGGAAGAACAGTACCAACAG
>JAFOMZ010000198.1 GCA_017421125.1 Solobacterium sp.
AACATTTTTAGAAGAAGGACGAATAGAAATACGCATAAAGAGGCACCCTCATATATTATAGCATATCCTATGATATCCTACGATACTCAAAATCGACAAATTTGACAATTTAAACGATAAAAAAACGCGATGTTTATGCGCGCTGTTCAAATTACTATATTTTTCTAACTGTCAAACTTCCGTGATGTGACACAGTCCTGTTTTTGTATATTCAAAAGGGTATAACCGTTTGAAATTATGGTATACTGAAATCAGTTAATGGTACGTGGTACCGCTTGTGAAATATCATAGAAACAGGTGATCGAAATGCGCATGCTTTTGATGTAAAGAAAAACAATTATATCCGATAGAAAGAGAGGAACAATTATGCGTTTTGAGATTATTGGAAAAAACATTACAATTACCGATTTGATGCGCAGCAAAATTGAGAAGAAACTTTCCGCTCTGGAAAAGTATCTGCTGATCGATTCGGACACGAAGGCAAGAGTTGTCGCAAGGGTGTATCCGAGTTCACAGAAGATCGAAGTTACGATCCCGACAAAAGTCGGTATCCTGCGTTCAGAAGTCAATCATGAAGATCTGTATGCGGCGATCGATATCGCGGTCGACAAACTGGAAGACCAGCTGCGCAGACAGAAGACAAGACTGAACAGAAGACATCGTGAATCGCTTGCTGAAGCATTCCTGGAGGAAGCTGCGGAAGCTGAAGAAAAGATCGTTCCGGTCAAGACAAAGACCATCCAGGCAACGAAGCTTGATCTGGATGAAGCGATCATGCAGATGGAACTGAGCGGCCATGACTTCTATATCTACACCGACGAGGAAACAGACAGGATCTCTGTCGTATACCTGCGTAATGACGGTGACTACGGAGTAATTGAAGTAGAATAAATGCATAAGACATACAGGCTGTACCCGCAAGGGTACAGTTTTTTAAATGCTGTGCTGCAGGTGATCAGGATACCCGGAAACTGCTATAATGAATAGTGGCTTTCAGGAGAGGCATGAAGATGAAATATGATGTAATGATAATCGGGGCAGGTCCCGGCGGGATCTACTCGGCATATGAACTGATCAGGAACAGACCTGATCTGAAGATCGCGGTACTGGAGTCCAGACACAAACTGGAAAACAGGCACTGCCCGATCGACGGGAAAAAGATCACCGGCTGTGTGAACTGCAAAAGCTGCGCGATCATGAACGGCTTCGGCGGAGCAGGTGCTTTCTCGGACGGAAAATACAATATTACGAATGATTTCGGCGGTACCCTGTATGAGTTCATCGGCAGGGACACGGCCATCGATCTGATGAATTACGTGGACAGGATCAACCTCGAACACGGCGGCGAAGGAACAAAGCTGTATACGACAGCAGGCAGTGAATTCAAAAAGATCTGCATGCAGAACAAACTGACGCTGCTCGAGGCATCTGTCAGACACCTGGGAACGGACATCAACTACAAGGTACTGGAAAACCTGTACCGTGAGATGGAACCGCACGCAGACTTCTTCTTCGATACCCCGGTCAGACATGTCAGGGTGATCGACGGAGGATATGAGGCAGTCCTTGATCAGGGAAGCGTCACGGCAGACAGGTGCATCGTATCTGTCGGCAGGTCCGGATCCAAGTGGATGGAAAAGATCTGCCGTGAACTCGGGATCAAAACGAAATCCAACCGTGTGGACATCGGCGTCAGGGTAGAGATCCCGGCAGTGATCTTCTCACACCTGACCGATCAGCTGTATGAGTCCAAGATCGTATACAGAACAGAGAAATTCGAAGACAATGTCCGTACGTTCTGCATGAATCCCCATGGGATCGTCGTCAATGAAAACACCAACGGCATCGTGACCGTCAACGGACACAGCTTTGAAGCAGAAGACAAGAAGACGGACAACACGAACTTTGCGCTGCTGGTTTCCAAAAACTTCACGGAACCGTTCAACGATTCCAACGGATATGGTGAATCCATCGCCAGACTGTCCAATATGCTCGGCGGAGGCGTGATCGTCCAGAGATTCGGCGACCTGGAACGCGGCAGACGCTCTACGGTAAAGCGGATCGAAGAAGGGCATGTACGCCCGACGCTCAATGCGACGCCAGGCGACCTGAGCCTTGTACTTCCTAAGAGGATCCTGGATGGCATCATTGAGATGATCTACGCCCTGGACAAGATCGCTCCGGGCACTGCCAATGACGATACACTCCTGTATGGGGTCGAGGTCAAGTTCTACAATATGGAAGTCAAACTGAAAAAGAACATGGAGACCAAGTATCCCGGACTGTATATGATCGGAGACGGCAGCGGTGTAACGCATTCACTCTCGCACGCATCGGCAAGCGGTGTCTTTGTGGCACGTGATATCCTGAAGTCTTTATGAGGGTATATATTCTCAGGCACGGGCAGACCGATAAGAACAAACAGAACGTGCTCCAGGGCCGCAGCGACCTCCCAATGAATGAGGCAGGCCTGCATCAGGCGGAGGAAACAGGCGCGTATTTCCGGTCAGCAGGGATCCGTTTTGACAGGGTATTTTCCAGCCCGCTGTCCAGAGCTGTCCGGACGGCAGAACTGGCAGCGCCCGGACAGGAAGTCCTGAAGGATGACCGGCTGCTGGAAATGGATTACGGTCCGTATGAAGGAAGCTCGCTGGAATCCCCGGCACCGGAGATCATTGAATTTTTCCGGGACTTTGTGCACAATCCTGCACCGGCCGGCATGGAGAGCCTTGCTTCGGTCACAGAACGTCTTGGATCATTCCTGGATGAACTGGCTGAAACATGCGGCGCGTCCGAAAACATCCTGATATCGACACACGCGATCGCCATGAAAGGGGCACTGGAATACCTGATGCCCGAAGCAAAAGGAAGCTGGTGGTCGACATATATCGGAAACTGTGCTGTGTATATGACAGAATACAGAGACGGCGCATACTCAGAACCACAGGAGATCAAAATGAAAACGCGGTGAGCCGCGTTTTTTCATGCAAAGATCGTCACGTACTGGAGTACCAGCATAATGATCGTAAATGATATGATGCCGGGAATAAATGAATGGGACTGGTTGTACAGATATGACATGGTGCAGATCAGCAGTACATTGTACAGGTATGTTCTGACCAGCAGTCCGAGATCACCGAACGGTACGAAGACCACTGTATACAGGATCCCGAACAGGAACCCTGATGCAAGGATGATCAGCGCTTCCCGGTCACGGATGTCCAGATGATCCGTAAGACATTTGAAACTGATATTGACGATGAATCCGAGGACGACACTGTATGCCAGCATGACCGCCGGCGCCGAGAACAGATAATTGTTCACCGTAGCCGCGTCAGGCAGCGGGATATATCCCTTCAGGAACGTCTGATTGACCCAGGTCAGGACCGCGATCATGATGGTCCCGACGACCGTATAGATCAACGCGTCTTTCGGATTGGCCTTTGCCCGGTTGTAATGGATACCGAACAGGTTCCAGTCATATATGATCAGTATCAGTCCCGTCAGATTCAGGGTGAATGTCATCGCTGCCGTTTCATTTCCGACGATCATCAGGACAAGCCTGAAGACGACCGGTATCATGCAGAAAACAAGCAGTGATATGACGATCCGTTTCATTGAAAGTGATGACTGATATTTAACGCGCATGAATACCTCTTTTTCCGAACCTGACGTATCTGCAGGTTACTGATTAATGATACTGGAAGCCGGTCTGATTCGCAAGTTCTGACTGACGGTCCGTCAATTTTTTCGGTGACGCGCAAATATCGCCCCTTTATTTACGGCAGTACCGAAGTTCGGTTTTTATGTATCTGTATATATGAAATACTGCGGTCGGGAGGTGTCATACGATGGCAGCAGAGAAGAACGAATCAAACGACAGAGAGTATTCAAAAGAGCAGTATGAACTGATCGCCGGATATGTCGGCAAAACATACCAGAGATCGAAAAACAGGATGGAACTGGACCGCAGCGCTGACATGATCAGCGAACCTGACAGCACCTACGCGGACGACGCGAAACTGGTCTATTATGTTGACCGCTGTCTGCTGGAATGCGACCGTACAGCACAGCTGATCATACGCCGGGAGTTTCTCGAGGAAAGCGAACATAAATGGTACGAGCAGTATTTCTCCAGAAGTACGTTTTACCGCCTGAAAGCAGATGCCGTGAAGCAGTTTGTTGACTGCCTGGATCTCTGAAGGATCAGCGTCCGGCAGGATCTCCATGATCCCGGGCTCTGTTTCATGCGCTGATATTCGGCAGGCCTGCCCGGCAGCGGGTCTGCAGGCATTATACTGTATAACACGATACCTGCCGGTCTGAGAGACCGTTTTCCGCCGCAGTCTGATCGAAAATTGAACAATTCATCCGTCAAAAAATAATCGGGGAAAGCCTGCAGAATTGCTGTCGCTGACAGTTTTTCAGCGGCTGCTGACTGACTGTGCAAAGCGGAAGAGGCGGGGCAATTCGTTCATTGCCTAGATCACAGATTGATGTTAGTATTATTACAAGGAGTGCCTATGGATCATCTGTCTGAACTGGTACAATTGCTGCAAAATTTCAAACCGGAACTGGACGGTTCCGACATGACAGCTTCTTTCACAGAATTGGGAATGGATTCATATGATGTGGTGGATTTTATTATGTCGGTCGAGAAACATTTCAACATTGCGGTCGATGACAGTCAGATCATGGCACTGGAGAGCATAAACGATGTAAATAATATCATCGATCAGTATAACAAGGAGGATTGAAAATGCTGAAAGGTATTGCTGCTTCATCAGGTGTTGCTATCGCGAAGGTTTACAAACTACAGCAGCCGGTTCTTGAGATCGTCAGAAAAGACGCTGAACCGGAAGAAGAACTCAAAAAGCTGGATGCTGCTTTCACAAAGACTGTATCTGACGTCGAGAAGATCAAAGAAGTTGCATCCAAGAGTCTGAAAGCTGAAGAACTTGCTGTTTTCGATGCGCATCTGATGATGGCTAATGACCCGGAACTCCGCGGTCAGATCGAAGATATGATCAAGAATGACAGAGTCAATGCTGAATTTGCTACCGAACAGGTCGCAAACATGATGGTCATGATCTTTGAATCGATGGAAGATGCTTACATGAGAGAAAGAGCTGCCGACATTAAGGACGTTACATTCCGTCTGAAGTGCAACCTCTGCGGTAAGGAAATTCCGAATCTTGCTACACTTGACGAACCGGTCGTTATCGTTGCAAAGGATCTGACACCTTCCGATACTGGTTCCCTGAACAAACAATTCGCTAAGGGTTTCGCAACAGAGATCGGCGGCAGAACAAGCCACAGCGCGATCATGGCAAGATCCCTCGAGATCCCGGCAGTTGTCGGCGTTAAAGGAATCCTTGAAGAAGCGAAAGACGGCGATCCTGTTATCCTCGATGCTCTTGATGGAACAGTTATCCTGAATCCGACACCGGAACAGGTTGCTGAATTCGAAAAGAGAGGCGAAGAATACCAGAAGGAAAAGGAAGCTCTCAAGGCTATGAAGGATCAGCCTTCCGTATCCACAGACGGTCACAAAGTACTGCTCGTCGGCAACATCGGTTCTCCTGCAGATGTTGAAGGCGTTCTGGAAAACGGCGGCGAAGGCGTTGGTCTGTTCCGTACAGAATTCCTTTATATGAAGAGCGAAGATGACTTCCCGGATGAAGATACACAGTTCGCTGCTTACAAGCAGGTCCTGGAAGGCATGGGAGGCAGACCGGTCGTTATCCGTACACTGGATATCGGCGGTGATAAGAAGCTGAAGTACTATCAGTTCGAAGAAGAAATGAACCCGTTCCTCGGCGTTCGTGCTGTTCGTTTCTGCCTCATCCGCAAGGATATCTTCCGCACACAGCTGAGAGCTCTGCTCCGTGCTTCCGCATTCGGCAAGCTCTGCATCATGTTCCCGATGATCGCAACTGTCGGCGAATTCAAAGAAGCTAAGAAGTGCTATGACGATGCACGCGCTGAACTGATCGCTGAAGGCGTCAAAGTCGGTGATGATGTCGAAGTCGGCTGCATGATCGAGATCCCGGCTGCTGCAGTTCTGGCAGACCAGCTGTCCAAGTTTGCAGACTTCTTCTCGATCGGAACAAACGACCTGATCCAGTACTCCATGGCTGCAGACCGTATGAGTGAACCTGTATCCTATCTGTACCAGCCGCTGAACCCGTCCATTCTCCGTCTCATCAAGATGACGATCGACGGTGCTCACAAGAACGGTAAGTGGTGCGGTATGTGCGGTGAGATGGCCGGTGATGAACTGGCAGCTCCTGTACTGCTCGGTCTCGGACTGGATGAATTCTCCATGAGCGCAACATCCATCCTGCGTGCACGCCGTATGATCAACGGCCTCAGCTATGCTGAAATGCAGGGACTGGCTGCGAAAGCAGTTGAATGCGACACGGAAGAAGAAGTTTCCGAACTGATCAAGAACTGCATCGGCAAATAATCAAATCCGTTGTATAATCGGGATGTACGGAAGTACATTCCGATTTTTTTGTATACGGAGATACCTATGAAAAAGATCCTTTTTATCTCAAGCACCGGAGGACACCTGACAGAACTGCTGCAGCTGTCACCGATGTTTGAAAACTGTGATTTTCATCTGATCACGGAAAATACAGAGTCCAATCAGCCGTTAAAGGAAAAATACGGTGACCGTTTTGACACGCTTGTATTCGGCACAAAGGTCCATCTGTTTACGTATCTCTTCAAATTCGCATACAACTGCCTGAAATCGCTCTGGCTGTACTTCAAGATCAGACCCGATTACGTGATCACAACAGGCACGCATACGGCGGTACCGATGTGCAGGATCGCGCACATATTCCATAAAAAGGTGATCTGGATCGAAACGATGGCCAACGCCAGGACTGCAACAGCAGCCGGTAAAATGGTCTATCCGATCGCTGATCTGTTTATTGTCCAGTGGGAAAGCATGCTGGAGATCTATCCGGATGCTGTATGCTGGGGGTGGGTATTCTGATGATACTGGTAACGTTAGGCACACAGGACAAGCAGTTCCCGCGTCTGCTGCAGGCTGTGCAGAAGGCGATCGATGACGGGACGATCACGGACAAGGTCGTTGTCCAGGCAGGGCATACCGTATTTGACAGCAAGGATATGGACGTGTTCAGCTTCATACCGACAGACCGCTTTGCGGAATATCTTGAGCAGGCGGATATGATCATCACCCATGGCGGGGTAGGAACGATCATGACTGCCCTGAAAGAAAAAAAGATCATTCTCGGAGCTGCCCGTCTGACACAGTACGGGGAACACCAGAATGACCATCAGATCCAGCTTCTCGAAGCATTTGACCAGGCAGGCTACCTGATCTACATGAAAGACCTGTCGGACATCACGCCTTATCTGAAACAGGCGGAATCATTCGAACCAAAGCCTTATCAAAGCAATACTTCAGCCTTTATCGCAAAACTGGAGGACTGGATCGAACATCACTGATCCTGTTCTTCCAGACATTTATCAATAAACATACCGTGTGAGATGCCTGAGGCGATGTTCTTCAGCAGTGTCTCACACGTTTTTTCTCCGGAAGCTTCCATCTTATCCTGCACAGCTTCCTGAAGAAGAGTACGGAACATCGTGTAATATGTCTCCGGTTCATACATCTCGTTCAGGTCATTCATCACGATCCTGATCTGGTCGATGGAAAGGATGCGTTTTGACATCACGATGATCACCAGCATTGCGATCTGCTCTTTGGAGTAGGCTTTTTTGACGGCCTTCGGAAGCAGCTTCTGCTTGACGTAATTCGAGATCATCGATCCGGTCACCTGCATTTTCGGGAACGCATTGAGGATCCGGTTGAGATAGCGCGTGACCTGGTCCAGATACAGACCGACATCGGGAATATCCCTGTACTCCGGCAGAACAAACTCCGCCAGGATCATTTCAGCATTTTCTTTGTTCATGACAACATCATATATACTAACTTTTAAAAACGTCAACATGATTCCCAAGAAACTCTTGACCGGTTTATTAAAAACGGATGATAATATATGTGTAATCGGTTATTGAAAAACCGATAGGAGGTTCAGCATGACGTCTATGAGTTTTGAACAAATAAATGCAGGGACCTTTATGGTAAAGGACCCGATCAGCGCGCTGACACATTTTATCGGTATGATACTTGCTGTACTGGCAATGCCGGTCCTGCTTGTGCACCATGCACAGAACGGAGCTGCCCTGAACGCTCTCTGCGCGGATGCGGTATTTATGATCTCAATGATCCTGCTTTACGGAGCCAGCAGCGCTTATCATACGTTCGACACGGATCAGAAGGTAAGGATGAAACTGAAAAAACTGGATCATATGAGCATCTTCATCCTGATCGCAGGTTCTTATACACCGATCTGTGTGTCTGTCCTGGAACATCCCGCAGGAATGATCCTGCTGGCAGTCGTATGGTCAGTCGCAGCTGCCGGCATGATCTTTAAATTCTGCTGGGTGACATGTCCGAGATGGGTCTCTTCCGTACTTTATACCGCTATGGGCTGGGCATGTGTATCGGTGATCCCGAAACTGATCTCCGGTATGCCGCTGAGCCAGTTCCTGTGGCTGCTGGCAGGAGGGATCTTCTATTCCGCAGGCAGCGTGATCTACGCAAAGAAAAAACGGATCACGCCCATGGCATGGTCCGGATTCGGCAATCATGAACTGTTCCACATCTTTGTGATGCTCGGCAGTTTCTGCCACTTTACAACGATGATGCTGATCAGGTTCTAAGACCTGACCGTAATGTAAGGATACGTGGAAGGTACATAGAATTCCTGCATATCATCCAGGCGGACACAGGCGAGTGATCTGCCGAACACGCATCCGCAGTCTATATGCAGGATATTCTTCCCGTGCAGGATACGGTTTTCATACCAGAACCCGTACAGGAATGTCGGCATATGTCCGACGATCATGACAACATCATCAAACGGATTGTCATTCACGCCGATATGGCTCCAGACAAGCTCACTGGTAGGGATCTCCGAAATTCGGACATCAGGACGGCAATAAGCGCCCAGACCTGCATGAACGAGCAGAAAGTTCTTTCCCTTCACGGTGAGCTTTTTGTAATACTCCCTGTTTTCCAGATACAGCTTTATATCATAGCAGTCCGGATAATCCAGGTCCAGGAACTCATCCGCTGTTTTATAACCGCCGTTGTAATGCAGCCAGCGTACCAGGTCCATATTGAACAGATCCATGACGCCGTCATTCTTTTTGACATCGATCAGGGTCTGCGCAAAGTCCGCCAGCCATTCATCATGGTTGCCGAAGATCAGATGCATATTGGGATGAGCCATGATCTCCTGCAGCAGGGCGATGGAATGATTGCCCCTGTCGCAGACATCGCCGATAATATACATTTCATCATATTCACTGAAAGATATCTTCTTCAGCATCTCATCAAATTCATCTTTGCATCCGTGCAGATCACTGATTGCATATACAGCCATAGAACACCTCGTGAAATTAATCCTACCACAATCACGGGAACAGTGGAACGGACAGAATGCAAATCTGATCCGGCACCGGTATGTACACAGGCCGGGGGGTGGACATATTTTACACACTGTCAAAAAGCCAAACCTGTGATATAGTATTGTTTACAGGCCGTCAGCAGACGGATCGATGACCGGAATACGATTATGACGATAAGAAACGGAAATAAAAGGGAAAATACCAGCAGGACCATCTGGATCATAACGGCGTTATTGACTGTGCTCCTGGCGTTTTTGTTCGCGGATACCATGAAAAAGGAACGCATGGAAACTGCCAGGCTGGAAGAACTGTTCAAAACACAGGTGACTGAAGAAAAGCAGCAGATGCAGGAAGAACAGGAAGAGATCAACCAGCGCCTTGAGAAGGAACAGAATGATTCATTCTATCAGAAGCTCGCGGACGGCTTTGATGTCAGGATCCTTGTGACCGGCGGTTCGATCGCCAACGGAAGAGGCAGCACGGATGCTGAACATACATGGCATGCACTTCTCAAAAACCACCTGCAGGATACATACGGGATCACAGCCGAAGTAGACAACATTTCGATGAACGACAACACCGCATATGCCGGTTATGTCAACATCAGGAACCACGAAAGCGAAAAGCCGTATGACCTGGTGATCATTTCCTACGGAGAAGATGATCCGGCAGCCAACTTCGGACTGTATTACGAAGCTGTTGTCCGTTCAGCTATGGAGAAGTATCCGGACGCTTCCGTGATCTGTGTTCCGGAAAGCCTGACCGGTACGCCGACTGCCAATACCGGAACGGTGGAAGATATCTGTGAAGCATACGGCATCACGGCGGCACCGTCCGTAACAGTATTTGCCGGTACCGGACTGCTGAATGATAACGGCTATCCGAATAACGCCGGACAGGAAGCGATCATGCAGGCTGTTGCTGAAGCGGCAGACGCAGGCGCAAAAGACTACCGCGGTAAGGAAACCCTGCCGGCAGAACGCTTTGACGAAGCTTCCGCATATCTGGACGCGATGCATTATTACCCGGCAGACCTGTTTACCAGGGAAGGGAATACATTCACATACACACCTGACCGGGAGATCTCCGGAAAGGTGCTCGGCATGGATTACGATTATGTGACCGGCTACAACAGCTGCAGCATTTATATCACCGGACAGTGGGGCGCGCTCGGTCAGGCGGTATTCAACAATACGCTGACATATGAAGATACACAGACACTGAATTCCTCGGGAAAACAGCATCTGAGAGTCATGAACAACTGGATCAGCGACTGGGGAACATATGATGACCAGCTGTTTACCATCACGGAACAGATCATGATCTCATTTGCCGAGGATGACACCGGAACCCGGCAGGCAGACAGCTTCAGGGGCATCATCGTCAGCGGACAGGAATAACACACTTAAGCAGGCTATAATTTTGCAGTCTGTTTTTTCTAATCTCTGCAAGGCATTCATAAGCTGAAAAAAACCTACTATAATGAAATTAAGCATACGATCCAACATCATAATTACAGGAATCATTCATACAGAGGGAGTTATGGAAACGATCAGCAGCTTGCAGCGTATAGCGGCAAGGGTCAGGATGATGATCCTTGACGAGATCTACAATGCCCGCTCCGGACACCCGGGCGGGAGCCTATCAATCGTGGAAGCCCTGGTATATGTGTATGAGCGGGAACTCAGAAAAGGCGTTGACAGGTTTGTCCTCTCAAAAGGCCATGCAGCACCAGCGCTTTATGCAGTACTCGCGCTCAAAGGCTATTTCCCGGAGGAAGAGCTTGCGCATCTCCGCCAGTCCGGGAGTATGCTCCAGGGACATCCAAGTATCATGACACCGGGCGTTGACATGTGCACCGGTTCGCTCGGCCAGGGCTTGTCCGCAGCCTGCGGCATGGCGCTGGGCGCGAAGTATCTGAAACAGGATACGAATGTATACGCCATCGTTGGGGACGGTGAATGCCAGGAAGGGCAGATCTGGGAAGCCCTGCATTTCGCCGCGCATTATCATCTGGACAATCTCTGCGTCATGATCGACTGGAACGGTCTGCAGATCGAAGGAAAAGTCGATGATGTCATGAATCTCAGGGATATGGACAAACGTGTGAAGTACTGCGGCTTCAATGTCATCACGGTCGACGGACATGATTTCACGGAGCTTGCCAAGGCCTTTGAACTGTTTCACTCGACCGATGACAGGCCGACAGCGATCATCCTCAGAACAGTGAAAGGAAAAGGTGTATCCTTCATGGAAAACAAAGCCGAATGGCACGGGAAGGCACCGAATGAAGAACAGTATCTGCAGGCAGTCCGGGAACTGAAGGAGGTGCTTGATCATGAGTAAAACAGCTACCAGAACATCTTACGGAAAACGGCTGCTGGAACTGGTCAGGGACCATCCCGACATCGTCGTGCTGGACGCTGACCTCGCCTCATCTGTCCAGACAGGCGCAGTCAAACAGGAATACCCGGATCAGTTCATCGAGTGCGGTATCGCGGAAGCCAATATGATGGGCACGGCGGCAGGACTAGCTGTCATGGGACTGGTGCCTTTTGCCGGAAGCTTCGCCATGTTTGCGGCAGGCAGAGCTTATGAACAGGTCCGCAACAGCATCGGCTACCCGCATCTGAACGTCAAGATCGGGGCATCCCATGCCGGGATCTCGACCGGAGAAGACGGGGCATCGCACCAGTGCTGCGAAGACATCGCGCTCATGCGGACGATCCCCGGCATGGTCGTACTGTCACCGGCAGACGATATCGAGGCAATGGCATGCGTCACCGCTGCCTATGAACATCAGGGACCCGTCTATATGCGCTTCAGCAAATATGCGGTCGAAACGATCCATGATGAAAACTATCACTTTGAGATCGGAAAGGGTGAAGTCCTGAAAGAAGGCAGTGACCTGGCAGTGATCTCCACAGGCATCCTGACATCCGAATGCCTGAAAGCCGCAGAAGAACTGGAACAGGAAGGAAAGCATATCCGGGTGATCAATATGTGCTCCATCAAGCCGATCGACGAGGCACTGATCATTCAGGCCGCAAGGGAATGCGGAAAGATCATCACGGTCGAAGAGCACAGCGTGATCGGCGGACTGGGCGAAGCGGTATGCGGAACGGTCTGTGAAGCATGTCCCGTATCCGTACACAGGATCGGCATCCGGGATGTTTACGGACGCAGCGGAAAAGGCAGTGTCCTGCTGGATGAATTCGGTCTGACAGCAGAGCACCTGAAAAAGGAATTCGAAAAGTTCCTGTAATACAGGAAATATGATCCGGTCATCATGATCAGCCCGATAACAGGAAAAAATTGAATTTGAGATGAAAACAGTTCTCATTCAAAGCGCGCTTTGCTATAATTATCGGGTAAATTCGGAAGGTGGTTATTATTTATGGGAAGAGCACATGAAGTGCGTGCCGCATCAATGGCAAAAACAGCGGCAATTAAATCTAAGCTTTACTCACGTTTTGGCAAAGAACTGTATATCGCAGCTAAGTCCGGTGTCCCTGATCCCGAGATGAACCTGTCCCTGAAACGTAAGATCGCAGAAGCTAAGTCAAATCAGGTTCCCGCAGACGTTATCAAACGTGCTATAGAGAAAGCAAAGGGCGGAACTGATGAAAACTATATTGAATGCAGATACGAGGGATTCGGTCCCGGTGCCAGCACAGTCATCATTGACTGCCTGACAGATAACAACAACAGAGCATTCACAGAAGTCAAAACAGCATTCAACAAATGCAAAGGCGCAAAGCTTGCAAACAGCGGTGCCGTTTCCTTCAATTACGAGCAGTGCGGATTATTCGTATTCCCGTATGAAGACGAAGAAGCAATGCTGGATGTCATGATGGAAGCAGAAGTTGATGTTCAGGACCTGAGCGTCGAAGACGGCATGATGACTGTCAAGACACTGTTCCAGGACTTCGGAAAAGGCCAGGAAGCGATCGAAAAGGCAGTGCCCGGCGTTGAATTCGAAGTATGCGAAGTCACGATGCTGCCGAATGAGTATGTCACACTTGATACAGATGAGGACAAGGAAGCTTTCCAGAAACTCATGAACATGCTCAACGACTGCGATGACGTCAACAAAGTCTACACAAACGTAACAGAAGAGTAAACGTACAGAACGATCGTTTGGAACCAGCAGGAAGGACAGTTGATCCTTCCTGTTTTTTTCGTTCCGCCTGATCCCTATTTCAGGCAATAGTTGTGACAGGCGCTGATGGATTGTGTATGATACTTGCATTGGAGGCAGAGAGGATCGATCCAAAAATCCGGATAAATGACTGCCGGCAGAAGTGCTGACATATCATCATACGTACAGAACAGAGATATTTTTGTTTTGATTTCTCTATGACTGCAGTAAACTGAATATTAAATTATCCGGGAAGAAATGAAAGGAGGAGAATAAAAGACTTCCCGAACACGACAGTATAAAAATAAAGGGGACAATGCAAAAGGGGATAAAAGAAAAGATCATTGTCCGGAAAGGAAAAAATGACAGCTGAATATAAAGCATTAGCCAACAGTTGGATCATGTGGGCGGCCTGCCTGCCGGGTGTTGCAATTGTCATCTACCAGGCCTTCCTGATCTTCAGAAAATCAAAAAATGATGCGCTCCGCATCGGCTTAAACGAAAAACAGGTTTCTTCATCCATCAGATCGGCAGCGATCACCTCGATCGGACCATGTCTGGTCATGATCACAGCCATGCTGGCGCTGATGATGTATGACGGCGCACCGTTTGCCTGGCTTCGTACAAACTTTATCGGATCGATCACATATGAACTCCAGGGCGCGCAGTTCGCTGCCGACGGTATCGGCATTGAACTCGGCAGCTCTGCCATGGACGCAAACTTCCTTGCGACAGCCTGCATCGTAGAAGCAGGCGGATGTGTCGGCTGGGTCATCTTCTCGGCACTGTTCTCAGACAAGATGGAAGTCGTCAACGAAAAACTCGCGGGCGGAAACATGCTGGCGGTACCGATCATCGGTACAGGCGCTCTGATCGGCGTTTACTGCTCGCTGACGATCGACCGCGTCATTCCTTACGGCACACAGGTATACGGCGTATTTGCCGGCGCGCTTGCAATGTATCTGCTGACACTCTATGACAGAAAAGTACATAAACAGTGGATCAAGGAATGGGGCCTTACCATCTGCATGATCATCGGTATGATCGTCTGCACGGTCATTGACCTGATGACAGGAGCTCTTTAAGCTGGGGGATCTATCATGAATAAAGAACAGGAAAAAGTTTATAAAGAGGAATATCTTCCTTACGTTATCAAGGTAGGCAAGATCACAAGCTGGATCTCCCTGCCGCTGATCTTCATTCCCGCACTGATCGTTGTTCTGGCATTCGGTGCCAGACCTGATCCGGGCGGAGTCATCACAGGTCTCATCGGACTCTGCTCCGCAATGCTTGCGTGGTATATCGTTGACCCTGTCACGCTGTATCCGATCCTTCATATCCCCGGCATGTATATGACATACCTCTGCGGAAACTCAAAGGAGATCCGTGCACCTGCAGCAACAGCCGCACTGTCTTCCGCTGATGTCGAAGCAGGCACAGAACAGGGTACCGTCGTAGCCGGCATCAGTATTGCCATCTCGATCTTCATTTCCGTCGGAACGATGACGATCGTTGCCATCCTCGGCAACGCGATCCTTTCGATCCTGCCGGATACAGTGCTCCATGCGCTGAATTACCTGCTTCCTTCACTGTTCGGCACCATGTGCATGCAGAGGATCCTGCTGGACCCGAAGTCCACATTCATCATTCTGCCGGCAGCTGTCGTACTGAAGCTGATGTCCAGAGCCGGTCTCTTCAAATTCCTGCCGTTCGGCGGCGGCTATGCACAGATCCTGCTCTGCGTCATCGTCGGCGTTATTGTCGCCAGAAACGTACATAAAGATAAGATCAGGCATGCAGGAAAATAACTGCACGAAAGAAGGGTAAGAAAATATGGATGAATTCAACGAGCGTGTACACGCATATATCGCTGCCAGGTATTACGAACAGCTGACGGAAAAATTCGGAGAACGCGGAAAGAAGGCATTTATCCACGCGACCCAGTATTATGCAGAGCAGCGCGGAAGAAGAATGGCCCAGAGAGCCATCCGTGACGGAAAAGAACTGACATACCAGACCTATCAGGAATACGGTGAGTGGGTCAACACGGACTATACGATCGAAAACGGATGGTCCAACCAGGCGACTGTCACCAACTGGGCACCTGATCTGGAAACACATATCACAAGATGCCCCTGGCATACACAGTTCAAGGAGATGGGACTTGTTGAAGCAGGTCATACATACTGTGCGCACCTTGATAATTCGATCTGCAGGGGATTCAATCCCTATATCACATATGATGTGCTCCAGACACTTCATAAGTCTGACTACTGCATCCATATCCTCAGGGATGTCAATTATGAAGTGGGTGAAAGCCATCCGAAGAAAAAGGAATACCTGAAGAACTTCGAGTATCACTGTGCACATTCCTTCTGGTCCTATGCGGAAGTCACGGAAGCGATCTTCCTGTCAGAAGGAAAAGAAGTCGTTGAGAATGTACTGAAGGCATTTACCGAAGACTACGGTCAGGAAATGGCTGACACTCTGGTAAAATACAGAAACACAAACTTCAACGTATGTGACTGAAAAACACATCATGAAAAGATGGTCTGATCTGCCGGTCGGGCTGTCTTTTTTTGCTTTTGACACATTTATGCCGTCCGCAAAATGGTATAATGTGCAACATGTAAGGGGATAATGTAATATGTCAGAACCGGATTTGAATATAAAACCAAAACAGAGTACCGAAACAGAAATGAAGGTCGTAGAAAGCAGTAAAAAGAAAAAGGGCGGATTCAAACTCATCCTGATCCTGACAGTGCTGCTGGCAGTGGCTGCTGCGGCCGGTTATTTTGTGATCCAGGACAAGAAGAAAACGATCGATCTTGAAGACTATGTCATGATGCCGACGTATACGGGACTGAACGGGGAAGCTTCGATCGAGAAGATCGAACTTGACCAGACAACGCTTGAAAAGAAGATACATGAGATCCTCGGGGAAGATGAATATATCGATATGTACGACCTGGTCTCCCGCATCAGCCTTGGCTATAACCAGAACCTGGATTCACTTTCCAACAACGATGAGATCACTGTCACGCTGAACTATGACAAGAGTGCCCTGAAGAATGCTTTCAAGATCAACTTCACCGGAACGGAGAAAGTGTTCGTCGTAGCCGGACTGCTTGATTATGTTGATATGGATCCTTTTGAAGATCTCAGCATCCTGTTTGAAGGCACTGCGCCGCTGGCCAGGGTCAATAAGTTTGTATCAGACAACCCGATCTTCTCATATAACAAGTTTTATACATTGAAAGTCAACGGAAAAGACGCGGACAATGCTGTAATGGATATCGGTGATGTCCTGACGATCGAACTGTCTGATGACGGCATCAAGGCGATGAAGGACATGGGATTTGTACCCAGCAACATGTCTGTTTCCTATACATTAGGCAAGACCGATGTGAACTGGTACCTGACCTCTGCGTCCGAACTGCAGGGATCTACATTCGAAAAGCTGAAGGCACAGGGAAAAGATGAATGCATTGCCAACTTCGCAAGGAAGAATCTGAACTATGAACCGGAATATGTGAAAGCATATGCGCTGATCCCCAAGGATGACAAGTGGGGCAGAAACTGTGTTTCCCATCTGGTACTGATCTACAGCTATGAAGTACCTGTCGAGACAGAAGATGAAGAAGAAACTGAAAAGACAGAAGAAGTCCTGACAGAAACCAGATATATTGCGATCGAAACACCTGCCATCGTGAACCTGAAGCTGGCAGCAGCTGACCAGGAAACACCTGAACAGACATATAATCCCGACTTCTCCGGATCATATTATTACGATGATCTTGACGGACTGTATACAGACCGCATCCAGAAAAACGTCGCCGATTATACATACGAGGAGATCCAGTAAACGCATATGATGAACCCGGTATTATTTGTGATCACCAGCGATCAGATCATTTCACATGAGCTTGTTTCGGAAAGCACAGTGATCGGAAGGGACAGCCTCTTTTCCAAGGTCGGCCTTTCACTGCCCGGCAGTTTTATTCCCGCAAAAACCGGAAAAATAACGAATGAGAACGGACAGTGGAAATATACGGACCTGCAGAATAAAATACCCGTTTATCTGAACAAGATAAAAATATCCAAAGAAGCACTTCTCAAACCGAATGATGTCCTGAGCTTTGTTGATCCTTCATTCAGCAGTGACGATGATGTCATCAGTATCCTGTTCACTGAAGAAACTGCCTGGAAAGACAATAAATGGCTGGTAAAGCCGTTTAACAGCTCCCTGGCAGAATACCTGGATCAGGATGTCTTCTATATGAAGGACGGCGATCTGCATATCAGAAATACGGAAGGCAAAGTGTATCTGAATCAGTTACCGGCGGAACATGACCGGTCCGCTGCTGTACTGGACCATATCCAGGCAGGCAGACGTGATTATTTCATCCTGCTGTCAAAGATGATCATCAAGGAATCACCGTCGGAAAACAATGCGCTGCAGCCGGCTGAACAGGCATCAGAGCCTGATGAAAGCCTGGATGTGCATATTATTAAGCGGACGCTCGGAAGCATGACCCTGCTGAAGGATGTCAGATTCCATGTACAGCCGGGTGAAATGGTGCTTGTCATCGGAGGCTCCGGTGCCGGCAAGACCACTCTGATCAATGCCATCAAGGGTGACGAAAAGGCCCAGGAAGCGAAGGTCATCTACTGCGGGCGCGATGTATATGACAACAGCCAGTACAGGATCATCCAGAGAAAGATCGGTTACGTTCCGCAGAAGGATACGTTGCTGAAGGGGGATACCGTATATAAGACGATCGAAGACGCAGCCAGAATGGCAAACCTCGAAAACGTATCAGACAGCAATGTACTGAAGGGTTATGTCGAAGATGCACTAAAAGTCTTTTCACTCCAGAATGAACGGAACAAGCTTGTCAGCAAGCTCAGCGGCGGCGAGACCAAGAGACTGTCGACAGCCAAGGCATATATCAAACAGCCGAGCCTGTTCTTCCTGGATGAACCGGACTCCGGACTTGACGAGAATTCCAAGAACCAGCTTCTGGACATCCTGCATGAGATTGCCCATCAGGAAAACAAGATCGTGATCGTCATTTCCCACTACAGTCTGGAATACGGTCCGAAATATGAAAAAACGGAAAACTATAAGGAACATTACGACAAGGTCGTAGTGCTTGCCAAAGACAGCACCAACACCGGAAGGCTTGCCTTCTTCGGAACACCGCATGATGCCTGCACCTTCTTTGAAACAGAATCCCTCAAGGAGATCATCAGCAGGATCGAACCGCCGGAAAAACACGGTGAAGGGAAAGCGGAATACTTTATAGAAAAATTCAATACAACCAGAGGTGATTAACGGTATGAACGCATCAATGGGCGAACAGATCAAAATATACTTCGGCAAAAACAGCCGTATCTTCTTCAACGAAAAAAAATACATCAGTATTTTCCTGTCGACTGTATTAATGACACTGATGATCGGCATGGTCACCGGATCGGAAATGTTTGCGCAGTACTCCGCAACAAGAAACGGCGCATTTGCGCTGGTCTGTGCCTGCATCTGGATCGGCATCTTCAACTCCATCCAGTCCATCTGCAAGGAGAGGGCGACCATCAAGGAAGAAAAGCGCAACAACGGACTGGACCTGATGGCCTACACCCTGGCGCATGTCCTGTTCGACGCGATCATCTGCTTCTTTGAAGCACTGCTTGTAACATTGATTATCTTCCTGCTGAAGAAGAACAACATCCAGGGTGAATCGTCATTCCCGACAGTCACCATACTGAAATACCTGTTTACATTCTTCCTGGTCATTTTCTCATCCGATGTGTTCGGACTGGCCGCTTCCGCCTTTGCGGTAAATACGGAAGTCGCCATGACGATCATGCCGTTCCTGCTGATCGTACAGTTATTGCTGTCAGGATTTGTATTCTCCCTGGACGGCGTCATGAAAGCATTGTCAAACGCCACCATCAGTAAATGGGGACTGAATGCCATATGTATCGCGGCAGATGTCAATCATCTCTCCGTACCCTCAGACAACTACATCATGGCAGCCTTAAAGAATGATTACTACGACCAGTACAATCCCAAGTCATTCCATCTGCTCAGGATCTGGCTGATTCTGCTGCTGATCACGGTCATACTTGTCCTGCTGACAAGGCTGTTCATATCGACCGTGGAAAAAGACAAGCGTTAATGGTTTCCTTGATCAGAAACATACCTGGCACCTGTTACTTCTTCATGAAGCAGGTGCTTTCTTATTTCCTCGGGAAAGACGCTGGCATACAGCATCGTTGTTTTGTATTCCATGAGCCGCCAGGGTCTCGGGATATCCGCAAACCGGCAGGCAAATTTCGTTTCCGACTCCTTCATTTCCCTGAGATAGGCACGCCCTGTCTCATTGAAAGCCAGGACGCGCACGGCATCGTGTGCCGGCAGACGGGAAACTTCCTCTTTGGTGATCTGGTTCAGAGCCTGCAGGCAGGTCCTTCTGATCCTGGACGCGGTATAGCGGTATGTCACGGCATCCTTCAGGAAACCATCCCATGTATCATTGCGTTCTGCTTTTTCGATCAGATGATTCTCGATCCCTTCACTGAAGAGGAAGAAAGAAGAAAGGCGTTCCTTGTCCGTCATCAGCAGGAAGGTCCTGAGATAGGGGTAATACAGTTCCATCCAGGGATGGAAGGAACCGGTCAGTATATCCTTCATCGGTGTTGAATCAGAAAGATCCAGTCCTTTTTTCAGCGCTGTGCGTATTGCCAGCGCACTGGATACTTCACGCATCTCATCATCGTTGTAGGAGGAGGTACGGGGGATCAGGACCGGCTCAATGTCCGTATCCATCAGTTCCTTCAGATAGCATACTGCCAGGATATCATTCGGCATCATCTCACCGGTCAGAAGGCTGTATGCCTTCGGAAAGCTCATCCCGGCAGACAGAGACTGATGCAGATGATCCGGATTGACCGGCGTCTCAGCGATCTCTTTGAGGTTCTCCAGATTGCCGCATTCGCTGCCGAACGAAAGATATGAAATTCCCGCTTTCTTCAGGACTTCAACGCCGCCTTTTGCGAAATGGGACGCTGACTGGACCGCGTGGACATAAGGAAGCTCAAGGATCAGGTCGATGCCGCCGCGCACGGCAGCTTCCGCTCTGCTCCATTTATCTATGACCGCAGGCTCACCGCGCTGCGTAAAATGTCCGGACATGACAGCGATCATGACATCGCATCCGGTCTTTTTTCTTGTTTCTGTGATCTGATAGATATGGCCTTTATGAAACGGATTGTATTCGGCGATAATTCCGCAAGCTTTCATCGTGTTCACCTCCGCCGCTGTGTTTTGACTATGCTACAATAATATCAGAAGGAGTTGTGATTTGTATGAGCCATACGTTAGGAATTACAATTTACCGCCCGACCGGGGAAGTGAAGGGCTGTGTGGAGATCATTCACGGGATGCAGGAGCATCGCACACGTTATGAAAAATTCGCCCAGTATCTGAGAGAAAACGGATACGGCGTTGTTACTTTTGATCTGCCGGGTCACGGAGAAACTGCCGAGAATGAAGTGCTCGGTTATTTCGGTGATGAGAACGGCTGGGACCAGCTGATCTGGAGTGCCGAAAAGGTCGCAGAACTGACAAAGCAGGAATTCCCGGGTGTTCCTTTCTTTATGATGGGACATTCCATGGGTACGATCGTCGCCAGGACCTGGATGCAGGAACACGACGCACCCTCAGGCGTCATCCTGACCGGAGCGCCTAATTACAATCCGGCAGCCAAAGCAGGAATGGGCCTCGCCATGGCAGTCAGGGCAGTCAAGGGACCGAAGGGCTACAGCAAAATGCTCGACCAGCTGGTGACAGGCAATTTCAACAACGGGATCGAGAATCCGCGCACCGGCGTAGACTGGCTGAGCTACAACGAAGAGAATGTCAGAAATTATCTGGCTGATCCGCTGAACGGTTTCCCGTTCACGGTCCAGGGATATATCGATGAACTGACCGGACTGATCCGCATGGCAGAACCCGGCAGATATGTCCATGCCGACAAAGATCTGCCGATCGCGTTCTTCAGCGGTATCGACGATCCGTGCACAGGCGGTTCGGAAGGCCTGAACGATTCGATCGAAACACTGAGAAAAGCAGGGTATGAGAACATCTCATGCAAGGTTTATGAGCATATGCGCCACGAAATCCTGAATGAAACGGACGCGGAAAAGGTTTACGCTGACATCCTGGCGTGGCTGAATGAAAAAAGTGCCTGAAGATGCACTTTGTGAAAGTATCTATCATTGACTTTGATTTGTGGTTTGCTATAATTTAACACGTTAACGGTTAAGGAGATTTACTCGTGAGATGGACCAAAGCAGAGATACAGGCAGCACGTTCGCAGAATCTTACCGCTGAAGAAGATGTGGTAATAGACAGCAGCGTGTTCGAAGGATTCTCTCTGATCAACAGTGTCCGTGACGTCCACGCAGCCGCAACAGGCTATCTGGACGAACATGACGATCTCTTCTACGCGGTGCTTCATGTAACGGGAACGATGCTGCTTCCCGACGCGATCACCGGGGAGGAAATCGAGCACCCGTTTGAAACGGAAAGCGAGGAAACCTATTCCTTTCATAAGACGGATGATGAAAACATCCGTGACGTTACGGATGATGTCATCGAGCTGATGCCTGCGATTATTGACGCAATTATCATGGAGGTACCGCTCCAGGTGACAAACGCTTCGGAAGATGATTACCCGCACGGTGACGGCTGGGCAGTCATAACAGAAGAAGCTTATCTGAGAGACCGGGAGAGTCGGATCGATCCGCGCCTGGCAAAACTCATGGAATATAAAGAAAAAGAGTAGGAGGTGTCAGGCAGATGGCAGTACAGCAGAGAAGGAATTCCAGCACAAGAAGGGATAAGAGAAGAACACATTACAAGTTAACAGCTCCGACCCTGGTTAAGTGCCCGACATGCGGCGCAATGAAGCTTCCGCATCATGCATGCCCTAACTGCGGTTCTACAGGCAAAGCAGCCAAGAACGCGTAAGAAGGAATTCTGATTTGAAAGATATACAGCTGCAGGTCAGCTGTTTTCTTTTTGCCTGCAACAAAGACGGGCCTGTTTTCAATAAAGAGAACTGCTTTCAGTCCGCAAACGGAACATTTATACGGAAATGAGAGTCATTAAGTGGTATACTCAGATGTATCTTGTTAAGGAGGACCATTTTATGGAAAACAAGAGCTTTGGCGCACGTCTTCTCGGTACATGGAATACCAGAACGATCGTAGCCGTTGCGATCGGAGCTGCTGTATTCGGCGTTCTGATGAACTACGGGGGAATTCCTATTTTTACGAACACTTCTCTGACAACTGCCATGATCGTACCGGTCGTTGTCGGTGCTATGTACGGTCCGGTTCCTGCAGCTGTAGCAGCAGGCGTGGGCAATGTGATCGCTGACCTGATCGGCGGCTGGGGCATGTATCCGGCGTGGTCGATCGCGAACGCAGTCGCCGGTCTGTTTATCGGCGCTCTTCCGCTTTACGGCGCATATATTACCGAAGGAAAATTCCTGACCAAGCATATGGTCATCTATGTGCTCTGTGTACTGCTTGGCAATGCTCTGGCATTCGGCGTTGTTGCCCAGGTCTTCACAGTCTTCTTCGAAGGCGGCGACATGAACGTTTCACTGCTCCAGGGTCTCTGGGCAAGCATCGGCAATATTCTTGTTGAGGTTGTGATCGGCATACCTGTTATCAAGCTGCTTGCCAACAGATATCAGAGCCGCACCAATCTGACGGAAGAAGAATAATGTTTCAAAACGGAAGGTCCGTTATCAAGGGATACGGTCTTTCCGTAAACCCGGAAAGCTTCCGTTCTGTCGGAAGCTTTATTCATTTCATATGGGGAGAAGTATATGAAAGAACCTGCAATCGTATTTAAAGACTTCAGTTTCAGATATAAGACCCAGAAAACAGCGACCCTTCATGATATCAACCTGGAAATATATCCCGGTCAGAAGGTCCTGATCCTTGGAGCTTCAGGAAGCGGAAAGTCGACTATGTGCAACTGCATCAACGGTCTGATCCCTTTTTCCATTGAAGGGGAGATCACCGGATCCTGCAGAGTAGCAGGGCATGAGACGAAGAATTCTTCGATCTTCAAACTGTCCAATTCCGTAGGAACTGTCCTGCAGGACAGCGACGCCCAGTTTGTCGGACTGACTGTGGGCGAAGATGTTGCTTTCATCATGGAGAACGACATGATGGCAAGGAAGGACATGCTGCCGAAGATCGACGAAAACCTGAATATGGTCGGCATGAAAGATTTCGTGGATCATGTTCCTTTCAATCTGTCCGGCGGACAGAAACAGAAAGTCGCCATCGCCGGCGTTTTCGGTAATGATGTCAGGATCCTGATCTTCGATGAACCGCTAGCCGCTCTGGATCCCCAGATGGGAATGACGGCAGTCGACCTGATCGACGATCTTTCACAGGATGAAGACCGTACGATCATCATCGTAGAGCACCGTCTGGAGGATGTTCTGTACAGACCGGTCGACAGGATCATCCTGATGGCTGATGGCACAATCGCGGCGGATGTTACGCCCGATGAGCTTCTGAAGTCAGACCTCCTGCAGCAGCACGGTATCAGGGAACCTCTGTATATCACGGCCATGAAATATGCAGGATGCTCCCTGGAAGGAAATGAAAATCTCTGCGACCTGAATTCACTCAGGTTCACGGAAGAGAATGAACGGAAACTGAAAGCTTTCTTTACCGCGGACAGGGCTGTCAAAGACGAAACAGAACGTGAACCGGTCATCAGGTTCACGGATGTTGCGTACTCCTATGATGGGCGTCAGAATGTAGTAGAGGATATCTCCTTCGAGATCGGACGCGGCGAACGCATTGCTGTCATCGGCAAGAACGGTGCCGGAAAATCAACGGCTGCCAAGCTGCTGACAGGCATTATCCGTCCCGGCAAAGGAAAGATCGAGGTCTGCGGAAAGGATACCGCTGATATGACCGTGAAGGAGATCGGCGAGCAGGTCGGATATGTTATGCAGGATCCGAATACCATGATCGTCAAGGACCTGATCAAGGATGAGGTCGGTCTTGCCCTGAGCCTGCGCAAAATGCCGCAGGATCAGATCGATGAGCGCGTCAGACAGTCACTGGAAGCGTGCGGGCTATATAAAATGAGAAACTGGCCGGTCGATTCGATCAGCTATGGCCAGAAGAAACGTGTCACGGTAGCCTCAATGATGGCACTGGAGCCGGCCATCCTTGTGCTTGATGAACCGACCGCAGGCCAGGACTTCAGAAGCTATACGGAGATCATGAATTTTGTCAACAAACTGAACCGTGATTACGGGACCACGATCCTGTTCATCACTCACGATATGCACCTTGCGATCGAAAATACTGACCGCGCGATCGTGTTCTCCGATGGACATGTAATCGATACCAATAAAGTGTATACGGTCCTTTCCAATGCCGAAACGATCAGGAAAGCCAGCCTGAAGCAGACATCACTGTACCTGTTGGCGGAAAAGCTGGGTCTTGATCCGGAAAAAACGATCGAAAGCTTCATTGCTTATGAAAGGACGGTGAAAGACGCATGAACAACAGGTTCGTCATCAACTATACACCGGGTCCGACACCCTTTCACAAACTGACGGGATTCACCAAGGTATTCCTGTTCCTCGCAATGATCTGCGCGATCATGTGGACATTCGATATCCGTATCCTGATCCCTCTGCTGCTGATCAACTGCGCAGAGATCGTATCCATGAAGCCCAACTACAAACCGATCCTGATCGTATTCGCGATCACATTCGTAACGGTAACGCTGATCGGCAACGTCATGCTGTTCGCCGTCAGCCCGGAAGCCGGATACAACAATGTCGGCGCTGAACACATCATCTGGCAGGGGAGCGGAAGTCACTATATTTCCAAGGAATTCCTATGGTATATCTTCGTCGTATTCATCAAGAGAACAGCATCCTTCAGTTCGGTCATGGCATTCGCGCTGTCTACGACACCATCGGAATTTGCCTCGGGGCTCAATCACTGCGGACTGCCTTACAAGGTCTGCACCGTTGTTTCCCTGGCATACAGGACGATCCCGGACATCGCGAATGACTTTGTCAACATCCGCAACAGCATGATGATGCGCGGACTGGAACTGAGCGGCAGGAAAGCAAGCGTCTGGAAACGCCTGAAAAACTACGTGCTGCTGCTGATCCCGCTGATCTTCACAGCATTCGGCAAGGTCGGAAACATCGCCAACGCAATGGACCTGAGAGGCTACGGAAAAAACAAAAAGCGTACCTGGTATGCCGAACGTGAACCCGGAAAACTTGACAGGATCATCCGGACCCTGACAGTACTGCTGTTTGCGGCAGTGATCTATTACGTGATCAGATACCGCATCATCGATCCATGGCCAGCAAAGTTCTGGTGCCCATGGCTCGCAAGGGATGAGGTACAGCATGTGAATACGCTTGATACGATCAAAATTCTTCAGTGGTTCAGAAACAGGTAAAGGAAGGAATGATGATATGAAACATGTAGTAATACAGACAGACTTCGGGACCGGCTCCGCATCCGTCAGCGCGATGCACGGCGTATGCGCGATGGTCTGCGATGATCTGAAGGTTTCCGACGGCAACAATGCAGTGGATCAGTTCAATGTACTGGACGCCTCGGAATCACTGATGTACCTGCTGCCTTACTGGCCGACCGGTACAGTCTTTGTCAGCGTTGTTGACCCGGGCGTCGGAACAGCCAGAAAAAGCTGTGTAGCCCTGACTGAGACAGGCCAGTACATCGTCACACCGGACAACGGCACGCTGACATATGTCAAGGAACGTCTCGGCATCAAAGAGGTCAGGGAGATCGATGAATCCGTGAACCGTCTGCCCGGTTCCGAATCAGTCCATATTTTCCACGGACGTGACGTCTACGCATACTGCGGCGCAAGACTGGCTGCCGGCATCATCGATTTTGAAGGCGTCGGTCCTGCCTATGACACTGACAGTATCGTGATGGCTGACTACATCAGACCGGCAAAGGAAGACCACAGTGTTTCAGGTATGATCAACGAAGCATCCGATCACTTCGGCCTGGTCGGTACGAATATCCCGTTCGAATGGCTTGAGCAGACAGATATGAAATACGGGGATGAGCTCCATGTCACCGTTGACCATGCCGGGGAGACAGTCCTCGATGAAATGATCCCGCTGGCGAGATCATTCGGATTTGTTCCTGTTGGGACACCGCTGCTCTTCAGTTCGGAAATGCAGACGGTCATGCTGGCGATCAACCGCGGCAATGCCGTGACGGAGTACGGCCTGGGATTCGGACCGGAATGGAAACTGACAGTTGAAAAACTGCAGCCGGCAAAAGGCGCAGTCGTCCTGCACAGCTGCTGTGGTCTGGCGTCGACCAGGGCTGCTAAGCTGACAGGCATCATCGAAACGGAAGCACCCGGAACAGATGTAGCTGCGGAAAACCTGTGCTATGACAAAAACGATATCCGCATGCTGTCGGCATCGCTGTACTCAACAGTCCCGTACTGGCCTGCAGGGACCGTGTTCCTGTATGACACCGGGGATGATGAACTCTGTGCTGTACGGCTCAAGAGCGGACAGATCCTGCTCGGTCCCAATGACGGATCATGCACAATGAGCGTTTACTCCTTCGGCCTGGACAGTGTCAGAACGGTCGATCCGGAACGCTTCGGCTCAGATGAATACAGCATCGCAAGAGCCGCCGCGCATCTGGCTGCCGGCAAAGGCTTTGAAAGCCTGGGCGGAAGAATGGAAACCGAAGAACTCAAGCAGTTCCATATTGAACCGGCTGAGATCGGCGATGGTGTTGCAAAAGGACAGGTCGCTGTTCTCCTCAAGACATTCGGAAACATTACATTCAATATCGGCGTTGATGAATTCGAGAAAACAGGCATCGTACAGAACGATGAGATCGAAGTGACGATCACATACCATGACGCTGTCGTATACCGTGATTCAATGACATACCAGCCTTCTTTCGGATACGTAGAAGAAGGTGCTCCTGTCGTATTCAACGGCAGCTCCGGATATATGGACATCGGTCTGAACAGGGCAAACTTCATTGAAATGTGCCTGCCCAAGATCCTGAGAGAACCGGATCCGGGTGAATTCAAAGTGGTCATCCGCAAAAAGGGGGCATAATATGAAACCCTGCATTGTACTGCAGTCGGATTTCGGCATCTCAACAGGACTGCCGGCATCCATGACTGCCGTGATCGTGAAAACGGATCCTGAGATCCGTATCTATGATCTCTGCCATGAGGTCAGGCAGTTCGATATCCAGAGAGGCGGCAAGATCCTTGCTTCGACATTCCCTTACTGGCCGGACGGAACAGTGTTCGTCTCGGTCGTCGATCCGGGTGTTGGCACGCTCAGACGCAGCTGCGCAGCCCTGATGGACAACGGGAGCGTTGTGATCACACCTGACAACGGCACGCTGAGTTATCTCTATGACCGGATCACGGAAGTGCGTCAGATCGATGAAACGGTCAACAGACTGCCGGGCTCGGACAGCCATCATACATTCCACGGAAGAGATGTATATGCATATACCGCGGCCAGACTCGCATCCGGGATCATCGACTTTGCCGGTGTAGGTCCTGTTTATGACAAAACGGAAATGGTCCGCTTCCATGTACCGGAAGCCACTGTTATAAACGGCAGGGCAGTCGGTGAAGTAACAGATGCCGGGGATCATTTCGGCAATGTCGGCATCTCGATCCCGAATGAAATGATCAAGGAGATCGGCATCAATACAGGTGAGTATGCCCGCGTCATCATCGAGAAGCAGGGCTCTGTCCTGTATGATAAAGAAATGATGTTCCACAAATCGTTCGGCTGGGTCAAACCCGGTGAGGCGATCCTCAATGAATGCAGCAACGATTATGTGGAGATTTCCATCAATCAGGGAAGTTTCTGCGAGACGGAACTGCCGGAACTGCTTTCGGCATATGATTTCTCGGAATACAAGGTAACGATTCTTCCTGCAGGAAAGGAGAAAGAGTGATATGAAACCGGCAGTAGTAATCCAGACGGATTTCGGATATGGCGGCGGTTCCGCAATGCGCGGTGTCATCAAGACGCTGGATCCGGAGGTGTATGTATACGAAGCAAACCATCGTGTTGAAAAATTCAATGTGGTAAAGGCCGCAAGGTCACTGAACCATCTGGTCGGATACTGGCCTGCGGGCACGGTATTTGTCTCGGTGGTCGACCCGGGTGTCGGCACATCCAGACGCGCCAGTGTCGCGCTTCTGAAAAACGGAAGCTATGTGGTATCACCGGACAACGGATCGCTGACATTGCTGCTGGAGAATCCAGGCATTGAAGCAGTACGAGTGATCGATGAAACAGTCAACCGCCTCAAAGGAACGGAAAAAGTCAGTATTTTCCACGGCCGTGATCTCTTCGCATACTGCGCGGGAAAACTGGCAGCGGGACTGATCGGCTTTGAAGGGGTCGGAGAAGAATATCCGGTCTCGGAGATCGTAAAATACGAAAAGCTGAATTATACAAGCAAGCCCGGTGAGGTCAGGGGATATGTCACGGACATGATGTATACCTTCGGCAATCTTGAAACGAATATCCCGATCGAAGCGGCAGAGAACGCCGGCATCGTACCCGGTGATAAGGTGCTCGTCTCGATCAAAAACAAGGACCGTTTCGTACTGTCGCACACCATACCTTTCCATCCTTCATTCGGCTGGGTACCGGAAGGCGAAGAAGTCATATACAACAGCAGTGACGGTGTGCTCGGTCTGGGTATCAACCGCGGTGACTTCATCCGCAAATACAATATAGGCTTCGGCAAGGACTGGCAGATCATCATCACCAAGGAGGAGCAGTAAGATGGGATATATCGTATTTCAGACTGATTTCGGCGGCCACAGCTCCGGCTCGATGGCAGGTGTCTGCAGGATCGTTGATCCCGCTCTGCAGATATTTGAACTGACACACAACGTACCGAAGTTCGATGTTGAAACAGCAGGCAGAAACCTCTGTGAAGTGATCCCGTTCTGGCCGGCAGGCACCGTATTTGTCAGCGTGGTCGACCCGGGGGTCGGAACGCCCCGCAAGGCCAGCGCGGCAAAAACAAAGAGCGGACATTATATCGTGACACCCGACAACGGTGTTCTGGATGTAGTGAACAGGGAAATTGAGATCGAAAGCGTGCACGAGATCGACCAGAGCGTCAACCGTTTCAAAGGAAATCACTGGTCAGAAGAATCGGAGATTTTCCACGGACGCGATGTGTTCGCGTATACCGGCGCAAAGCTGGCATCCGGAAAGATCGATATTGACGGGGCCGGTCCTGAATATCCGGTCACGGAGATCGTCGCTTACACAGAATAAAGCATTAAGGGAAACAGATCAGACCTGTTTCCTTTTTTCGTTTATCGGCATATATCAGTGCAGTATCTGCCGGAAACCGGTCAGCAGCGGGGGACCGCTGTTTTTCTTTTGCCCGCCGCACATCCTTTTACGGACCCGAAAACGGACGGCTGAAAATGTAACAAATGAAAATTTTTATTTTTCTTGTATGCAGAATATCTTGGTGGTATATTTGTGGTATCAAGTGTCTGAAAGTGGCGGAAAGTGGGGGATTTAGCACATGTTTATGGGTGAATACAGGCATAGCCTGGATGCCAAAAACAGATTGATCATTCCGGCAAAGTTCCGCGACGAGCTTGGCAGCACATTTGTTGTTACAAAAGGACTCGACGGCTGTCTCACGATCTATACAGAAGAACAGTGGGCTGTCATCGTTCAGCAGCTGGAGAAACTTCCTTCCACAAAAAAGGAAGTCAGACAATATGTCCGCTTCCTGCTGAGTAAAGCAACAGAGTGCGTGTTTGATTCCCAGGGAAGGATACAGCTTCCCCAGGTACTGATCAAAGCGGCAGACATTGACAGGAAATGTGCAGTTATCGGAGCAGCCGATCACATCGAAATATGGTCCGAAGAGAAGTGGGATGCATATGACGAGGAAGCCGGTGAATCCTTCGAGAATGTGGCTGAAAGCCTGACGGAGTTCCTGAGATGATGGAACATCAGAGCGTCATGCTGCATGAAACGATCGATCTGCTGAATGTAAAGCCCGACGGGATCTACATTGACGGAACGCTCGGAAGAGGAGGACACTCGGGACTGCTCGCTTCGAAACTGGAGCACGGACATCTCTACGGAATCGATCAGGATGATCAGGCACTGGCAGAATCCGCTGAAAGGCTGAAGGAATACAGTGACAGGATCACACTGATCAAAGGCAACTTCCGGGAAATGAAAGCGCTTTTAGAGCCATATGGTATCCATGAAGCAGACGGTATCATGATGGACCTGGGCGTCAGCTCACCGCAGTTCGATGACCCTGCAAGGGGCTTCAGCTACAGATTTGATTCCCGCCTTGATATGAGGATGGATCAGACACAGAAACTCGATGCATGGACGGTAGTCAATACATACAGTGCAAAAGAGTTATCTGATATATTCTTCCGCTACGGTGAAGAAAGAAATGCAGGACGGATCGCAAACGCGATCGTCAAAGCAAGAGAAAACGGACCGGTCGATACTACGTTCCAGCTGAACGACATCATCCGTTCCGCATTACCGGATAAAGTCCTTCGTAAAAAAGGACATCCTGCAAAGCAGACATACCAGGCGCTCAGGATTGAGGTCAATGATGAATTGTCCTCACTGAGGTCAGGACTACAGGATGCTGTGGATATGCTCGCCCCCAGCGGCAGGCTCGCAGTCATCACATTCCACTCGCTGGAAGACCGTATGGTCAAAAGCCTGTTCAGAGAATTGACTTCTGCTCCATTTGTGGAACCGAAAATTCCTGTTAAAGCTTCACAAATGGAGCAGGCCTCCTTTACAGCAGTTACCAGAAAAGCAGTAACTGCCTCGGAAGAGGAACTGAACGTAAACCACAGATCGCACAGCGCGAAACTCAGAGTGATAGAAAGAAACAAGAAGGGGTAGGGGAAATGACAAAACAAGCAAAGAAAAAGAACAAAAAAGGTGTAAAACTCGTTAATTTTACAGCAGTATTTTTTATCATCTCATGCACATTGTTCCTTGCAAGTTCATTATTTCTGCGTTCATACAACAATGCTCTGAGCACACAGAAACAGACTGTAGAAGCTAAGATCACGGAGATCCAGCTTGCCAACGCCGCTGCCAAAGTAGAGATCCAGACACTCTCGACCAGAGAAAGGATCGATACGATCGCTTCCGACAACGGACTGAAACTGCATCAGGACAACATTATCACGATTACTACTTCTCAGGATAACGGAGAATAGTATGAGAAAGCGGGTCAGAATTGTCCGCATCCTATTCATCATGACATTAGCGGTAATGTTATTGCTTGCCTCTAATGTTTTTTTGGTATCTATCCGTAAAGTGCATCTTCGCTCCGGTACGGATCTGAGTGCGTATGCAAACAGCGCGAATACGGTTCATGAAACGCTCAAAGCAACACGAGGCAATATTTATGACCGCAACGGAACAGTGATCGCCCAGGACCGTCAGACATACAATATCGTATGCATTCTTTCACCTGACCGCCCGACAGTAAACGGAAAGATCGTTTATGTACAGGATGTTGACGGTACCGCAAGGGCTCTGTCAAAGATCCTTGATGCGGACTATGATACATTGTATGGATACCTGAACCAGTACAATACAAGCGGCCTGTGGCAGACCGAGCTTGGTCCAGCAGGACGAAATCTTTCGAAGGCGACCATGGAAAAGATCCAGGATCTCGGCCTTCCCGGCATTGAATTTACGGACTCTATCCAGCGTGTCTATCCGCTCGGATCATTCGCCTCCAATCTGATCGGTTTTGCCCAGTCAGACGAAAACGGAACGACCGTCGGCAAAATGGGAACCGAACTGTATCTTGACAGTTATCTTTCCGGTATAGATGGAAGCAGAACGTATCAGGCAGACTCAAACGGCTATATCCTTCCGGGTATGAGAGAAGAGACCGTCAGCCCCGTAAACGGCTATGATGTATACCTGACGATCGACCAGGATCTCCAGGAAGCCCTGGAAGATGCCTTCGTGAAAACAACGGAACGCTTCGATCCGCTGCGTATCTGGGGTTCAGTCATGGATCTGGATACAGGCAAGATCCTTGCCTGGGGCCAGGCACCGTCTTTTGACCCGAACCTCATGGATATTGCGGATTACAATAACTACGGTACACAGCTCCCTTATGAGCCGGGTTCCACTCTGAAATCATTTACCTGGGCTGCAGCGGTCGACTATGGTGTCTATGACGGAGATGCTCTGGTATACGGCGGACCGTACTGCTACATATCAGACGAAAACAACAACCCGCTCCGCGTACAGGAAAGCAGATCATGCATTTACAATGCAGGACGCGCAAACTACGGCATGACTACATACGACCACGGAATGATCTATTCCGCCAACACGATCGCCCTGGAGATCCAGAACAGTCTGATCACACCTCAGATCCATCTCGATTACCTGAAAAAATTCGGATTCTTCCAGCCTGTCAACAGTGACGGACTTCCGGAAGAATCCGGCATACTGAACTTCACATATGCGGCTGACCGTGCTTCGCTCTCATACGGACAGGGTTCGACAGTAACCATGCTGCAGCTGATGCAGGCATATTCAGCACTGTTTACAGACGGCACGATGAAGAAGCCGTACTATGTTGAGTCGATCCGTGACCCGTACGATTCGAACCATATCATCTACCAGGCAGACACAAGGATCACCGGACAGCCTATCACTGAAGAAAGTGCAAAGGAAATGCAGAAGATCATGTGGAAGGTCGTCAACGATGATGAAGGTACTGCAAGATGGTACAGGATCCCTGACTGCGAACTCATGGGAAAGACCGGTACAACACAGGTCGCGATCAATGGAAGCTACGCATCAGGATATACGATCGTATCCCTGATGTGCGCACTTCCTGCCGATGATCCGCAGGTTATGGTTTACTATGCGTTCGAAGCGGCGTATAATCCCAGCGCACACTATTATTCACAGGCACAACAGGATCTGCTCAGAACAGTTGCCCTGAAAATAGGTGTAACACAGGCCGAAGAGGAACCGCCGGCAGAAGAAACGACTGAAGAACCGGAAGAACCGGTGATCACCGAGATCGTAACAAATGAAATGCCGAATGTGATCAATCACTCACTGGCATACGCACATGAAAAGCTTGACTGGCTGAATACTGACCTGATCGTTCTTGGGTCAGGGGATACCGTGATCGACCAGTATCCAAGAAGCACCGCTATGGTAGCTACAGGCCAGAAGGTATTCCTACTGACCGACACAAACAGCTTCATCATGCCGGACATGACAGGATGGACAAGAAAAGACGTTACAGCATTGTGGAGCGTTACGGAATTCGGCATACGAATGTCGGGAGAGGGCAGGGTAACAAGCCAGTCCGTCCCGGCAGGAACCATGGTCAACAGAGGAACAGACATCGAAGTTATATTTGAATAAAGGGGTGGAAGATATGGCAGTTGAAATTCTGATCGCATTTGTAATAAGTCTGGCAGCTGTTGTATATCTGATGCCGAAATGGATCAGTTATCTGAAGATTCTGAGTTTCAATCAGAACGTCAGTGAATACAGCCTGCAGGAATACAAGGAGAAGGCAAAGACACCGATCATGGGCGGCGTACTGTTTATCGTCGTACCGGTGATCGTAACGATCATTGAGACACTGCTCCTTCGTCAGTTCAGGGTCGACACAGCGATCATCCTGATCGTATTCGCCGGCTATGGCCTGATCGGATTCATTGATGATTACCTGATCGTCGTCAAGAAAAACAATGACGGACTGAAACCCGGCCTGAAGTTTCTGATGCAGCTGGCACTGGCAGTCATATTCTTCTGGCTCTACAGAAGCCATGCTGTTCTGGACGTCAGGATCCCGTTCCTGAATAAAACAGTATACTTCGGCGCACTGTACGGTCTGCTGATCCTGTTCATGTTCACAGGCTCAAGCAACGCAGTCAACCTGACGGACGGTATGGACGGTCTGGCAGCAGGGTGCACGGTATTCGCACTCATCCCGTATCTTGTCTTCGGCATCATGCAGGGTAATCACGGCGCAGTCATATTCATCGCATCACTGCTCGGCGCACTGTTCGGATACCTGAAGTACAATATCAAGCCGGCAAAGATCTTTATGGGTGATACAGGTTCCCTGGCCCTGGGTGCCGCACTGGCAGCCCTGGCAATGGTTGAAAAACAGGAGTTGACACTGATCCTTGCGGGAGGCGTGTTCGTAATAGAAACACTGTGCGTTCTGATCCAGCAGATCTCCGTCAGAACGATACATAAAAAGGTCTTCATCTATACCCCGATCCATTACGCATTTGTCCTGAAGGGTATGGGTGAGAACCAGGTCGTACATATGCTGTGGGCATGTGCTGCGGTATTTGCAGTCCTGGGATTGATCACAGGTCTGCGCTGATCAGCTGAACATTATAGTAATGATAAATAACAGAGATATGATCAAAATATTTCTGTTATTTTTTTGTGGAACTGCCCGTAACCGTACCGTATATATAAGTGTCAGACATAAAGCGTGTCCGGCACTGAGGAGGTATGATCATGAGCGGATCAAAGTTCATCAATTGCGTTTTCACCTGACTGACGAACTGTGTATCAAAGACCGGTCATTGTTTTGATGAATGAAACGATCATCAGAATGTTCAGCCGCAGATGAAAACCAAATCCCCGGCAGGAACAGTAAACTGATGGTATTTCATATCAGTTCCCGCCAAAGAACAACAGACTGAAAAAGATCACCATACATGAATCGGATCTGAATACATCAGCAGAGATCAAACAACAGGATCAGAACTGTTTAATACAAGTAATTACCCGGCTGACAATACGGTGTGTTTCCATCGGAATCGGTCAGCTGCAGCTTCTCAAGCCTGCGGAGACAGCTCTGACGGGCATTGCCCCAGGCGGTGCAGTTATCTGTCGTTGAAGCAGGAAATAAAGTTTTGCGGGGAATGTGTTGGATCACAGCCTGTGACAGAGGTTTTTCCGCAAATATTTTAGACATACGCATCTCTTTTCATTGCTTTTGCGGTTTGTTTGCGTTAATATTCATACAAAGCTTTGATCAGGACACGTTTCCCTGATAGTTTCTGCCCAGAGAACAGACGGCCGGTGCGAGTCTGTCAGAACGTTTCGGAAATACTACCTGTGAGCTGCGCCCGAAAGGGACCGCCGTAAACCGCGTTAAGGATCAGAGGCAGCGTATGCTGTGAAAAAAGGTGGTACCACGAGTCTTCGTCCTTTGGCGGGACTTTTTCTTTATTATGGGAGGAATGGAAAAATGAGAGACTTTTTAAACGAAGAAGAACTGCACATGTTGAATCACTCCTGCGCCCATGTCATGGCTCAGGCAGTGAAGCATCTCTGGCCACAGGCTAAGTTCTGGGTCGGACCGGTCGTCGAAGAGGGATTCTATTATGATATGGATCTCGGCGACGTCACACTGAACGATTCCGATCTCGACAAGATCGAGAAGGAAATGAAGAAGGTCTGCAAAGACGGCAAAAAGATCGTCAGACATGAGATTTCAAAAGAAGAGGCGCTCGCACAGTTTGCGGATGACCCTTACAAAGTAGACCTGATCAGCCGTATGGAAGACGGCGTACAGATCTCCATGTACACACAGGGTGATTTCACGGACCTCTGCCGCGGACCTCATGTAGATAATACAAAGCTCTGCAAAAACTTCAAACTGATCAAACATTCCGGCGCTTACTGGAAGGGCGATAAGAACAACAAAGTACTGCAGCGTGTATACGGTGTATGCTTCCCGACAGCAGAAGAACTGGAAGAACACCTCCAGTTCCTGGAAGACGCAAAACAGAGAGACCACAGAAAGCTCGGCAAGGAGCTTCAGATGTTCATGTTCTCCGATACAGTTGGTAGCGGTCTTCCGATGTGGCTGCCCAACGGCTTCACTGTCAGACGCCTGCTGTCCGATTACATCATGGACAAGGAACTGCAGCAGGGATATGTACATGTCATGACCCCGTCAGTCGTTTCCACAAAGCTCTATAAGATCTCCGGACACCTGGCACACTATAAGGATGATATGTTCCCGATCATGGAGCGCGACAATGAAGAATTCTGCCTGCGTCCGATGAACTGCCCCGAGCACATGATCATGTACAGAAGCAGGCTCCATTCCTACCGTGATCTGCCGGTACGCATCGCCGAGATCGCAAACGACTTCCGCTTCGAAGCCAGCGGTGCCCTGACAGGTATCGAACGTTCCCGCGCATTTACACAGAACGATTCCCATATCTTCTGCCGTCCCGACCAGATCGCGGATGAGATCAAGAATGTTACCAAACTGATCCTTGATGTATATCATGACTTCGGTTTCGGTGAATATCAGTTCCGTCTCTCACTGAGAGATCCCGGAAATACGGAAAAGTATTTCGGAAACGATGAACTCTGGGAAAAGAGCGAAGCACAGCTCAGAGAAGTCCTGAAGGAAATGAATGTTCCGTTCTATGAAGCACTTGGTGAAGCAGCATTCTACGGACCGAAGATCGACGTCCAGGTCAAGAGCGCGATCGGACATGATGTAACACTGTCCACGATCCAGCTTGACTACCAGCTGCCCGAAAGATTCGAACTGGAATATGTCGACAGCGACGGCCAGAAGAAACGCCCTGTCGTTATCCATAGAGCGATCCTCGGATCCATCGACCGCTTCGTAGCCTTCCTGCTGGAAGAAACAAAGGGTATCTTCCCGACATGGCTGGCACCTACACAGGTCCACCTGATCCCCGTCAGCATCGAAGCACATGACGACTATGCACAGAAAGTCGCGCTTGATCTCATAAAAGCAGGCTTCCGCGTACATAACGACAACAGAAACGAAAAACTCGGTTACCGTATCAGGGAAGCGCAGACAAACAAGATCCCGTATTCCCTCGTGCTCGGTGACAAGGAAAAGGAAAACAACACTGTCACTTACCGTAAATACGGACAGAAAGAACAGATCACGGTAACAGAGGACGAGTTTATCACACTCCTGAAGGAGATCTGTGAAAATCATTCACTGTAATTGTGGAAAAGTGCTTCAGGAATTTGTATTGGAAAAGCGATGATTCTGCTATAATATACAAGTTACCGGGAGAAAAAGATGGGAAGCGAGCGTTTTAATGTGAATCACATTCAGGTGCAGATGGCAATGGTGATCAAACTGCAGTC
>JAFOMZ010000199.1 GCA_017421125.1 Solobacterium sp.
ATGGGAAATCGTATTATTACAATCAGCCGTCAGTTTGGTAGCGGGGGAAGAACGATAGGCCAGGAAGTCGCAAACAGACTCGGAATTCCGTGTTACGACAAAGAATTGATCACAAACATTGCCGAAGAGAGCGGTTTTGCTAAAGAATATATTGAAGAACATGGTGAAGCTACAGAAAATGGCGGATGGCTTGCCGGTGCTTTTGCCAGGGATTTCAATGGCCATTCCAACCAGGATACCATCTGGTTCGCACAGTGCAGGATCATCAGGGAACTGGCTGACAAAGGAAACTGTGTCATCATCGGCCGCTGTGCTGACTATATTCTCAAGGACAGAGAAGATCTTGACCTGATGAGAGTATTTGTTCACGCTGATATCGAGACACGTGCTAAGCGCATCGTTGAACAATACGGCGAAAGCAATGTAGAACCCGAGAAGAGACTGAGGGATAAGGATAAGAGAAGAGCAGCGTACTATCAGATCTATACTGATCAGAAGTGGGGCAGATGCGAGAACTACGATGTCTGTCTGGACAGCGGTACGCTGGGTATTGAAAAGTGCATTGAGATCATTGTCTGCATGTATTGATCGGTCACACAGTCCGGTAGAAATACCGGGCTTTTTCATTTTCACAGCTATTTTTCATAAATTTGATATACTGGTGTCATGCGTGTACAGGCACTGAAAAACAGGTGGTTTGGGGACAGATATTTTTATCAGGCAGTCCTCACGATCGCTGTTCCTATCATGATACAATCCGGGATCACGACTTTTGTCAACATGCTTGACAATATCATGGTCGGCCAGGTCGGAACACTTCCGATGAGCGGTGTATCCATATCGAACCAGCTGATGATGATCTTCAATCTGGCTGTTTTCGGATGCAATGCCGCCGCAGGGATCTTCGGCGCGCAGTTCTATGGGAAAGGTGACCGGAAGGGTGTCCGCAACTGCTTCCATTTCAAGCTGATCGTGACAGTGCTTGTTTCATCGATAGGTATTATGATCCTAGGACTGTTCGGAAGGAATCTGATCGGTCTGTATCTGAATCCCGAAACAAACAGTGCGGCTGACATGGCCGCAACCATGGAATATGCCAGGGAATATATGCTGATCATGATGATCGGACTGCCGGCATTTACGCTGAGCCAGGCATTTTCTTCATCGATCCGTGAAAGCGGGGAGACTGTGATTCCGATGACATCCAGCATTACAGCTGTTCTGGTGAATTTTGTCGGGAATTATGTATTGATCTTCGGACATTTCGGTTTTCCGAAGCTCGGAATCGCCGGGGCGGCGATCGCTACGGTCATATCAAGATTTGTGGAACTTGCGGTCATTATGTTCAGGTCTCTGCGCAGAAGAGAGCGGTTCTGGTTCTATGATGACGGGTTGAATGATTTTGGTGTACCGCTGGAGCTTGCAGCAAAGATCATCAGGCGCGGCATGCCTCTTGTTGTAAACGAAGTACTGTGGTCTGTCGGTCTTGCGGCGATCATGCAGTGCTATTCCACAAGAGGACTGAACGCTGTTGCGGCAATCAATATCAATCAGACGATCCACAATGTGTTTTCGATTGCCAATATGGCGACAGGCAACGCGATCGCCATTATGGTCGGACAGAAGCTTGGCGCAAATCTGATCGATGAAGCTGTCGATACGAACAGAAAACTGATCGTGTTTGCCGGCCTGCTGACAATGGTGATGGGCTGTCTTATGTTCTTTACAGCTCCGGTATTTCCGGGATTTTACAATACGTCCGACGAAGTACGTCAGCTTGCTTCACAGCTGCTGAGGGTAACTGCGATCATGCTGCCGGTAGGCGCATTATATAATTCTGCATATCACACGCTGAGAAGCGGCGGAAGAACATTCATTACATTCCTTTTTGACTCTGTATATACATGTACGGTAAATCTGACACTGGCATTTATCCTGACCAGGTTTACGGATATGGGTATTCTCTCTGTTTATATCTGTGTACAGCTTGCAGATGTTCTGAAAGTAATGATCGGTTTGGTATTGGTTCACAAGGGTATCTGGATCAGAAATCTTGTGGACGGAAAGGAGACTGACTGATGTCCGCAGAGCAAGTAACAATGATCATCGAAAAGAACCGCGGTAAATTCAGCAGAAAAGACATTCAGCTCCTCAGACAGCAGGAGAAGCTTATCCGTTTTGACAGCTTCGGAAGCGTTGACGCAATGGCACTCGGGGTTATTCTGGCAAGACTCTGCGCAGAATATCCGGAACAGCTGGCAATTGTAGTTACAAGAGAATCCGATCAGACAGTCATTTTTCAGTACGTTATGGATGAAAAGAAACAGAGGAATCTGAACTTTGCCGCAGCTAAAAGAAATGCGGTTCTCGCTTCAGGACACAGCAGTCTTCTGGCACTTGCGGAAGCATGTGAAGGAAACATTCCTGAGGCACTGCTGAAAGAGGACGCAGACATCATTCCGGTCGGCGGAGCGTTTCCGGTCTTTGTCAATGGCGTTCATGCCGCAACGATCGCCGTATCCGGACTGCATGAGGGAAAAGATCATGAGATCATAGTCAGGGCACTTGAAGAGTATCTGGATATCGATCTTCCCGAATACAATGGATATCTGGTATAAGGAGATGAACAATGATCAAAATCATTCTGCTTGATATTGACGGTACACTGTTCAACTCGAAGAAACAGATCACTCCCCGGACGAAAGATGCTCTGCTGAAAGCACAGGCACATGGTGCAAAGCTCGTGATCGCCTCAGGAAGACCTCCGAGAGGTCTGCTCAGATTTGCTGAAGAACTGGATATGAAGAATCATCATGGCATGTTCATAGGCTTTAATGGGGCACAGGTCATTGACTGCCAGAGCGGAGAGATCTTATACCGGAAGGCTATGTCACCGGAAGACGCAAGAAGCGTACTGAAGCATATCAGCCGGTTCGAAGTACAGCCGATGATCGCGCATGGTGATCATATGTATGTCAATGATGCATATAAAGGTGTGCTGCAGCTGGAGAATGGTCCCAGAAATATCATGGAACATGAAGCACATGGAAACAACTATCCTTTATGTGAAGTGTTTGATCTGGCATCATTTGTTGACTTCCCTGTAGAGAAGATCCTGACACTGGGACAGCCGGAATATCTTCAGCAGAACTGGCAGGAAATGGCAGCACCGTTCAAAGGGAAACTCGCCAGTATGTTTACCGCACCGTTCTACTATGAATACATGGCAGATGGTATCGATAAAGCGGCGGCCATCAGGGAATCATTGCAGAAACTCGGATATGCAAGGGAAGAAATGATCGCTTTCGGAGATGCCCAGAATGACAAGACGATGATCGAATATGCAGGGATTGGTGTTGCGATGGGAAATGCGACAGATGAACTGAAGTCGGTCGCGGATGAAATAACTTCGTCCAATGATGAGGATGGTATTGCCGAATCCTTATACAGGCACATGCCTGAAGTATTTGGATAAAAACAAAAACATCTCATGGATCATGAGCAGCTGTGCTTATGCATGAGATGTTTTATGATTCAACGGTCATCTGAACAGCTGTTTTCTTTTCTTTGCGGCAGTGACGAGATCATAGTCCCAAAGGAAATTAATGTCCAGTCCTTCACAGACAGACAAAGCTCTGTTGACATATTCATCAGTCTGGAACAGTTTCGGGTCATGGATATCCAGACCTACAATGACAGGGCAATGTTTCTTGGCAAATTCTTCAAAGAAGATTCTGACGGGGTAGGCGTAACGCATGCCGTCTGTATATTCTCTTGCACCGTATTTCACACCGCTTCCGCAGTTCAGTTCCATAGGCATGTCATATTTGACAGATATATCGGCAAGACGTGCAGCAGCTGTCCGTACAGTATCATCAACACCGGGATAGCCCCACATGAACACATCCGGATGCGCAACATAATCGCAGAAATTACGGCTGCAGGCTTTTTCGATCAGATCAACATATTCAAATACCTGTTCCGATGAAAAGGGATGATATACATCGGGACCGTCCAGCCAGAGATCATGCTGGCCGAGAATGATATAATCGAGCTCTTTCCTGTACCGGCTGAGTGTTTCCCACTCACTTTCATAGTATTCACATTCCATTCCGAGATACAGGGTGATCTGATCCGCATACTTTTCCTTCAGAAAACTGATGGAGCTGAAATAATCGTCTGCTAGTTCGATGTTCATCCTGCTTCTCGGTCGCGGCGTGTGATAGGCTGCGTGATCACTGAAACCAAGTGTTCTGACTCCTGCCTGTATCGCCGCAATGACATATTCTTCATCTGTTCCCACAGCATGTCCGCATCTTTTGGTATGTGTATGCCAGTTTGTTTTGAGCATAATCAGTAAATCTCCTGTTGCTTTTTTTCAGCGTTATGATGATCAAAGCAGAAATCTTTTAAAAAGACAAGTCTTTATTGTTAATTTACGGGTGGTAATATTTGTAACGTTCGGAACGGGAGGTTTCAGATGGCAAAGAATGAATCGTTGGAAGATATCCTGAGAAAATTGGAAGAAGCAGAGAAAGAGTATTCCAGAAAGCTGGAAGAGATCGATCTGGATGCAGTGATCGAAAAGGCAACGCATACGGCTGCGAAATAATAACTGACAGGACAGAGTGCATATCATACTGCATTCTGTTTTTGTTTATAGGTCCTTTCAGTACAGAACCCTGCTTGAAAAAAAGGATACAGACAATAGCCTGCCTGTATCCTGATATGCGGATCAGTTCTGCTTTTCCATATACCGGATCATTGCTTCAGCAGCTTTTTTCGCTGCATCTGCCGCATGTACAACAGTCAGCGGTCCGGTTACGACATCTCCTGCCGCAAATACTCCATCAACTGTAGTCATTCCGTTTTCATCTGTGATCAGCAGTCCTTTGCTTGTTCCCTCCAGGTGCTCTGTACTCATGATCAGTTTATCCTTGGGACCCTGGCTGATCGCAATGATCACTGAATCAGCCGGAATGAGTTCTTCCTTGTCAGAGATCCCGATCAGGTTTCCTTCTTCATCAAGTATGGATTCTGCAAATACAGGTCCTTCCGGGCTGATCCTGCGGATACTCTTTCCGTAAATGAATTCTGTTCCATCAAGTTCCGCATAAGACATTTCATGAGAACTTGCTGTCGCGTGCATATCCCTTGAGAACATCATGACGCGCTCCGCACCATTGCGGAAGGCAGTTCTGGCTACATCCATTGCCACATTTCCCATTCCGATCACGGCGACTGTTCTTCCAAGCTCGTGGTGTTTCGGGTTTTCCAGGTATGAAATGCCGAAATGGACGTTTGCAAGTGATTCTCCTTCAATGCCAAGTGTATTCGGACGCCATACACCTGTGCCGACAAAAATAGCCGCATAACCATCACGGAACAGATTGTCGATTCGAAGGGCACCGCCGATCGTTGTGTTCAGACGGATCTGAACTCCAAGTCTGCTGAGAAGTTTCTGATACCTGTCGATAATCGTTTTGGGAAGGCGGAAATCGGGAATGCCGTATCTCAGCATACCGCCGATCTGGTTCTTTCTCTCGAAGATCGTTACGTCATAGCCGTTCTGTGCAAGAATGACTGCAGCAGTGAGACCTGCCGGACCTGATCCGATGACAGCACATCTTTTGCCTTTTTTCTCGATACTGCCGGGGCGGTATCTGTCAAGGTATCCATCAGATACAAACTTCTCTATCTCATAAAACTGAACAGGTGTTCCTTTCTTTCCGAGAACACAGTGTCCCCGGCACTGTGCCTCATGGTTGCAGACGATCGCGCATACAGCACTCATCGGATTGTTCATGAACAACTGTTCGCCGGCCTCCATGACCTTCTTTTCTTTAAATAGAGAAATAATATGGGGTATCGGTGTATGAATAGGGCAGAATTTCTGACACATAGGCACTTTGCAGTTCAGACAGCGCTGTGCCTCATTTTCAATATGAATTGCCATTTGATATGTCTCCTTCTGCATTAATTATATAAAACGTATTGGCTGTATAGTTTCCGAAATGATGAAAACAATCATGTCTCATATGATTTTTTCATATCAGGAAATGATGTCGGACTAATCGTCGTGCAATCGCGCATACAACGCTTGAAGAACAGAGGAAAATAGTATATATTACATTTGAACAGTTGTTCAAATGTAATAAAAAAGAGGGCGTTATGAATAATGATCATCATAGTGAATACGCAACATATAGGTTTGGAATTACAGGCATAGACTGTGCAGACTGTGCTGCCAAGCTGGAAGGAAAGATCGCTCAGATCCAGGGAATCTCAAATGTAGTCCTGAACTTCATGACAAGCACTTTGACATATGACTGTGATCATGACGAAGGGAAACGCATTGAAGCAGAGATGCGCGAGATCGTTGCCAAGGAAGAACCGGATGCGTCTGTCACAGCAAGAGGGCATAAGCATCATCACCAGGAGCATCATCATGAAGAAGAACACGAGACAGCAACCTATAAGTTTGAAATCGCAGGAATCGACTGCGCGAACTGTGCTGCCAAGCTGGAAGGAAAGATCGCTCAAATCCAGGGAATTTCAGATGTAGTCCTGAACTTCATGACCAGTACTCTGACATATGATTGTGATCATGATGAAGGAAAGCGCATCGAAGCGGAGCTGAGAGAGATCGTTGCTAAAGAAGAACCGGATACGACAGTTACTTCGAAAGGACATTCCCACCATCATCACGCTCATGAACATCATCATGAAGAACATGATTCATGCAGTTGTCCTCATGAGCATGATGCTCATGAGGAACATGAGGCATGTGAATGTCATTCCGAACATCATCATGAAGAAGAACACGAAACAGCGACCTATAAGTTTGAGATCGCAGGAATCGACTGCGCAAACTGTGCTGCCAAGCTGGAAGGAAAGATCGCTCAGATCGAAGGGGTCTCAAATGTAGTCCTGAACTTCATGACCAGTACTCTGACATATGACTGTGATCATGATGAAGGAAAACGCATTGAAGCGGAAATGAGGGAAATTGTTGCCAAAGAAGAACAGGATGCGACGGTTACCTCGAAAGGGCACTCCCATCATCACCATGAACATCATCATGAAGAACATGAAACATGTGAATGTCATACTGAGCATCATCATGAGGAAGAACACGAAACAGCGACCTATAAGTTTGAAATCGCAGGAATTGACTGTGCGGACTGCGCTGCCAAACTGGAAGGAAAGATCGCAAAGATCGAGGGTATCTCAAATGTAGTTCTGAACTTCATGACAAGCACTCTGACATATGATTGTGATCATGATGATGGAGAGCGGATCGAAACAGAAATGAGAAATATCGTTGCTAAAGAAGAACCGGATACGACAGTTACTTCGAAGGGACATTCTCATCATCACCACGCTCATGAACATCACCATGAAGAACACGAGATGGTCGAAGTTCATGAAATAATTACCGATCGTACCAGACGCTACAGTGCGGTCGGAATCGACTGTGCAGACTGTGCCGCAAAACTGGAAGGCAAGATCGCAAAGATCGACGGTATATCAAATGCGCATATCAGCTTTATGAACAGCACATTGACATATGACTGTGATGAAGCCGACGTAATACGAATTGAAAACGAAGTAAAAGAGATCTTTGCAAAAGAAGAACCAGATGCAGTAGTAAGTCCTCTGACAGAGGAAGTCCGCAGGGAAACAAAAACGGTTCCCGATCAGGTGGAAGACAAGTCGATGCTGTATCGTCTGCTCTGCGGTGCAGTATTGTTTGCGGCCGGTCTGTTCTTGAAAGGTACAGCTCAGACAGCTGTGGAACTTGCTGCATATCTGGTTTTGGGATGGGATGTACTGTACAAAGCTGTTAAAGGAATCGGCAGAGGCCAGGTATTCGATGAGCATTTCCTGATGGCTGTTGCGACAATTGCAGCGATCTATCTGAAAGATTACAGAGAAGCTGCCGGCGTTATGCTGTTCTATCAGATCGGTGAATATTTCCAGGATCTCGCGGTAGCCAAAAGCAGACGTTCAATTGGCGAACTGATGGATATCCGTCCTGAATCAGCAGAGGTATACAGACGCGGTCAATGGCAGACCGTAGATCCCGATGATGTACGGATCGGAGAACGTATCAGGGTCAGACCGGGCGAAAGGGTACCTTTGGACGGTATTATCCTGTCCGGTGCATCATCACTTGATACATCATCACTGACAGGTGAGTCAAAGCCTCGCGATGTGGATGTGGGTGATGAGGTGATCAGCGGCTCCGTCAATCAGACAGGTGTGCTGGAAATGAAGGTCACTAAGGAATACGGTGACAGTACAGTTGCCAGGATCCTGGATCTTGTGGAAAATCAGGAATCAAGGAAATCATCACAGGAAAACTTCATTACGAAATTCTCAAGAGTCTATACACCTGCTGTTGTATTCTCAGCGATCGCTGTAGCGGTTATCGTTTCACTGCTTGGTTATGGTGTTGAGGAAGGTGTCAGACGTGCATGTACATTCCTCGTTATCTCCTGTCCTTGTGCACTTGTTATATCGATCCCTCTGTCATTCTTTGCCGGAATCGGCGGACTTTCCAGCCGTGGAATTCTTGTAAAAGGCGCTAACCTGATCGAACCGCTTGCGAAAGTGGATCAGGTTGTTATGGATAAAACAGGCACACTGACATCCGGTAAATTCGCTGTGGAAGAGATCCTGGCTGAGGAAGGAATGAAAGCGCAGATCCTTGAGGATGGCGCATATGCAGAATCACTGTCAAATCATCCGGTCGCTGTTGGAATCAGGGAAGCTTATGGAAAGCAGTTTGATCAAAGCAGGATCAGTGAGATGAAAGAAATTGCGGGCCGCGGTGTATCCGTTAATTATGACGGGCATGCAATTCTTGTGGGCAACTATAAACTGATGCAGGATCATCAGATTGAATGCAGACAGGAAACAGCTGCCGGAACATTGGTCTATGTAGCAAGAGACGGTGTCTATGAAGGATGTCTGGTTCTTCGTGACCAGCTGAAACCTGACGCGAAGGAAGCAGTCCGTTCCCTGCAGGCTGCCGGAAAGAAGTGCATTATCGTATCCGGTGACAATCAGGAAACTACGGATATGATCGCAAAACAGCTGGGTATGGATATGGCATTCGGTGAATGCATGCCGGCAGACAAAGTCGAACGTCTGCAGGAACTGAAGAAGAACGGCACAACAGCATTTATCGGTGACGGGGTTAATGATGCACCGGTACTGACTGCTGCGGATACCGGATTTGCCATGGGTGCACTCGGAAGTGATGCGGCTATCGAAGCGGCGGATGTTGTGATCATGGACGATCAGCCTTCGAAGATTTCCCTGGCGATCACCAGTGCGCAGAGGATCCTGCGTGTAGCGAACCAGAATATTTACGGCGCGATCATCGTCAAGGTCGGTACATTGATCCTGGGTGCCTTCGGTATCGCAAATATGTGGATGGCTATTTTTGCCGACACGGGAGTTGCTATGCTTTGTGTCATGAACTCCATGAGACTGCTCCACATTGCCAGAAAACAATGATTAAGAAGAGGCAGATATTTGCAGAATATCTGCCTTTTTCACGTTCCGGGTGATAGAATGACGTTATGAAAAAATTATTGAGTATTTTTTGGGTGATGTGCCTTGCTGTACTTCCCGTATATGCTGAAGAAGAAACAGCTGATCCGGAAATGCTGCCGGAAGAAAGCGCGGAACCGACGCCTGAGCCGGAGCCTGCCTACAGAGTCGATGCTTCGTCTGCGGTCCTGATGGATAAAACATCCGGAAACATCCTGTTTGAACAGGACAAGGATAACCGTATCGATCCGGCAAGTCTTACAAAGCTGATGACGGTATACCTTGGAATTGAAAATCTGAGCGATGACAAAGAACTTTCAATGACGGCAGAGGCATTTGAAACATATGACCATAGTTTCGGTGTCCTTTGGATCGAGCAGGGTGAAAGCATGTCCGCAAGCAGCGCAGAACATGCGACTATGCTTGCCAGTGCAAACGATACGGCCGCAATGATCGCTGAAGCTGTCAGCTCTTCACAGGACGCATTCATTACAAAAATGAATATGGCAGCGGCCCAGTTCGGGATGGAGAATACGCATTTCCAGAATATATTCGGTATTCATAACGATACCAATTATTCGACCGCTTATGATATGGCATTGCTGCTGAGAAAAGCGCTCGGCAATGAAACGTTCAGAAACATATTCGGAAGAGCATCCTATACGATTCCCGCTACGAATTTTGCTGTTGCCAGGAATCTGGTCAATGACTGTGCACTGCTCAGGGATACAGGTTATTACTACGAAAAGGCGACCGGCGGAAAAATCGGCAATACACCTGAAGGCGGATTTTCACTTGCGGCAACCGCAAAAGATGACAATGGAATGGAACTGATCGCCGTGGTGCTCGGTGAAGAGAATGCAGCGGCTGCCTATAACGACATCGTATCGATGTTTGAGTACGGGTTCTCCAATTTCCAGTCGATCACTTTCTCGGCTGAAGATATCGGGGAAAAGACAGTCGAAGTAATGCGCGGAAAAAAACATGTCGCTGATGTGCGCTTTACAAATACCGGGGATTACCATGTTCTGCTGCCTACCGGACTGGATGCGTCCACACTGACAGCGGAAGCAGTCGTCAACAATGAAGAAGAAACGAATCCGGAAGTGATCACAGCTGATGTTGTGTTCAAGCTGGAAGACATGGTCGTCGGCACGACCCCGATGCACCGTGAGATCACATATTATGATACGAGCATAGCGGCAACCGCCGGGCCGATGATCAGGCAGTATTTCAACTATGCAAGTATCGGTGTGCTTGGACTGTTTATCATCAGGCTGTTCCTGAAAGTCATCCATAAACTGCTGGCTCCGCCGGCTTAAGAAACTGCTTCGGCAGTTTTTTTGTAACTCAGGCATTAACCGGATTGGACGGTCATGTTTTTGCTATGATGAATGCAAGGAGTCAGAAAATATGGAAATTACATTTGAAGTACTGAAGGGGATCCTCGATGCGTACACTTACGAGGTTGTTTTTGTAGACCGAACACATACTGTACGCTGGATGAACAAAACCGCTCAAAAACGATACGAAGGCAGGGTGTTTATCGGAAACAGTCTGTTTAATTGTCACAACGAAGGATCAAAGGTGAAAATCGAAGAATTCCTGAGACGGGCTGATGCGGGAGAGGACGAGATGTTCGAAACCTACAACCGGAAGACCGGTGAACGGGAATTCTTCGTCCCTGTAAGAAACGACGCAGGCGAAGTAGTCGGATACTTTGAACGCCACGAAGCTCCTTGGGACAAGGAGCACGCGGCAGAACCTGTAGGAGACTACTGGCTGCGGCGCATATAAGACATTTTTTGCGTGAAGCCTCTGTCACAGGCTGTAATTGAATACATTCCCGCAAAAACTGTCTCTTCCTGTTTCAGCGACAGATAACTGCACTGCATTTTGCAATGCCCGCCAGAGCTGTCTCCGCAGGCTTGAGAAGATACGACTGACCGATTCCGATGTACCCTCACCGTATGGTCAGTCTTTTGTTTGTATGGTGGCTAAGTGTCTATGGCTCTCTTCACTTTTTCAGATGTCTGCATCTTCAACAACAGTTTTTCAATATGATAAGTATTTCATAGTACCTCTTTCTGAATGGTAATGTTCACCGCGACAGCAGTGTTCGGGCTACACTTATATCTACGCCGTGTCAAAACAGCTTCCACATATTTTTGCTGTCTTTTTAAAAAGTTTTGGAGAAAAGTACAGTAAAGCCGGAAAAACGGTATGCCCCGGTATGTATGAAAATGTTTTCAGGGAATGAAACAAAATATATACAGGAATGCCGGCAAACACTTTTATCGGTATTGACCGGAAAATACCCATGCTTAAAATAGAATACATAAAGGCTGAGAAGGGAAGAGTAGTCTGCCGGAAACCTTACAGAGAGCTTCGTGTGCTGAAAAGAAGCAGGTGGAACACAGATGAACATGGCCCCGGAGCTGCATATCCGATATTCAGGGTATGACGGAGTTCCCCGTTAAAAGGAAAAGAGTATGATGGTACTCTGTAAGGCGGATGCAGTGATGTATTCGTAAAAGCAAGGTGGTAACACGTGGTATAACTTCGTCCTGGCATATGTCCGGGACGTTTTTGTTTCCGATGGGAGGTAAATTGTGATCAGTATCAGAGGACTGAAAAAATCATTCCGAATGGAACAGCAGTATGTACATGCTGTCAACGGAGTGGATCTGGATATTGCGGAAGGTGAGATCTTCGGGGTCGTCGGATATTCCGGAGCCGGAAAATCAACGCTCGTCCGATGTATCAACTTCCTTGAGATACCCGATGAAGGAAGTATTACGATCAAGGGATTCGGAACTTTTACTGCAAGGCAGTCAAAGCTGTATCACACTCCGAAAGGCGGGGGTACGGAAGCACCGGCAACCCAGCAGGAACTCCGTCAGCTGCGCCGAAGCATCGGTATGATCTTCCAGCATTTCAATCTGCTGGACAGAAGTACGGTATTTGAAAATGTTGCGTATCCGCTTCGCTATACAGGTATATCCAAGGAAGAAATTGAGCGGCGTGTCAAAGAACTGCTGGAGCTGGTAGATCTCTCCGACAAGATCGATTCCTATCCGGCTGAACTCTCCGGCGGTCAGAAACAGCGTGTCGCGATCGCAAGGGCTCTGGCAAATAACCCGAAGATCCTGCTGAGTGATGAAGCGACATCGGCACTTGATCCGGAAGTCACGGAATCGATCCTGAAGCTTCTGAAGGATCTGAACAGGAAACTCGGTCTGACGGTGATCCTGATCACACACGAGATGGCAGTCGTCAGGTCTATCTGTGATCAGATGGCAGTCATGGAACTCGGAAAGATCGTTGAGTCAGGCAATGTATATGATGTCTTCGCAGATCCTCATGCCGCAAGTACAAGAAGGTTTGTAAACGCGTCATTCGGACTCAGCAACCTCGATAAGCTGGAAGAGAGCGGCGTCATTACAATAACGCCTGACAGTAAACTGGTCCGGCTGACATTCAACCGTGACAGTGTCGGCGAGGCGCTGATCTCGGAAGTATCCAGAAAGTTTAAGATCAGTCTGAACATCGTACTGGCAAATGTTGAGATCCTGCAGGATGCTCCGCTTGGTGCTCTGATCGTCCTGGCTAAAGGCGATCCAGGTGATGTTCAGAGAGCATTGGATTATATAACATCGTGCAACGTAAAAGTGGAGGTGCTTCGTGATGGAATGGCTTGAATCCCTGATACCGAATGTAGTGATCTACTGGCATGAATTTATGCAGAGCTGCAGCGCTACCGCTCAGATGTTCCTGATCGGCGGTACGATCTCACTGATCATCGGATTCTTCTTCGGTGTGCTGCTGATCATTACCCGGGCAGGCGGGATCAGCGAAAACCGTTCTGTGTACGGTTTCGTGAACTTCTTTATCAATATCTTCCGCTCTGTTCCGTTTATCATCCTGCTGATCTTTCTGATCCCGTTTACCAGAATGGTGATGGGTACGGCGATCGGAGTCAAAGGTGCCATCATTCCGCTGTGCTTCGGCTGTGTGCCATTCTTTACAAGACAGGTCGAAACAGCTCTTTCGACTGTAGATCCGGGAAAGGTAGAAGCCGCCCGTGCTATGGGAAGCGGAACAGCCGGCATCGTATTCCGTGTATATCTTCATGAAGCAGTGCCTGATCTGATCCGTGTGATCACGATCACTGCAATCAGTCTGATAGGCCTGACGACCATGGCAGGAGCCGTCGGTGCAGGAGGTATCGGCAGCTTCGCTATCAACTACGGTCAGAACCTGCACCATCAGGACATTGTCAACGTATGCGTACTCCTTCTGCTGATACTGGTATCGCTGATGCAGACAGCAGGAAGCACACTGGCCAGAAAAACAACAAATCGCTCATTATTCCGTAAACGGAATGGAAAGGAATGAAATTATGAAAAAATCACTGACTGCTGCAGCTGCATTCGTTCTTGCAATAACTCTGGCGGGATGCAGCGGATCTTCTTCTGCTGAGACATCTTCTTCCAACAAATCATCCGATCCGATCAAGATCGGCATTCCTGATGACGCAACCAATGGAGGACGTGCGATCAAGCTTCTTGAAACAGCCGGCCTGATCAGCGTTGATCCTGCTGCCGGATGGGTACCTGAACTGAAGGATGTTACGGAATATATCTACAACATTGAGATCGTACCTACCCAGGCTAATACTCTCCCTTCAACGCTTGATGACTTCGGTGCATCTACGATCAACGGTACCTATGCGATCCCGATCGGACTGGTCCCTTCACGTGACGGACTGATCGTGGAAAATCAGGCTGATGCGACTGCAGAAGGCGAGAAGAACCCGTTCATCAATGTTATCGTTGCCCGTACTGCTGACAAAGACAATGAGACATATGCAAAAGTCGTAAAAGCATTCAATACCGATTATGTTGCGCAGTTTGTTCTTGCCAAATATTCTGAAGCTTCCATACCTTCATGGCCCTGGAATCCGACCGAGCTGAGTGATGAAGAGATCCTGGATGAAGTAGACCACTATACATCTTCTCCGGAAGGAAAAACAGTCGTGAAGCTTGGCGTATGCGGTGCCAGCAATGATTCATGGAAAGCAGTTCAGAAGATCCTGGATGACAACGGTGACAACATCTACATCGAACTCGTACGCTTTGACGCATATACACTGCCTAATGAAGCACTGAACAGCGGCGAGATCGATCTGAATTCCTTCCAGCACTACGCATATCTCGAAAAGGAGATCGCTTCCCAGGGATATGACCTGACCGTCATCGGGGATACCAATATGGCTCCGCTCACACTTTACTCCAGAAAATACGATTCATTGGATGCGCTGAAGGAAGCAGCGGGAAAGAAGGAATAACATGACAGACATCAAAGAAAAGATCGCAATCTTCGCGGATGAACACGGCAGTGAATATCAGGAGATCGCACTGGCGATCCATGCACGGCCGGAAGTATCCAACTATGAATTCTTCGCTTCGGAAACACTGAGTGAAAAACTGAAGGAAGAAGGTTTTGAGATAGAGCTTCCGGCAGCTCATCAGCGTACCGGTTTTGCGGCATATTACCGCTCATCAAAACCCGGACCGGTCATTGCTTTCCTGGCAGAATACGATGCTCTGGCAGGATTGGGACATGGCTGCGGGCATAATATCTTTGGGGCGACCTCCTCACTGGCAGCCGCAGCGCTGAAGAGCGTGATCGATGAGATCGGCGGCGAAGTGCGTGTATATGGAACACCGGGAGAAGAAGGCGGCGAAGAAGGCAGTGCCAAGGGAAGCTTTGTACGTGACGGCTATTTCAAGGATGTTGACGCAGCACTGTGCGTGCATCCGGGAAGTTCCCCGAAAAACGGACTGTCTTCCAGGAATCTGGCAAATGCGCCGGTAGATATTGAATTCTGGGGCAGACCTGCCCATGCGGCTGCGATCCCCGAGCAGGGTCTGAATGCGCTGGATGCACAGATCCTCGTATACAATGCGATCAGTGTACTTCGTCAGCAGCTGCCGACCGATGTCCGCATCCATGGTATTATCACCGATGGCGGAACGGCTCCGAATGTAATTCCCGAATATACGAAGTCCAAATATTTCCTGAGAGCGGCAGCGAAAGAGACTGTCGACATGGTCTATGAGAAGGTTGAAAATATCGTGAAAGGTGCTGCACTGCAGACAGGATGTGAAGGAAAGATGCATCTGTTCCAGAACTTCGTTGAGAATATGGTGCTGACACCGAAACTGGACCAGGTCTGGGTAAGAAACATGAATGCGCTCGGACAGAAATGCGAACCGCAGACATGGAGAGTCTCTCCGGGTTCCAGTGATGTCGGAAATGTCTCCCAGGTCGTACCGGCGATCCAGCCTCACATCAGCATTACTGATGTACAGGTGCCCGGTCATTCCCAGGGTATGGTTGAAGCTTCCCGCTCAGAAAAGGGCATGAAGTCGATCGTACTTGGGGCAAAGGCACTGGCATGGACGGCAGTGGATCTGATCACGGATCCCAAACTGCTGGCTGAAGTCAAGGAAGAACACGCCTATAATGTTGCTCATCAGAAAGATGAACACTCGGATCATTAAGAATATTCATAATAAGGACACATGGGAATGCCGGATCAGCCGGCATTCTTTTATGAATACGCAATGCTGAAAGGGTGGTTTTCTGCCTTTTATCCGAATTGCAGGAATAACGGATCTGGAATGCCGCATTGTATGAATTCTGTGTGAAATGTTACAAAACATCATTCATTGACCGGCGGTCATGTTAAAATGCAGTCATGAAAAAGATATTAAGAAATATTATTGTGGAGACCGTGTCTCTGTGGGTGATCGATATGCTGTTCAACGGCATTGCCTTTACCAGCATGACTGCTATGATCACAACAGCTGTGATCCTTGCGGTGCTGAACAGTACGGTACGTCCGGTACTTAAGATCATGACGGTACCTGTTTCGATCCTGACACTCGGATTCTTCTCCCTGGTCGTGAATGCGGCAGTGCTGATCCTTGCATTTTCGCTGGCAGAAGGCGCATATATTAATTCCTTCTTCACGGCATTTATAGCGAGTATCATACTTGCATTTGTGAACAGTGCAGTGGAAGGACTGTTTAAGGATTAACGATGTCCGATGTCAAACTGATCTATCAATCCAGTACAGGACATGCCTACACAGTTGCAAAGGCTGTGGGAAATGAACTGAATACGGAACCGATCGATATTTATGAACCGGCAGTGCTGGCAGATACGGACCTGCTGATCCTTTGTATAGAAACAAGGGATGGCAAGCCGGACCATGATCTGCTTGACTATCTGGATCAGCTTCCTGTCAACAGCATCAAAGATGCTGCACTGATCAGCACCAGTGCATCCGGCAGGGATTATACAGAACTCGCGGTCGGACTGCTCGGACATAAGGGGATCTCCGTATATCCGAAGCGTCTTTGCCTGAAAAGCAGTATTCTGAGGCTTTTCCGGAACAGACCGGACGAATCAGATCTGAAAGAAGCAAGATTATTTGCAAGGGAGGTAGCCGCTGCCTGCGGGCAGTAATACTTGCACAGCCAGCAGGTCTTTCGGATCAGGAACGATCAATATGTTGTTCAGCATATGTCCTGCTGCAGAAAACCAACAGATTACGAAGCCGGGCATGTGTGAGAACCGGCTTTTATTTACAGGTGGGAAAGAAAAAATGACAGAAATCAAACAGAAAAACACAGTCAGTGATGAAGAACTGGCTTATGCGAACCGGGTGATACAGATCCTGAAGCAGTATTACCACCGGCATGTCATCGGTCAGGAAGCTCTTGGAGATGCCCTGATCTCATCGATCATGGCAGACGGTCATATTCTGATCGAATCAGTGCCCGGTCTTGCCAAGACAACGGCTGCCAAAGCGATCGCATCGGCAGTCAACGCATCCTTTTCAAGGATCCAGTGCACACCGGATCTGCTTCCGTCAGATATAACGGGAACACAAGTCTATAACCGGAATACTGCGCAGTTTGAGACGGTATTCGGACCGGTTTTTTCGAATTTCGTGCTGCTTGACGAGATCAACAGATCCAGTGCGAAGACCCAGGCCGCAATGCTTGAGGCAATGCAGGAAAAACAGGTAACGATCGCGGGTGTCAGCTACCATATGCCGGAGGATCTGTTTATCGTTATCGCGACACAGAATCCGATCGAGCAGGAAGGAACATATATGCTGTCGGAAGCACAGACAGACCGTTTCCTCATCAAGGAAAAGCTGGATTATCCGGATGTGCATGAAGAAGCGAAGATACTCCGTCTGCTTGAAAAAGATGCAGGAAAGGATGAAGCAGTATTGTCTACCGAGCATATCCGTACACTGCAGCGGATCTGCCGGAATGTTTATATCGATCAGGCGATCATCAACTATATTGCAAGGATCGTTTCCGCAACCAGAACGCCTTCCGATGAAATGAAACAGTATATCCGTTTCGGTGCATCTGTCCGCGCATCCATTGCGTTCATGAAGATGAGCAAGGCGCATGCACTGCTTTCCGGACGCAGTTATGTGATTCCCGAAGATGTGAAGGCGGTCCGTCACAATGTCCTGCGCCACAGGATCTCATTGAGTTACAGTGCTGTTTCACAGAAGATACAGCCGGAAGACCTGATCGATCAGATCTTCAGCGGGATACCTACACCATGATGGATTACATTCTGCTGGATGAGATCAGCACATCCATCCGGCTTTATGCGTCCAGGAAAAGCATGAATCCGACAGACGGACTGTTCTCATCGGTTTATCAGGGATCCGGAATGGACTTTGATGATCTGAGGGCATATACCGCAGGGGACCGGATCAGGGATATTGACTGGAAGGCCAGTTCAAGAAGTGAAGAGATCCTTGTCCGCAGAAGTACGGAAGAGCGCAGGCATCATGTCCTGTTCATTATGGATACAGGGAAAGCCATGACAGCCGATACACCGCAGGCTGAAATGAAGGCAGCTCTTGCCGTAAGAACGATGGGAGCGGTCGGTTATCTGCTGAACAGACAGTCGGCAGACCTGGCGGAAATGCTTTCCGTGAAAGAGGGGATCGACTATATTCCCTTTTCATCGGGAAATGTGTATCTGCAGAATATGATGAACCGGTATGCGGACGCTGTCGGGGACGGCACACAGACAGTCAGTGAAGTACTCCGTCATGCGGATGAGCGTATCGGCAGGCACTGTCTTGTATTTGTGCTGACAGATATGGAAGGCGTATCAAAGCTGAATGAAGAATTGATCTCCTCAGTTGTGCACAGACATGATCTTTTTGTGATACGCATTGATGACGCATTGCTGTGCGCAGACAACAGTTTTGATATCTTCAGCGGACGTTACGCTGATACACAGTACTTTATGACTCCGGCATTGCAGGAAACAGAAAAACGGGTGCGTCAGGAGATCCTGGACAAGGCTGACAGTCTGTTCATGAAATACGGAGTCCGTCATACAAGTCTTGGGAACAAAGACGAGCTTTTGGAACGGATCGATGAATTATTCAGGTTTCAGGGGTGAAGTTATGAACATTACAGTAGACCTGCAGGATGTCAGAATGTTTTCGCTCTTCTGGCTGCTGGCGGCATTGACCGGTCTGGCGGCAGCTGTTTTCCTTGTGCATCAGGTGATCGGAAAACACAGACAGACACAGAAAGCAGCTGAGGAAGAGGTTTCCCTGCAGGAAAGGTATCTTGGAAAACTTGATCAGCTGGAACAGGAATATCTGCACAACCAGATCAGTGTGCGCAATGCATACCAGTCGCTGAGCAGAACAGTCAGGGAATACGGTTCCGAACTGACAGGTATTCCGATGGACAGGCTGACGCTTGCCGAGATACGTCTGCACGGTTCCGGAAAAGCTGCGCATCTTGTGGAGCGGTATTATGAACCGGAATTTGCGGAATATGCGGAAGACAAGTTTATCCATGAGATCCATTACGCAAAGGAGGTCATCAGGGCATGGAACTGAGATATCCTTTTGTGCTTTGGATCGGACTTGCTCTGCTGGCGGCAGCTGTCGTTGTTCTGTACAGAAACAGAAAAAATACAGGATTCAGCGGCGGGATCAAGGTGTCGACAGCCGGCCTGCTTGAACAGGTACCGGAATTCCGCAAAGCAAAGCAGACTGCACGTCTCTTGAGAGTGCTGACCAGAGTGTCTTTGTGCGGCATGGTCGTGTCCGCATTGTTTCTTGCGGCCGGACCGTATGAAACACGGGAACAGACAACGACTCTGCGTCAGCGTGATATTATTTTCTGCCTGGATGTTTCCTATTCCATTTATGAACTGAATGACGCCCTGGTGGATCAGCTGAAAGAACTGTCACAGGGATTGGAAGGAGACCGTCTCGGAATATCGATCTATAACACATCAACGATCCTGTACGTTCCGCTGAGCGATGACTACACATTCATTCAGCAGAAACTTGATGAACTGAAAGAGTATTTTTCACTTCAGAAGGAACTTGTCGCATATGAAGACAAGTTCTGGCTGACAGACCGTGAATATGCGGAATATGAAAAGATCTACAAACAGCTGGAGTTCTTTGATGCGGGAACGATCGTTGACAGCTATTACCGAGGCAGTTCACTGATCGGTGAAGGACTGGCATCAGCGATGTACAGTTTTCCGGACCTGAATGAGGAAGAACGCACACGAGTGATCATCATGACAACAGATAATGATGAGCGCGCGGAAACAAAACCGGTCGTGGAACTGGATGAGGCTGCCGCACTTGCGGCTTCACATGACATCACGATATTCGGTATTTTCCCTGACCGTGAAAAGTATGAATCAGACAGACTGTATATGTATGATCAGAATCTGCGCGATTTCAGACAGAGCATTGAACAGACAGGCGGTCAGGTCTATGAGGTCACGAGATCACTGGATGTCGATATGATCTTAGACGATATACAGCGTGATCCTGCTATGCAGGCAGCTCAGGTGACCACGGAATACGAGGTGGATCTGCCGCAGATACCGTTTGTCTGCCTGATCGTCTTCTTCGCAGGATATGTGATCTGCAGGTATGTCAGATTCAGAGGTGTACTATGATCGTTCAGCCGATGATAAATCCGATCATTCTGACACTGATCGCAGCAGGCTTTGTTTTCATAGTATGGAAACTGATCCGCCAGTACCGGGATCATCTGCGCACATCATTCCTGCATATGGCAGCGCTGACACTGATCTGCGTGATGCTGGGAGTGATCGGCCTGCGTCCGATGATCTATGACAACGACCGCAAAGCGATCGCCAAGAATATCGATGTACTGTTTGTCGTGGATACGACATTGAGCATGTGGGCTAATGACAGTAAAGACGGTACCCAGCGGATGGATGCTGTTCAGGAAGATATTAACCACATCATGGAAGAGATGGCCGGGGCAAGTTTCGGACTGATCCGTTTTGACAATCAGTCACAGATCCTTTCTCCGTTTACAACAGATACCAGAAATGTCAGGGATGCGCTCAAGATCATGCTGAGACCGGCATCCGGATATGCAAAGGGCAGTACGATGGGACTGCCGCTGGAAGATATGAAGCTGCTGCTGGAATCTTCATACAATAAGAAGAACCGTCTGACCGTTGTATTCTTCATCTCGGACGGTGAAGAAACAGCAGACAAGGAACCCGCATCATTTGCGTCTCTGCACACATATATCGACAGCGGCGCAGTCATGGGATACGGAACAGCAGGCGGCGGAACGATGAGTTACCGCGGAGGCAGTTCTGTCTATGATCCTGATACAGGAGAGGCGGCAGTATCCCATATTGATGAAAGCAATCTGCAGCAGATCGCATCAGACCTCGGAGTCGACTATATCCATATGGGTGAAAAAGTCGGACCGGATCATATCGTAAAGTCAGTCATGCGCTCCTGCAGCAGAAGTGAAGATGCGAAAAGTTACGATATTTACCAGGATATCTATTACATATTTGCAGGTATCATTCTGGCATGCGTTGCGCTGGAAGTGCTTGATCAGCGCAGGAGGGGAAGCTTATGAAGAAACGTATCATAGCTGCCGTCCTTCTGATGATCTGCTCGGCATTTATCCTGATCCGTTATTCGATCAATGCTGTATTCGTGAACGGATATCATGAAGGCAGGTATCTGGACAGTACGGAAAGCAGACTGCTGAATGTGAATTTCCCGCAGGCCTGGCTTCCTTATTACAATCTCGGCAACAGTGCCTATCAGCAGGGAAACTATGATAAGGCGGTCCTGCTGTATGAGGAAGCACTGGAACATGATCCCCGTCATCCTGCGGCCTGCAGTGTCCGTGTCAACCTGGCACTTGCAATGCTTCAGAAGATCGACTTTGAACATGACGATTCCGAAAGCATCGTGAACCAGCTGCTTGCGGCAAGAGCTGTTCTGACCGAAGACGGATGCGCCGGGGAAACAGAACCGGACGGTCACAGTCCCGAAGCGGAAGAACTGAAGAAAAACATCGATGACATGCTGCAGCAGATGGGCGGCAGCGGTGATTCCGGGGAAGACGAAGAATCCGGAGAATCCGATGAACAGGAAGAAACGGAAGAAGGCCAGTCTGAGCAGCAGGACACATCCGAACGCGAACAGCAGATCCAGCAGCAGCTGGAAGAAATGATGCAGGACAACATGGAAGAGCGCCAGGATGTCCAGGAGTGGTATTCCCAGGAAGGCAGCTACAATCAGTACAACGGAAAAACCTGGTAAGGACCAGGTCAATGGCGTGATCCCTGAATATGGGAATACGCCTTTTTTCATTCTGACCGCAGGTGTAATGCATACTGCGGTCCAGGGTGATGTTTATTGACGCCGGCTGTATATGATATCATTAATTTAATAAGGAGGATGTCATGACAACAAAACACAAGACGACCAGCCGTGATCTGACGACCGGTAATATAGCCCTGCAGATCCTTGCTTTTTCGCTTCCGTTAATGCTGGGAAATGTGTTTCAGATGCTGTACAACACAGTGGACTCGATCGTTGTCGGCAACTTTGTAGGTACACAGGCACTGGCTGCGGTCGGCGCAACAACGATGATCGTCAATCTGTTTGTCTTTTTCTTTAACGGCTTCTCGATCGGTGCCGGCGTTGTGATCGGAAACTATTTCGGGGCCAAGGAAATGAAGAAACTTCATAATGCCGTAGAAACAGTCATGACAGCCTCCTTTATTCTGTGTGTGGTATTTACCATCATAAGTGTTGCGGGTGTCAAACCGATGCTGAGGTTCATGTCCACGCCGGAAGATGTTTTCCCTGAGGCAGTTACATATCTGCGGATTTACTTTGCCGGATTATCGGGACTGCTGATCTACAACATCGGCTCAGGTATTCTGCGTGCAGTCGGTGATACGACAAGACCGCTCTATTTCCTGATACTGACAAGCGTCCTGAACATCATCCTGGACCTGCTGTTTGTTATCGTGTTCCATCTCGGCATTGCCGGAGTTGCACTGGCTACGATCATTTCACAGATGATCTCGGCGCTTCTGATCATCTATCTGCTGACACATACATCGGACATCTACCGGTTCACATGGAAGGACATGCACATCAATTTTGATATTCTGAGAAAAGTGTTCTCGGTCGGTCTGCCTGCTGCGATCCAGTCCGTTATTACCGCTTTCTCCAACATCTTTGTTCAGTCCTATATCAATTATTTCGGTTCCGGCGTTATGGCTGCCTGGAGCTGCTATAACAAGATCGATATGTTTATCATGCTGCCGATGAACAGTATGGCATTGTCTGCTACAACGTTCGTCAGCCAGAATATCGGTGCCAACCAGATCAAACGTGCCAATGACGGCACAAAGACAGCGATCATGATGACGTTGGGCATTACAGCTGTGATCGCTACCGGCATCTGGGTCTTTGCGGCAGCTGCAGTCAGCCTGTTTACTTCTGATCAGGAAGTTATTTCCTACGGTTCCATGTTCCTGAGGACAAATGTATACTTCCTGCTGTTCAACTGCATCAACCATGTACTTGCCGGTGCGCTCCGCGGACGCGGTGATTCAAAGGCACCGATGGTGATCATGCTGACGGGATTTGTAGCGATCCGCCAGTTCTACCTGTATGTGATGACGCACTTCATTTCCAATACACCTCAGCTGGTTGGCTTTGGATATCCGGTCGGCTGGATGGCAACATGTGTTCTGGAAGTGATGTATTTCATGGCAAAATGGAACAATAAAAATACGGTTTCCGTGTAAATGAAATGGTTCTGCATTGCAGGACCGCTTTTTTTACATCTTGATTCGGGATATCATCTTATTAGGAGAACAACATTTATGAAGAGACATTTTGACCGCATTCACTGCACCGGCTGCGGAAACTGCATCCGGTTCTGCCCAAAAGGCATTCTGAAACTCAGTACAGTACCGGATGAACAGGGTATCTATATTACAGTGACAGATGAAGACGCCTGCATTTCCTGCAGAAGCTGTGAAACGATGTGCACCCGCGGCGCATTCTGGTTTTCGGATACAGATGAGATGCCGGAAGATATCCGGATCATGGGAAGGGAAAGCCTTCCGGATCATGCGGGCTGTCAGTTCGGCATCATGGCACATATGCTTTCCAGGGCGATCGTGAATCTGGGGATCGAAGACACAGTTACGATTTTCCGCAGTGACCGTTCTGAGGCAAACCTTCTGGTAGATTCCAGAGGATTTGAGGCACCGTATTTCTTTGAAGAGGCACTCAGGTTCAAACAGGAACATCCGGAACGGATTGTTGTCATCTTCTATTCCGATCCGAAAGCCGGTCCGCATGAGAATGCGAAGGAACGCTTCAAGAATCTGAAGGATGAAAAGATCACACTGATCCACTGCCTTGGATATTTTGAACAGACAGATGATTATCAGGGATACAGGATCCCTTCGGAACATCTGGCAGAACAGATGGCACAGAAGGAAGGGGCATCCTATATCGCAAGAGGCAACCTGACGACGGTGCCTGATACATTAAAAACGGAACGCTATATGGAAGAAGCTTTGCGCCGCCAGATGCGGGGAGAAGGCTTCTCTGTCGTGGAGATCATTTTCCCGTGTTTCTTCCGGCTTGAGGACCGTCCGAAGGATCCGATCACACCGGAAACAAGAGGAAGGATCCATCAATGGTTCTCCGACAGCATCGTTCCGGAATTCAGACCGGGGATCCTGAAAGAAAAATAACGCATTATCATAAGCAGGGAATAGACTCTTGATGAAAGGGTGAGATCCCTGCTTTTTTGCTGTGGGGATATCTGCGGTATATTAAATGGTAAATCTGAACTTCTGTATATTTTGTAAAGTTATGCTGAATGTTTCATGAGGAAGCGCAGAAGGAAAGTTCAGAGGCAAAGAATCATATCGCAAAATAATCAAAAACTAGTATACTTTTCATATGACTCAAAATAAGAGAAAACGAAAAATCAATGTACTGAACCTCCTGCTGGTCATCCTGCTGGCGGTCTGTTCGGTGGCACTGGTCGCCGGCGGCATCCTGCGTGCTGCAGATTATCTGGCAAACAGAAACAATGGTCTGCAGGACGGAGGTGTTACTGCCGTGGAATACGGGACCGGTTCATCTGATCCTTTGGATTACATCGATCAGGATACCGCACAGATCCGTGTCAAGGATGACCTGAAGATCGATACCGGCAGGCTGGGAGATCAGGAGATCACATTCATTGTGACGAAGAAAGGACTGTTCGGCACTTCCGAAAAGGAGATCACAAGGACGTTTACCGTATCGGACACACAGCCTCCGGTCATAACTACAGTGGAAACTGACCTTGCCAAGCCGATCAATGATGTTTTTGATCTGCAGGATATGATCCTCTGCACCGATCCGGCTGACGGACAGCTGACATATTCCGGTACGCTGAGCCCTGGAACATGGACAAGTTCTTCGGATGCCGATATGGGGACTGCCGGAACATATACCGTACAGATCCGTGCTATGGACAGCAATGAAAACATTACTGAACAGTCACTGAAGCTCAGGGTAGTCGGTGATCCTTCCGATAAAAATTCATTCTATCTGAAGGTAAACAGGGCAGCGAATACCGTTACCGTATATGAAAAGAACGCTGACGGAACAGCCGGAACACCGCTGAAGGCAATGGTATGCTCAACCGGTTCGGCGACACCGCTCGGTACATACAACACATTCAACCGCTCAACATGGAGATCATTGTTCGGCGGTGTATACGGACAGTATGCGACAGATATTGTGGGGAATATCCTGTTCCATTCTGTTCCGTATTATTCCGCATCAAAAAACGATCTGGAATATCTGGAATACAACAAGCTCGGGACTGCGGCATCCATGGGGTGTGTCAGATTATGTGTACGTGACGTAAAGTGGATCTTTGAAAACTGCGCGATCGGCACAACAGTAGAATTCTATGATGACGCTGATAATCCGGGCCCATTGGGAAAGCCCAAGCCGATTACCATTGATACGGCAAGTGCCAACAGGGGATGGGATCCCACGGATCCTGATGCACAGAATCCGTGGAATTGATATCAAAATAACTACAGTAAGGGGAAGATTACAATGACAAGGGAAAAATTCGGTTCAAGACTCGGTTTTCTTCTGGTCAGCGCAGGATGCGCGATCGGAATCGGAAATGTATGGAAGTTTCCGTACGTGACCGGTGAAAACGGCGGAGGCATTTTCGTGCTGTTTTATCTGCTGTTTCTTATGATCATGGGACTGCCTGTATTGACGATGGAACTGGCTGTAGGCAGAGCTTCACGTAAAAGTGCTGTGCTTGCATATCAGACACTGGAAAAGCCGGGCAGTTTCTGGCATCTTCATGGCTGGGTAGCCATTGCAGGATGCTATTTGCTGATGATGTATTACACGACTGTTTCAGGATGGATGGTCAGTTACTTTGTGAAGTTCCTGACCGGAACATTTTCGGGCGTGCTTGTTGAAGAGACGGCCGGGGTATTCAACACCATGATGGCAAATCCGGCAGAAATGACGGCTTTCATGGCACTGACTGTCTGCGCAGGTTTCCTGGTATGCTCACTCGGCCTCCAGAACGGTATCGAACGCATTACGAAGGTAATGATGACCGGACTTCTGGTTCTGATCATCGTATTGGCAGTACATTGCCTTGGAATGCCGGGTGCTGTGAAGGGTGTTGCATTCTATCTGAAGCCTGATCCGGCAGAGGCTGCCCGTGTCGGTCTGTTCAATGTCATGACCGCCGCAATGAGCCAGGCGTTCTTTACATTGAGCCTGGGTGTTGCGTCCATGGAGATCTTCGGTAGCTACATGAGCAAGGACAATACACTGATGCAGGAATCCCTTTGGATCTGCGTTCTGGATACATTTGTTGCGCTTGTCAGTGGCCTGATCATTTTCCCGGCATGCTTCAGTTTCGGTGTACAGCCGGATGCCGGTCCTGACCTGATCTTCATCACGCTTCCTAAAGTATTCATGAGCATGACCGGAGGGAGACTCTGGGGAACGCTGTTCTTCCTGTTCATGACATTTGCCAGCTTTTCAACAGTCATCGCGGTATTCGAAAACCTGATCTCCTGCTGCATCGACAACTTCGGATGGAGCAGAAAAAAAGCGGTCACCATCAATCTGCTGTTCATGCTGGCCGCAAGTATGCCGTGTGTTCTTGGCTTTAATATCTGGAGCGGATGGAACCCGATCAGGGGACAGAATGTACTCGGCAGTGAAGACTTTATCGTATCAAATCTCCTGCTGCCTGTCGGTGCATTGATATATCTCCTGTTCTGTACGACAAAATGGGGCTGGGGATTCGACAACTACATTGCTGAAGCAAATACAGGAAGCGGCATGAAGATGCCTGTATGGCTGAAAGGATATTTCCAGTGGATCCTGCCGCTCCTGATCATCGGAATATTCGTCAGCGGATTATTATAATTCATCACCATTTGAAGCTATTACCTGTTTCAGCCAGTAATAGCTTTTTTTGGGTACGCGTTTCATGTCCCTGAGGTCATGATTGCCGCGGTTGACATAGACGACACCATATCGTTTTTCCATATCACCGTGGGAACTCAGGATATCGATCAGTCCCCATCCAAGATATCCAAGCACTTCAGAACCATCCAGTTCCATAGCTTCTTTCATGGCCTTGATATGGTCTCTGTGGTAGCTGATCCTGTAATCATCCTCGATCATGTCTGTCCCGTTCCATGTTTCACGGACACCAATGCCGTTTTCGATCGGGAATACAGGGATCCTGTACCTGCTGTACATTCTGGTCATGATCGTCCGGAAGCCTTCCGGGTCGATCTGCCATCCCCATTCACTGGCTTTCAGATAGGGGTTCGGTGCATTCCCGTATTTGCCGTATTCATAAACAGAAGCATTATCTGGAATCAGCTGCGAGTCGATGACACCTGACTGGTAGTAACTGAAGGCAAGATAATCGGATCTGCACTGCCGGATCGCTTCCATTTCTTCTTCTGTTGTCTCCAGACGGATGTCTGAATTGCTGAGATGTTTCAGAAACAGCGGGGAATATCCTCTGCCGGCAAATACATCCAGCAGGCTGAAATACATCAGTTCATTGAATATCTCTGCTGCCCGGATATCTTCCGGTCTGCAGGAAGCAGGGTACCGGGGTGTATATGCGAGCATTCCGCCGATCTTTGCATCGGTGGTTTCATGAAGATAATTGCTCAGCATGCAGTGTGCTGCCATGACATTATGCGTGATCTGCAGAAGGTTCTGCTCTGAGGGTGCGGCCTTCAATACACCTGCGATCCTGTATGCGATCGGGGATGAGTAAAGGTTCTGCTCATTGAAGGTGATCCAGTATTTTACTTTATGCGCATAACGGTCAATGATCCTTTTGCCGAAACGAACGAAGCAGCGGACTGTTTCCTTTGAAAGGAATCCGTCATAATGTTCCGCAAGATAAAGCGGCATATCGAAGTGATACAGGCAGATCATCGGTTCAATACCGCGCTCGATCAGGGCGTCAATGAATCTGTCATAGTATTGAAGGCCTTCTTCATTGAGTTCACCGTATCCGTCCTTAACGCATCTGCTCCAGGATATCTGGAACCGGTACATGTTCATTCCAAGATCTTTCATCAGATCCATATCTTCTTCGAAGTGATGGTAATTGTCATTTGCAAAGTGCCAGTCACTTTTGTTTTCTCCGGCTTCCTGAATATCATAAACGGACAAAGACTTGCCGCCTTCATTCCATCCGCCTTCTGTCTGCATGCTGGAAACACTGTTTCCCCAGAAAAAAGTCTGATCCATATGACTCTCCTTGTCAGATAACGATCCCGTTGGTGTGGTCGATCTCATGCTGGATGATCTGTGCGGTATAACCGGTGAACTTCTGCTTCTTCTTGTGGAAGGACAGATCCTGGTAGGAGACCGTAATGTTTTTGTAGCGTGTTGTCTTTCTGGTGCCGCTCAGGCTCAGACAGCCTTCTTCCGCTTCGTAAGGACCTGACTTAGCGGTAATGACCGGATTCATCATGCAGAAAACTGCCGGACCCGTGCTGAAAACGATGATCCGCTTCAGTACGCCGATCATGTTTGCCGACATGCCTACACATGAATCCCTGCGGCTTTTCAGGGTGTCCATGAGATCGGCTGCTGTCTGAAGATCGGAAATATCCGCATCTTTTGACGGGCGTGAAAGAAGAAACAAATCTTTACAAACAGGCTGTATCATAAATTACCTTTCTTTTGGAACTTGAGGGATTCCTGTCTTTCTTTTGACACACTTAAATAGTACAATATCACTAGTATTGGTGTCACAGAAGTATCAAAATTGATGGGAGGAATCGTATGACTACTAACAACCGTCCCCGGCTTGATGTTGTTGCTTTGGGAGAACTTTTAATAGACTTCACGGAAAACGGAATGTCTGAACAGGGAAACCCTCTTATGGAAGCAAATCCCGGAGGAGCACCCTGCAACGTATTGAGCATGCTGACAAGGTTCGGAAAAAAGGTAGGATTTATCGGCAAGGTCGGCAACGACGGATTCGGTAAGATGCTTGCCGGCGCTATCGCCGAACAGGGTATCGTTACAGAGGGTCTTTGCTTTGACAACGATGTACACACAACGCTGGCTCTGGTATTGAAACTGCCGAACGGTGACAGAGATTTTGCATTCTACAGAAAACCCGGTGCAGACATGAACCTGCGCGCGGAAGAAGTTAATGTTGATCTGATCAGGAGTGCAAGACTGTTCCACTTCGGTTCACTGTCACTGACTGATGAACCTGTCAGAAGCGCGACCCAGAAGGCGATCGCCGTAGCGGAAGATGCCGGCCTCATCATTACATTTGACCCGAATCTGAGAGAACCGCTTTGGGATACGCTCGATCAGGCAAAGGAACAGATCGCGTACGGTATGAGACATGCTCATGTTCTGAAGATCTCCGATAATGAGATCACATGGTTCACCGGCAAACAGGACTATGAAGAGGGCATCAGACATCTTCAGGAAACATATCCGAACCTGAAGCTGATCTGCCTGTCTATGGGACCTGCCGGCAGCCGTGCATGCTATGGCAACCTCAGAGTTGAAGTACCGGCATTCCTTCAGGAAAAGACAATTGAAACTACAGGTGCAGGAGACACCTTCTGCGCATGCATGCTGAATATGGTGCTGGACAAGGGCCTTGATGGTCTGACAGCCGAAGACCTGAAGGATATGCTTGAGACAGCCAATGCAGCTGCTTCGATCGTTACAACAAGGAAGGGTGCACTCAGAGTTATGCCGCAGCTGAGCGATGTGCATGTATTCCTTGCAGAAAGGAAAAAGTCATGATTGACCAGAACTGGAATGAAGAATTCAAAAAGCGTCTTACTGCAAACTATGATG
>JAFOMZ010000200.1 GCA_017421125.1 Solobacterium sp.
GAAACTGAAGATACTGCGGGATGCGTCATCCGCATTGACCCAGCTGAATCCGTTCCAGGAATCATCCAGCTTATACATTGCAGGATACTTGCGGTACATATGGAGCAGGTCCCTGACAAAGTTCTGCATGTCCTTGTTCAGAGGCTCATCGCACAGATACCAGTCAAGCGCGACCTTTTCATCCCACTCATGATACTGGGCGAAATCCTGGCCCATGAAGAGCAGCTTCTTGCCGGCATGACCGAACATGAAGAAGTATCCGCACTTCAGGTTCCTGAACTTGTCACCGTCGAGTCCCGGCATCTTGTTGATCATGGAACACTTCAGGTGAACGACCTCATCATGCGACAGCACCAGGATGAACTTCTCGCTTGTCGCGTAGCTCATGCCGAATGTCATCTTGTTGTGGTTGTCCTTGCGGAAATACGGGTCAAGCTTCATGTAATCCAGGAAGTCATGCATCCAGCCCATGTTCCACTTGTATGTAAAGCCAAGACCGTCGTTTTCCGGTGTTTCCGTGACCTTCGGCCATGCGGTAGACTCTTCCGCAATAATGATCGTTCCGTCTTTTCTGCCGCGGATGACACTGTTGAGATGCTTGAAGAATTCCATCGCATCCAGGTTTCCGTTTCCGCCGTATTTGTTCGGGATCCACTGGCCGTCTCTTCTGCCATAGTCCAGATACAGCATGGAAGCGACAGCATCGACTCTCAGTCCGTCTACGTGATACTCGTCATACCAGTACAGCGCGTTGCCGATCATGAAGTTCTTGACTTCCGGTTTGGAATAGTCAAAGCACTTTGTGCCCCAGTCAGGATGTTCTCCCATTCTCGGATCGGCATATTCGAACAGCGCTTCACCGTCAAAATCAGCCAGACCATGCGCATCCTTCGGGAAGTGGGCAGGAACCCAGTCGAGAATGACGCCGATGTTGTGCTGGTGCAGGTAATCGACCAGATACATAAAGTCCTTCGGATCGCCGTATCTGCTGGTCGGCGCGTAATAGCCTGTTACCTGGTAGCCCCAGGAACCGTCAAACGGATATTCAGCGATGCCCATCAGCTCAACATGCGTGTAGCCCATGTATGTGACATAGTCGACCAGTTCCTTCGCATATTCACGGTAGTTCAGGAATCCGCCGTTCACATCCGGATTATCGGATTTGAACCAGCTGCCGAGCTGAACTTCATAGATCGCCATAGGCTGGTCGAACGTACCGGATTCAGCACGGTGCTTCATCCATTTCGCATCATGCCACTTATAGTTTTCGATATCGGCTGTTCTGCTGGCTGTTCCGGGTCTGAATTCCGCAGAGAATCCGTACGGGTCAGCCTTATAGAGGATCTCATCTTTCTTGGTCAGGATCGCATACTTATAGATCTCGCCGAAACCCATCCCCTCGATAAAGCCTTCATATACACCGCTCTTTTCCAGCGGCAGCATATAATTGGCTGTCGGATCCCAGTTGTTCCTGTCGCAGACGATCGAAACTGCTTTGGCATGCGGTGCCCATACAGCAAAATGCATGCCCTGCTTTCCATCCAGCTTTGCGGGATGTGCCCCCATTTTCTTGTAGACCTTGTAATTCGTAGCCTGTGCCAACAGATATCTGTCAAAACCGGTCAGAAAAACAGGATCCAGCGGCTTCTGTTCCGCACTCTTTTTGGCAGCGGTTTTTGTACCCGTGCCTGTCTTTTTCATTGTTTTTGCCATAATCTCTCCAATTCAATGATTTTGATCATTATGTGCTGCTTAAACTTCTATATCTATTTTATGTGAAAACATTGTTTTAGACAACACTTGATCATGCATACAAAAAGCTCCTGTGCAGGAGCTTCGGTGTATCGGTCAGGCAACACGCATTGCCAGATAATGGTTGCGGAATTCTTCTTCGTCTGTGACCTCCCTGATCACATGGATCTCTTCCGGGAAACGGATCTCCGCATCCTCCGATGGGATCTGTACGGACAGGATCGCCTGCTCATGCCAGAACGGGAACAGATCGATAACGAAGTACTGTCTGTCATAAGCCAGGAAGTATCTGGTCTTGTACAGGGTACGGAGCGATGTATCCACATCCTCCAGCAGTTCCAGATAATGGTCTTCCGACAGCCTGCGTTCAAGTTCCAGTGACTTGACGCCTGCCTGTCTGATCTTCTTGGTGGCGACCGCGGTCCAGTGTCCGTTCTCGCCTGTCTGCTTGATATGATATGTGCTTCCTTCAGGAGCCTTCAGGTATGTTTCGATCACATCGAGTTTCCTGGTCAGAGGATGACTGTCGAGCCAGTCAAGATCCGGATATTCGATAAGGAATTTCCTGCGCATCGCAACAGGTTCAGGTTCCCCGAGGAACGCAATGATCGCGTTCAGCAGACGCATCATCTTATGTTCGAAGTCCGTTGAGTTGTCGATGATCGTAAAGTGCGGATGACCCATCCACGCAGAGATCAGACGGTTATCCAGATCGATTGCTTCTTCTGCACTCTCATATCTGGCAGCGTTGGTTTCGTTGGAATAGAATTCCTCTGCACCGTTGGCTGCGGTCACAAGATGGAACACAGCGTCATAGCGGTCTCTCAGCTCATGGATATTGCCGTTGACGGAAGCAGCAGCCTCCGCAAATTCCTCTTCTGTCATATATGCTTTGTTGTCCATGAAGCCCCTGTCACATACGATCAGGATCTTATCATGTTTCATGGTGCGGGCTGCCTGTTCAAACAGTTCCTCTTTGGTCAGCTGCAGCCTGACCTGGACTTTCTGGTAATCAAGATTCGTACCGCAAGTCCATGGCGCAACTCCGCCGCTGATCAGTTCGGTAGCTGTTTCCGGGACGAACAGAACGCACCAGCCCATCCTGGTAAGGTTATTCATTACCCAGCTCATCGCTGTCGTCTTGCCGGCACACGGTCCTCCGGTGATCACGATCTTCTTCAGTTCCATAGTAATCTCCTGTTTATAGAGTCTTTATCTGATGCCGGTCTGCTCCTGACCGCGGATCTGCCATCCGCATCCTGAGGATCCTTATCAGGTGAAAATCACAGCATTCAATTCCAACTACAGTATACAATTTCTGTGCCGTTTCGGGCAAAGATTCCCGCAGGAATCATGCTTCAGTCCGAAAAATGTGCAACGGCGCATGATCTGCACATCCCGGTGGACATGCAGTACCGCTGTCAGCAGTTTCATGATGCCTTGTCATCCTTATTTCCAGGCAGGTATTCCGATCATCAGCGGGAAGTTCTGCGGTCACTTTATTTGAATTTCAAGCCGTTTCCCAACTATACTTGTTACAGAAAGAAAAAGAGGTAAACATCATATGAAAGATGTATTGAAAGCGATCGCTGACAGAAGTTCAACCCGCAGTTATACCGGGGAAGCACTGAGTGAAGAAGAACTGGAGATCCTGATCAATGCAGGTCTTCAGGCACCGACTGCAGCCAATAAACAGGAGATCCATTTTACCGTGCTGAAAGGTGACAATCCGATCCTGAGTGAGATCCAGGAGGAACTGGTTAAGGAAAGAAAGCCGAACGGTCACAATTTCTATTATGAAGCTCCTGTTGTCTTCATTCTCAGCGGAGACAGCGGATTCCACTGGTCCGGAGTCGATGCGGGCATTGCCGCTCAGACCCTGGCACTGGCTGCAGAAGGACTGGGTCTCGGCAGTCTGATCATCGGCTGCATCAGAAACGTTATGACCGGTGAAAAAATGGCTTATTTCAATAACGCCCTGCAGATCCCGGAAGGATATGTGTATGAGATTGCGGTAGCTGTCGGACATAAGGCAGCTGAGAAGATCCCTCATTCATACAGTGCAGTCAAAAACGTGACATGCCTCTGAACATTCATTGAAAAGAACCTCCCTCTTTTCCGGCAGAAGCCGTTGTCCGCTTCTGCCTTTTATCATGCGCTCATAGAAAAAGACACCCCGGTCCCTCCGGAATGTCCCTGTTCTTCTGTTATTCCCCGATCAGGCCGACCGTCACGTCATTGACGTTCGTGCCGGTAGGACCGGTCATGATCAGCCCGTCACAGACTTTCAACGCATGGTATGCATCGTTGTCATCCAGTACCATGGCGATCTTGAGACCCTGTTTCAGAAGTGTTTCAGCTGTGTCTCCGTCACTGTATCCGCCTGCCGCGTCTGTCGGACCGTCAGTACCGTCACTGCCGAATGAGAACAGCGCAGCATTGGGCAGTCCGGCGATCTGTGCCGCTGCGGAAAGCGCGATCTCCTGGTTTCTGCCGCCGAGCCCCATGCCCTTCAGATGAACGACCGTCTCACCTCCGGCAATGAAAGCCATCTTTTTCCCGTCGTTTGCGTGCGTCCTCAGAACAGAACCGAGCAGGCTGCCCGCATCCCTTGCCTCACAGTTCATCAGGTCTGTCAGCAGGAACGTTTCATAACCCAGTTCTTCACACTTTTCCTTTGCGGCCGCGCAGAGTTCCCTGACGCTTCCCGTGATCCTGGTCGTGACATTGTCCAGCTGCTTCGCGGTCTCGATATGAAGCAGTCTGTCAGCTTCTTCCGTCAGCCTCAGACGGTACTTTTTCACGATATTCAGCGCGTCTTCGCATGTCGATGTATCGGGTGACGCGGGACCGCTGGCGATCATATCGAGCGGGTCGCCGAGAATATCACTGAGCACGATGCTGAAGATCCTTGCAGGTGCAGCCGCGCCGGCGAACTTTCCGCCTTTGACTGCGCTCAGGCGTTTGCGGATCGTGTTCATCTCAACGATATCCGCACCGGATGCGAGCAGCTGATTCGTAATATTCTGAAGTTCTTCTCCGGGAATAAGCGGTTTTTCGAACAATGCGCTTCCGCCTCCCGAGATCAGGAAGATGACCGTATCCTCTTCCTTCAGTCCGCTGACCATATCCAGTACCTTCTGGGTCGCGGAAAAACTGTTTTCGTCCGGTACAGGATGCCCTGCTTCAAAGCATCTGACACCAGGGATCTCTCCCATGACGTGATCATATTTTGTGATAACGATACCGTCATCCACATGATCAAGACATCTGACTGCCGCTGCTGCCATCTGCCAGGCTGCTTTGCCGATCGCGGCAAGCAGAATTTTGCCGGAGGAAGGACGGAACTCTTTGAGTGCCCGTTCTACTGCAGTGTCGGGCAGAACAGCGCGAATGCTCGCATCGATGATCTGCTGGGCGTCATTTCTTAGATTTTTGTTCATAATTCACCTGCCAAACGTTAAAGAATGATAATGGTGCGGTTCAGTTCATGCTCTGACTATATTCTGACACGTTTTCTGCCGCCGGAACAGACGATCCTTTGAAAAGCATAAGATCCCCGCAGCGCGCGGGGATCATCTGTGAAACTCAGATCAGTCCTGCTTCTTTCATGGCCTTCCGCATAGCTTCCAGCTGAGGTCCTTCTTCTGTAGGCAGACCGGGCAGATAAGGAACGCCTGCTTCCCTGCCTTCCAGACGGATCATGTCCTTTGCGGCATTCGGGAAAGGTACAAGATCCATGGACAGACGTACCGGATTCAGTTTGAACTGCGCTTCCAGGGAGCCTTTCAGGTCACCTGCAGCGAACTTTTCATATACATCACCGATCAGCACGGGCATGAAGTTTCCGGCTGTGCAGACACCGCCTGCAGCACCAACGCACAGGCTGGCATACAGCAGTGTGTCTTTTCCGCCGAACACCTTGAAGTCGATGTCTCTGGTCCTGCGGATGCACTCCTCTGTCAGGGTAATATCCCCGGATGTGTCCTTCATACCGACAATGTTCGGTACCTCATGGGCAAGACGGTCAACAAATGCGGCAGTCAGTCCATAGCCGACACGGCCGGGATTGTTGTAGATCAGCACGGGTGTTTCCGGTACTGCTTCCGCAATTGATTTTAAAGTGATTGAACAGTTCACGCTCACTGGGTTTCAGGAACATCGGCTGGAGGATAGATACAGCGTCAGCTCCTTTGGATACCGCCATCTTTGCAAGACGGATGCACTTCTTCGTGTTGATCGCGCCGATACCGAAATACACCGGCACACGTTTGTTTGTCTGATCGATGATGATCTCAAGCGTTCTTTCCATCTCATCTTCTTCCGCCTGGAAGAACTCTCCGTTGGAGCCAAACGCGAGGATCCCGTGCATCCCGTGGCTGATGACATATTCTGTCTGTTCTCTCATCAGCTTCTCATCGACTTTTTCATTCTCATCGATAGGTGTAACGATCGGGACGACCACACCCTTCATAAATTCTGTGTTCATATTCTGATCCTCGTTTATCTGTTGTTTCTTATCGTCCGAGCTTGATGCCTGTCAGCTTCTCATAGTAGAGTTCGATCGCGCTGTGGTCGAAGGAGCCTGCTTCGTTGTTGTGGAGCCACTGCAGGACTTCCTGTACAGCTGCTGTCATCGGAACAGGCGCGCCGACTGTATGCGCAGCGTCCAGTGCGTTGTTCAGGTCTTTGATGTGCAGATCGATCCTGAAGCCCGGCTTTGTATTGCCTTCCAGCATCATCGGTACTTTTGCGTTCATAACTGTGGAACCGGCAAGCCCGCCTCTGATCGCCTGGAACACGAGTTCCGGATCAACGCCTGCCATCTGGGCAAGTGTGAAAGCTTCAGCGCAAGCCTGGATGTTGCATGCAACAACGATCTGGTTGGCAAGCTTTGTTGTATTGCCGGCACCGACTTCTCCGCATCTGACAACAGAAGCACCCATGACTTCCAGCATCGGTTTTGCCTCGTCAAACAGTTCCTGGGGACCGCCGACCATGAAGCTCAGTGTTCCGTCAATTGCCTTGGGTTCACCGCCGGATACCGGTGCATCAAGCATCGGGATATTTCTCTTTGCCAGTTCAGCGCTGATCTCTTTGGAAGCGATCGGGTTGATGGAAGAGCAGTCAATGAAGCAAGAGCCTTCCTTCATGTCATCGGCGATTCCTTCAGGGCCGAAGAGAACATCTTTGACCTGGGGGCTGTTGGGAACCATTGTAACGATGACATCGCATATCTGTGCCAGTTCCTTGTTGGAGGAAGCGGAATGACCGCCTGCTTCAACAACTGCTGCCATGTTTTCTTCTTTTCTGTCATAAACATGTACTTCGTATCCTGCTTTGACAAGGTTGATTGCCATGGGTCTTCCCATGACGCCGAGACCGATAAAACCAATCTTTTTTGTCTTGAAATCTGTCATATTTTCCTCCTTACAGATCAATTGCGCGTTACCGCATCTTTTTACATTTACACTCTATCAATTTGTGAAAACCACTTCAATTTAAGGTAATCTAAATAATACATTCTTTTTTCACAGAAACAATTAACGTGTTTCAAATTGCACGTTTCACTTTCAATTGAAACAAATTATTTCAAAGTCGGAATGGTACGTACCAGATCCGGATAGATTTCCGGGTAGTAGGACATGACCTCTTCATCCCTGTTGACAAGCATGTCATGCCAGCTGTAATCATTCACGAACCATGTATAGTCATTCAGGTCTTCCGGAAGATTTTCATCCAGATTTGCCTGATTGAGGTGACTCGGAAGATTAATGTCCACATCCATCTCCGCCAGTTCCAGACAATCCCGTATGAAGCGGAATGCCCCTTCCGGCGTCATCAGTTCATGTTCCATACGCTGTGTTCCGGGTTTCATCATCACAGTCCCAAGTCCGCCATGCATTGCGCAATGATATGTCTTTCCTGTCTCTTCATCCGTATCATCGAAGAAGAACGATGTAGCACCCCATGTATGTCCCGGCGTCAGTCTGGTACGGATCACAAATCTGCCCAGCATGATCGGTTCCTGCGGATCATAGAAATTTGTCACTTCATATGGAAGTACTTCCATCGGGACCGTTTCATCCTTTGTTCTCTGATGATTGATCTCATCTGCTTCAGAAAGCCAGATCTCACAGTTTTCCTTGCCTCCTGCCATTTCCTGGATCAGTCTGGCGCCTTGGGAATGGTCACCGTGATAATGAGACAGCAGGATCTTTTTAATATCCGCAGGGTCATATCCGATCCGCCAGATATGATCGATCAGCAGATAAAGCGTATCCTCATATCCGGTATCGATCAGGATCAGTCCCTCACCACTGTCCAGCAGATATGCGGAAACATCATCCTGTCCTCCGACATTCCATACATGCGGTGCCATCCTGTAGGCCGGTTCAGTATAATTCCATCTTGTTTTCAGGTTTCCTCCGCATCTGGGTTTTGGATTTTTGTAGGCAAATCGTTTTCTGTCAGTCATATGATCGTCCTCCATTTAAGATCCCATATATGAAAAACAGGATCGTATCTGATATCAGATCCGACCCGGTTTTTCACAACAAAGGGGAATTTTTACCGGTAAGCTGCTCGACTCTTCCCGGTTGATAATGGATCTTTCGTTCCACAACCATAATATATACAAAGCGGACCACCCGTTCCACATCCCAAACATCCAAAAATAAACAGTTTCATCACACAATGGCTGATCGGATCAAATATCGAAACGAATCATTTCATTCGGCTGAAATAGGTTTCACCATAATGAAATTCCCGCATGAAGGATTTCCATTTACATCATCGGTGTCAGCAGATTCCCTGTCTCATCAAAGATCAGCGGCTCAGGTTTATCAAATGCTGTCAGTCCGGGGTATTTCCCATTGACCGCATCATCATAATACGCTTCCGACAGCATGATCGTTCCGATGTGCAGACTGTTTGCGATCCTGACGATTCTCACATGTTCCGGATCGATCCTGTTGCATGTCCTTATACAGAGCTGAACTGCCTCACGGTCATTCCCGACGACGCACGGGATCATAGCAGATCGCAGTACCGTGCTTGTAATGCAGTTTGGATACATCTTTTCCACATCGATCTCATCAAATATCTTTTTTGTAATACAGCTTGCCAGTCCGACCCCTAACGCATTGCCATGTGATTCCTTACTCAGGTTCAGAAAACAGGTCCTCTGTACATCAAGGCCTCCGGAAGCGTACGGTGTAGAAAAAGTCCCGGTAATGTTCGGATCAACGCCTGTACCGCTGTAGTTCTTGCCGATCTCATCTACGATCAGCACGTCTGCGCTTTTTACAAGGATGGAAGGCATATTGGCGAATGCAGTTTTCAGCAGTTCCGGTTCCCTGCTCAGCACATGCTCAGGCAGGACCGCTTCAAACATCATCGTCTCATCATAGGCGTTTTCAATACATGGAAGCCCGAACAGGATCTTCCCGCTGTTCAGTACAACTTCTGCCATTGCCGGAATATTCTCTGCCATATGGTCCATGCCATCTGAATGGACAAAGGAAGCACCCTTCTGTTTGCCAAGACCAACCGTCATCATCTTGCATATACCGCTTTCTACAGGACCGCGGAACGCATTGTGCGGTTTTATACGGCAGGACACAATGACACCATCACTTTCATAAGCGTTTCTGTCCATATAAACAGGTTTTCCATCAGGTGTTTCACCCAGCAGCACTGTTTCCATCGAGGACAGGATCCTGCATCCCATTGAGCTCTCCGTAATGCCGTATCCGGCAAGGATCTCCAGCTGTCCTTCTGCGCTGGCACCGCCATGACTTCCCATAGCCGGTACGATAAACGGAACCGCGCCGTGTTCACGAACATGATCTGCGATGGTCTTCGTGATCAGCGCAACATTGCGGATCCCGCGGCTTCCTGCAGTGATCGCAATTCTGCTGCCGGGTCTGATCTTTTCTGAGATCTCAGGTCTGTTCAATTCCTTTCTGATCATTTCTGGTATATCCGAAACATTGATATGCTCTTTGGGAAACTGCTGAGCCGCATGGAACATTGCTGGAATATTGGTTGATGCAAGCAGTTTAGAAACGATACCGTCATTCTTTGTTTTCATTGTCGTATTCTCCCTGTATAGCCCACAAGTACTATAAATTGCTGAAAGTACATAAAACATGCAGTGTTCATCCAAAATCCGCAGGTTTCATTATGCGGCCATCAATTCATGCAGATAACGAAACAAATCATTTCATTAAGCTGAAATACGTTCCTTTCTGTATCGGGAAAAAGAAAATCCTCCCGGTTCAGTTTTTCGATCCGGAAGGATCTTTCCAAGTATTAACGATCGCGCAGCCCCAGCTCGATCTCAGCTGCTCTTTCCATACCTTTCATATGTCCGGTAGGATAAGCAAATGCGCCGAGCATTCCGCCGAATGATTCATATCCCTTAAACGCATGGTCAACGGAGATCGGTCCTTTATAACCGCTTCTGACAAGTGTCTTCATGATCTCATACATGTTGGCATATCCGTCTTCATCCAGTGTTTCCTCAAAATAAGGAACCGTTCCGCTGACATTGCGGAAATGAACACTGACGACTTTATCTGCAGCTACGAATTCCTCGATGTCCTTGATCACATTACCGAACTGTTCACCGCCTTCCAGCCAGCATCCGATGCAGAGTTTTACGCCGACACAGTCCCATTTATCGAGTGCGAATGCTCTGCGGTAATCATCGGAACGGTAGATCAGGCTTCCGACACCGCATACATATTCCACAGGCGGATCATTCGGATGCAGTGCCATGCGGACACCGCATTCCTGCATTGTCGGACCGACACCTTCCAGGAAGTATTCAAAATTCTTCCAGATTTCATCAACCGTATAAACACGGTCATTTTTGATCTCTTCGATACTTCCGTCAGCTGCGTCGAAATAGGCGGATACGCCGCCTCTTGTCTGCGGTCTGACCGCTCTGCCGGAGCGATGGATCCCATTGGGCTGCCAGGCAACCGATACGGTATGATAGCCTGCTTCAGCAGCCACTTTGACAAATTCATTGAATTTGCGGATCTCTTCGTCCTTTCCTTCAAGGCCAAGATCAATGATCTTATTCTTCTGAAGCGCATTGCAGGAAAGCAGGACCGGTGTGAGTCCGTACTGTGCGAAACGCTCACGCACTTCATTCAGATGTCCGACATCAATTTCGTCTTCTTTAATGTTCAGTTCCACATGTTCAACGCCCATTTCACGGATGAACGCAAGGTCTTCATCCTTCATGCGTGACATAACAGGAACGGTCGTCTGCATTGACATAACTGCTTTTTCCTTTCCGTATCAAAGTTACTCAGACAAGTTTATTGTAGTTGTCCAGGGCCAGCTTCATGACCTGATAGCCATCCAGGCCTTCCATCCTGGCTGCTTCCATAATGAAGTATCTTGTGCCTGTTTCTTCAGCTGCTGTCTTGACTGCCTGGGCATTGATATTGCCGAGACCGAGCGGTACTCGCTGGATCATATCCAGTGTGAATCTCGGGTCTTCCTTCACAGCGATCGCAATATCGGAATAGTGGATCAGGTCAACTCTTCCGGCAGCTGTCTTCAGGAAATCGATCGGTGAAAGACCGGACATCTGGACTCCGAAGATATCCATTTCATAGTGAAGTTCCGGACATTCTTCTACAGACCACTGCCACTCGGTCTTGCCTTCGATCTGATGGAATTCACTCTCATGATTATGCGCACACAGTGTGATCCCTTCTTCTGCAAGGCGCTTTGCGAATTCTGATGTGAGTCTGAAGTATTCACGCATTTCTTCGACATCATCATGGAACATTTCGACCGGCTGACCGGCAAAACGGAGCGTTGTGCAGTTCAGACGTTTCGCAACTTCAACAGTTCCTTCAAAGTCATTCAGCAGGCTGAGCTGACGGTGTCCGGGGAAGAACGACTTACGCTGTACCTTACCTGTATATTCGCAGCTCAGTGCGCATACTTCAAGGCCGAAGTCTTTGCATGCCCGTTCGATCTGGTCGATCGTCTCATCATCAAGATTCAGATGGCCGGAGATCTCAATTGCTTCATATCCGATCTCCTTTACCTTTCTGAGCGCCTCATATGCGCCGATCTTTTCGATGTCTTCTTCAATGACCATTGTCTGTAATGCTGGTTTCATACGTTTCATTCTCCTTCTATTTTATTCTTGAAAGCTGTCCGGAAGAATACAAGCATTGCATCACGTTCCGGAAGCGGATTGCGTTTCAGTTGTGTTTCGGATGGAATAAATCCGGGGCGGACCTTTTCCGTGTAAAAGCGGTTGTTCAGATAGATCCATACACCTTGATCGTCTGTTCTGACAGCTCCAAGTGCAGGAACTGCACGGATCAGTTCAAGATATCCGGCGGTCAGAGATGCGTCCGGTTCTTCTTCACCCCCTGCATACAGGCGGAACCCGCATTCTTCATCAGAGAACGGGAGCTGATGATATCTGCTGATCAGATCCTGTTCAGCCTGTCCGGTAAGCATATTCTTTTTGAGCAGCAGAAGGTCCGGCAGTTTTCCGCTGTCATCCCCAGTGCAGCTGAACAGGGAACCGCTCATGAACTCATATTTGTTTTTGCCGGCAGACAGATCCGGATAGTGGAATGTGATCTCCCAGCCTTTGAAAGACATTTTGTCTTTTCTGAACTGAAATCCCTGACGGACCAGCAGTTTCCCGGAAGCCGGATCAAACGGAAGCATCTTTCTGGATGAGAAAGACTCTGCGCTCAGACCTTCCGATCCCGTAAATTCTGTTTTTTTCATTCCGGCACACAGGCCAAACCGGATACTGCCTTCATTCAGCGCATTTTCATGTGCGGTGATCAGTTTTCTTCCGAGCAGGAAGTACAGAGCAATATTGAAAACGATCATGGAAAGGCCAAGGAGCCATCCTCCGATAAACAACATATATCCGGCACCGATAAAAACCAGTGTATACGTCATCCAGCTGATCTTTGCGGCTCTTGCCTTATTGGTTATATCGGTTAATGTCTCTTTCATATCTTTCATGATGTCTTTTCCTTATTGCGTAAAAGGCCTGCTTCAAACAGCAGGCCCGAAGCATTGATGTATGTTCAGTCTTCGCTTTTCTTTCCCAGTTTCGGCAGTTTGATAAACGGCGACAGCAGTGAGAAGAGCGCGACAAGCAGAAGGATCAGGCTGACCGGTCTTGTAAAGAATTCCAGATATCCTCCTGTGTTGGAGTAAGTGATCGCTGTACGGAACTTGGTCTCTAATGTATTGGCAAGGACGAAACTCAGTACGAACGGTCCCTGCGGAAGCTTGAACATTGCGAACAGTACGCCGAGGATTGCAAAGATAAACAGCATACGGAGCGCAAACATACTGTTTCCGTTGGAATACGCACCTGTGAAGCATAATGCTAGGATCGTTCCGAACAGATAGTGATACGGTGCGTTCAGGATCGTCGGGAAGAGTTTTACACCAACAAACTGAACAAGCAGAATCAGGATTGCACTGACAAGGATCGTGCAGAAGATCGTGTAGACATATGTCGGGTTTGTTCTGAGCAGCAGCGGCCCGGGCGCCAGACCTTTGATCGTCATGGCAGCCAGCAGATACGCACCTACGGAGTCACCCGGGATACCGAGTGCGATCAGCGGGATCATTGCGCCGGCAACGAGTGAGAAGATATCAGTCACGAAGAAGCTTGTTGCATGAACGGAAGGTCTTTCTTCCGGTGCGCACGCTTTATAGAGATACAGTGTCTGGATCTTACTGTAGCCGGTACCGATCGTGCAGAGAATTTCACCGATCAGGAACATGTTGTATGTTTCTGCTCTGCCGAGAATGATCGTGCCGATACCGAGAACAAGATATGTGAATACAAGGACGTACTTCGGCTTGATGAAGTCGCAGAGCGCACTTGCGGCAAATCCCCATACAGAAGAGATCACTGCTGTAATGGCTAGGATCGTCGCGATGTCAATGCCTCTTTCCTGGGCAAGAACATTGTTGAACTGCTGGTTCAGTGTCCATGTAACGACTGCGCATCCCATCAGGAAGCAGACACCCATGTAGTTCTTGTTGACGCCGCTGAACAGACCTTTCTTGCCGCCTCTGGGCTTGATGCGCTGAAGCTTTTCATCATTCCAATCCATGAAGTTGACAAGCAGGATCGCCGCAAGAGCGAATCCGCCGGCTGCCAGAGTTGCTGTTACGATACCGCTGGACTGATAAACGCTGACACCGAGTGATCTGACCATACCTTTGGCAAATGCGGAGAGTGCTGTATATACGGCATAAGTCGTACCCATAGCGCGCTTGTCTAGCAGTGTCGCTTCAATTGCGGGAATGACAACGCCGGCCGCACTCCAGCCAAGACCGTTGATCGTTCTGAAGATGATAAACATTGTAGAGCTGGACATACCGACTGTTCCCAGCAGGAAGCTTGTCAGATAACGGAATGCGATCACACCGATGACCAGAAGACGCTTCTTCTGTGTGGTCGTCATGTTTCCGGCAGGCATTCTCGTCACCAATGCTGCAATAGAATATGTGGATGCCGCAAGACCGATCGCGGCTGCAGAAATTCCGGCTGCTTTTGCGCCCATATTGATGAACGCTGTGATCATGTTGTTGCTGCAGTCGGAAAGGAAGTGGACGATCATGAATATGATCAGGTTTTTCGTGAAGATCTCACTGAGTTTCATTTTAGGCTGTGCCTGGTTTGTTGCTGTCATAAGTCCTCCCTTGACTATGAGCAGGAATGCTCTTTTTCTAACTAAAACATAAATGAATTCCGGACATTTCTGAAATATAAAAACAGGGCTACAGTCATAACCAAAACGCAACAGCCGTTGCTATAAAGCAATCAATGAAATATGATTTATGCAGAGGTTTCATATATGAACACAAAACAGTTTGACTATTTCACGGCAATTGCGGATGCCGGGAGCTTTGCAGGTGCCGAACGGCTTTCAGGTATCTCCCGTTCGGTTTTATACCGTTATCTGACCGGTCTTGAACAGCAGCTCGGAACAGAATTATTTGAACGTGACAGCGGAGAATTGAAACTGAACAAAGCCGGGAAGCAGTATCAGCTCGGCATCATGCGCATGAAAGATGTAATTGCCCGGATGCAGAGGGATCTGCAGATGATCGACGGAGAGCGTGTCCGAGAACTGCGTCTGGGAATTCCTCCCGCATTCGGTGCGAATTCCCTTGCAGACCTCACACCCGCATTATTCTCCATATATCCTACCCTTGAGATTTCTCCCATGGAGGATACAACGAGCGCATTGGTTAAGGCGCTGAAAGAAGACAGGATCAGCTGTGTGCTTTCCCTTTATGATGCCCGGCTGTTCCCGAACACCAAAATCGCTCAATGCACCGAGTCAGAACTTCTGCTTGTACTTCCCGGCATACATCCCGTCAGCCGGAAATACGGTCAGCACGGGCAGCGCATCCATGATATTTCACACGAAGATCTGCTTTCTCTTTCAGATATTGAATTCATCTGCCTCAGCACCGGGACTGTTGTCGGACAGATCACCGACAGAGTTCTGCACCAGTTCGGACTGAAACCAAGAATCTTTTTCCGCCTGCAGAATTCCGCCGCATTGTACCGTCTTGTCCGTTCCGGAAATTTCGCCTGTTTTTTTGCCGAGGATGTCATACCGGAAGATAATGATCTGGTTCTGTTCCACCTGCCGGTAAGAACCTTTATCAGAGGTGGTCTGATCTTCCGCGAAAACTATGAACCGACAGTCGAAGAAGAGACACTCTTCAGCCTCTTCAGCAATCTGAGAATGCATATCCATCCGGAAACAGTTTCAATGAATGATCTTGCGAAGACAATGCTCGCGCACGCAAAGGAAACAAACTATGGAAATCCGAATTTTTGAATATCTTCTGGCTGTGGAAGAGGAGAAAAACATTACGAAAGCTGCTGAACGATGCTTTATTTCCCAGCCTGCCCTCAGCAAACATATAGGAATCATCGAGAAAAGAATGGGCTTTCCTCTGTTTCAGAAAACCGGGAACGGTATGGAGCCGACCGAGAAAGGAAAAATCTATCTCGATGCAGGGAAAAAGCTTCTTCTGATCGAAAAAGAAACACTGAAAAACGTTGAGGAAGCCGTCGCTTCCCGACGGGACAGATATTCTGTATTCATTGACCATACAATTTACAACTTCTTCATGGAGTCAATCTACCCCATGCTGAAAGCCGCAAGGCCGCAGTCATTTATCTCGGTCTTTTCCGCAGACTCTTCTTCCGCCATGGATTATCTGAAAAGAGGCCAGTATGATATCGGGGTTTTTCCTTTTCATACCGAACCTCCTTCTTTCCTGAATCATGTAGTGCTGAACGGCGGCGAATTTGTACTGGCCGTCCCCGACGGGTTTCCATGCAATGATATCAATGATGCCTCATTTCCCGAAGCAGCAGGAAATTACCGGATGTTTGTCTCGCAGGAACTGTCATTCTACCGGGAGATTCAGGATTCCCGGATGCAGTACTATAACCTTTCCGGTCTGGAAACAGTCAAAGCAGGCTCCTTAAGAAACACTGCGGCAGGAATCAGAAATAACGAGGGCATCTCCTTTATTCCCCAATGGCATGCACAGCGGTACGGATGCCGCTGGCTTCCTCTCACGCCTCAGATCTCCTACAATTTCTTTTATCTGTATTCGAGCAGAAGAAATCTGAATGAAACCGATATGGCTATCATCAGCGGATTCCGTGATCATCTTAAGTAATCCGCATAAAGCTGAAGCCGGGGTTCACCCGGCATCGTATGCTCAATCATCAAATTCAATATAATTTCCGACAGTGATCCATTTCCCGGCTTCCGGCACAAATACCGATGCATTGATGCCGGCGGCTTCCAGATCGCGGTTCATATCGGCTGCGGTTTTCACAGGGTCTTTTGTCTTGTGGTGGTGGCACATAAATGCCATCAGTCCTGTCTGCGTATCCTTTACGCAGTCGATCAGTTGATCATAGATCTCGGGGAACATGTCGATCCTGGAGAGCTGGCGGATGACAAGGTTGGGATTGCTGTGCATGAATCCGTACTTTGTCACTGCTGTATAAACGCCCTGAATAAATGCAATCCTGAGTCCGCCGGGCACTTCCATCAGAAAGTTTGTGTTGAAGCAGGAACCGAATGCC